>NCED01000036.1 GCA_002280485.1 Caulobacterales bacterium 32-69-10
ATCACCATGGTCCGCTCAAGGCCGAACGCCCGCTCCAGCCAGTCGAGGGCGGCGGCAGGGTCACGGTAGGACAGGGAGGAAACGAAGACAGGGCGCTTGAAGGGATCGTCCACAGCAGCTCCTTGCGATCTAGGAGAATATTCAATTCATATTGCAACTATCTGGCTAAAAGAAAAGCCCCCGGAAGCATCAGCTTCCGAGGGCTTTTCAAATCTGTCTGTCGTCGCCAGCCTAGGCGTCGAAGCCCTGGTTCTGGGTCGGACCGGAGTCCAGGCCCTTGGCGGCGGTGTCGCGATCAACGAATTCGATCACGGCCATCGGGGCGTTGTCGCCGTGGCGGAAGCCGGCCTTCAGAACCCGGATGTAGCCGCCGTTGCGGGCGCCGTAGCGGGGGCCGATGGTGGCGAACAGCTTGCCGACCTGCTCGACGTCACGAACCTGGCTGATCGCCTGACGGCGGGCGTGAAGGTCGCCGCGCTTGGCCAGGGTCACCAGCTTCTCGACGAAGGGCCGCAGCTCCTTGGCCTTGGGCAGGGTGGTGACGATCTGCTCGTGCTTGATCAGGCTGGCGGCCATGTTGGCGAACATGGCGGTGCGGTGGGCGCTGGTGCGACCGAGTTTGCGGTGGGCGGAACCGTGACGCATGGAAGTCTCCTCGTGCGGACGCTGATCGCGCCGGCCTGATCAAATCCCGGCCGGCTCCCGCCCGGGTCATAGCTGAGCGTCGGGGCCCTCCGCCGTTGTTACGGCTTCGACGGGCCCAGGCTGCCGAAGCAGCCCGGAGTGACGCGTTAGGCGCTTAGATCTGGTCTTCGAACTTCTTGGCCAGGTCTTCGATGTTCTCGGGCGGCCAGTTGGGCACGTCCATGCCGAGGTGCAGGTTCATCGAACCCAGCACTTCCTTGATCTCGTTCAGCGACTTGCGGCCGAAGTTCGGGGTGCGGAGCATCTCCGCCTCCGTCTTCTGGATCAGGTCGCCGATGTAGACGATGTTGTCGTTCTTCAGGCAGTTGGCCGAACGGACCGACAGTTCGAGCTCGTCCACCTTCTTGAGCAGGGCCGGGTTGAACGGCAGCTCCGGCTTAGCCTCGTCCGCGGTCTTCTTCTTCGGCTCGTCGAAGGTGATGAACAGCTGCAGCTGGTCCTGCAGGATGCGGGCGGCGTAGGCCACCGCGTCCACGGGGCTCACCGCGCCGTTGGTCTCGACCTCGAGGATCAGCTTGTCGTAGTCGAGGCTCTGACCCTGGCGGGTCGGCTCGACCCGATAGGCGACCTTCTTGACCGGCGAATAGAGGGCGTCGACGGCGATCAGGCCGATCGGGGCGTCTTCCGGACGGTTCCGCTCGGCCGGGACATAGCCCTTGCCGCTCTGGACCGTGAACTCCATCCGCACCTGAGCGCCCTCGTCGAGGGTGCACAGCACGTGATCCTTGTTGAGGATGTCGATGTCGGAGGGCGCATCGATCTGGCCGGCCGTCACCACGCCGGGGCCGGTCGCGCGCAGGGTCATGCGCTTGGGGCCCTCGGAGTGCATCCGCAGCGCGAGCTGCTTGATGTTGAGGATGATGTCGACCACGTCCTCGCGCACGCCTTCCATCGAGGAGAACTCGTGGACGACGCCGTCGATCTGCACCGCGGTCACCGCCGCGCCCTGCAGGGAGGAGAGCAGCACGCGGCGAAGCGAGTTGCCCAGGGTCACGCCGAAACCGCGCTCGAGCGGCTCGGCCACCATGCGCGCCTTGCGGCTGCTGTCCGAGCCGGCCTCGATCTGAGGCTTTTCGGGACGGATCAGCTCTTGCCAGTTTCTTTCGATCACGGATCGGTTCTCTCGGACGGGGCTTGAGGCGCGGGCGCCGGGCATATCCCCGGCATCTCGCGCCTCAGCGGAAAACGGATCGGTCGCCTTTAGACCCGGCGACGCTTGGGCGGACGGCAGCCGTTGTGCGGGATCGGCGTCACGTCACGGATCGTCGTGATGGTGAAACCGACCGACTGCAGCGCGCGCAGCGCCGATTCGCGGCCCGAGCCCGGACCGGCGACGTTGACCTCGAGGGTCTTCACGCCGTGCTCCATGGCTTTACGGCCCGCGTCCTCGGCGGCCATCTGGGCCGCATAAGGGGTCGACTTGCGGGATCCCTTGAACCCCATCGTGCCGGCGCTGGACCAGGAGATGGTGTTCCCCTGGGCGTCGGTGATGGTGATCATGGTGTTGTTGAACGACGCGTTTACGTGCGCGACGCCCGAGGTGATGTTCTTGCGCTCGCGCTTTTTAACGCGCGTGGGCTCCTTGGCCATTTCGGCGACCTCTCGAGCTTACTTCTTCTTGCCGGCGATCGGCTTAGCGGGGCCCTTGCGGGTGCGGGCGTTCGTGTGGGTGCGCTGTCCGCGGACAGGCAGCCCCTTGCGGTGACGGAGACCCCGATAGGAGGCCAGGTCCATCAGACGCTTGATGTTCATCGAGGTCTCGCGGCGGAGATCGCCCTCGACCGTGAGGTCGCGGTCGATGGCCTCACGGATCTGCAGGACCTCAGCGTCGGTCAGTTCGTTGACCCGACGGGCCAACTCGATGCCGACCTTGCCAAGGATGTCCTTGGCGGTCTTGGAGCCGATGCCATGGATGTACTGCAGCGCGATTTCGACGCGCTTGTTGGTCGGGATGTTGACGCCTGCGATGCGGGCCACGTTGTATTTCTCCGGTCACACACTTTAGAACGCGAAAAAGCCCCGGCCCTCGTTAGGAGGCGGGAGAGCCGGCGCGAAGCTCGCGCCCTGTCGCGGGAGCGCACCGTTATAGGGACGATTGCGTTCCCGTCAATGGGTTGGTCATCAAAGGTTGAAGGGGCGTTAGATAAGTCAATTCGAGGCGCCGGCAAGAGCGCCGGCCAGGGCTTTGTCGATCTCGGCCGCGACCTGATCCACCGGCGCCATGCCGTCGACTTCCACCAGCCGGCCCTGGGCTTCGTAATAGGGCAGCAGCGGCTTGGTCTGGGCGTTGTAGGCGGCCAGGCGGGTCTTGAAGGTCTCGGGATTGTCGTCGGGCCGGCCCTCGTCGGCGAAGCGCTTGCCGATGCGGGCCACCAGGGCGTCTTCGTCCACCTTGAGGCGGATAACCTGGTCGATGCGTTGTCCCCTGCCCTTCAGCAGGCTGTCCAGCGCCTCGGCCTGGGCCACGGTGCGGGGAAAGCCGTCGAAGATGGCGCCGCCGGCGGCTTCGGCCTCGGGCAGGCGCTCCTCGATCAGGGCGATGACGATCTCGTCGGAGACCAGCTCGCCCCGGTCCATCACACCGGCCACCCTCTGGCCGAGCTCGGTGCCCGAGGTGCGCGCGGCGCGCAGCATGTCGCCCGTCGAAAGCTGGACCATGCCGCGCTCGGCGACCAGGCGCTTGGCCTGGGTGCCCTTACCCGCCGCGGGCGGGCCGAACAGGATTATATTCATCGCGTCCCCCCCACCGGCCGACCGCTCATCGCGGCCCCCGGACGCCCCGCAGCTTGTTCTTCCGAATCAGGCCTTCGTACTGGTGGGCCTGAAGATGGGAAGCGATCTGGGCGACGGTGTCCATGGTTACAGTCACAACGATCAGGATCGACGTGCCGCCCAGGTAGAAGGGCGCATTGTAGAAGCTGATCAGGGCCTCCGGCAGGATGCAGACCACGGTGATGTAGGCGGCGCCGATGACGGTCAGCCGGGTCAGCACATAGTCCAGGTACTCCGCCGTGCGCTTGCCGGGACGGATACCCGGGAGGAAGCCGCCGTACTTGCGCAGGTTGTCGGCCGTGTCGTCCGGATTGAACACGATCGAGGTGTAGAAGAACGAGAAGAAGATGATCAGGCCCGCGTACATCACCATGAACGCCGGCTGGCCATGCTGCAGCTGGCCCACCACGGTGGGCACCCACTGGGCCCAGGACGGCAGGTTGGCGCTAGCCAGGAAGCCCATGACCGTCGCCGGCAACAGCAGCAGGCTGGAGGCGAAGATCGGCGGGATCACGCCGGCGGTGTTGATCTTCAGCGGCAGGAACGAGGACTGCCCCTGGGTCATCTGATTGCCGACCTGGCGCTTGGGGTACTGCACCAGCAGGCGTCGCTGGGCGCGCTCGAAGAACACGATGGCCAGGATGATGCCGATCGCCAGGCTGGAGATCACGATCATGCCGAAGGCGCTCATCGCCCCGGTGCGGACCAGGGAGAACATCTGCCAGACGCCCTGAGGCAGGCCGGCGACGATGCCGGCGAAGATCAGCAGCGATATGCCGTTGCCGACGCCGCGGCTGGTGATCTGCTCGCCCAGCCACATCAGGAACATGGTGCCGCCGGTCAGGGTGGCGACGGTGGAGATCAGGAAAAACAGACCGGGGCTGTTGACCATGCCGGCGCTGTTCTGCAGCCCGACGGCGATGCCGAAGGACTGGACCAGGGCCAGGAGCACGGTGAGGTAGCGGGTGTATTGGTTGAGGGTCTTGCGACCCGCCTCCCCGCCTTCCTTCCGCATCTTCTCCCACGGGGGATAGATGGTGCCCATCAGCTGCACGATGATCGACGCCGAGATGTAGGGCATGACGTTCAGCGAGAAGATCGCCATGCGCTGCACCGCGCCGCCCGAGAACATGTTGAACATGCCCAGGATGCCCCCGGCCTGGCCCTGGAAGGCCTGGCTGAAAGCGGCGGCGTCGATGCCCGGAATCGGCACCCAGGTTCCCAGCCGGTAGACCACCAGGGCCACCAGGGTGAACCAGAGCCGCTTATGCAGGTCGGTGGCCTTGGCGAAGGCCCCGACGTTCAGGTTTGCGGCTAGCTGTTCTGCGGCCGAAGCCATTCTCAGGTCCTCACGTGCATGCGCGACGCAGAGATAGGGGGATGACGTGGCCGTGTCATCCACCTCTCATCGTCATCACCCGGCTTGTCCGGGCAACCCAAGCGAACTTGCGGGCGAAGCCGCCGTCGTTTGGGTCCCCCGGATCGCGCTTTCGCGCGCCCGGAGGATGACGGGCAGATTAGGCCGAGGCTTCTTCCGCGACCGGGGCCGGGCGGGTCTGGGTGACCGTGCCGCCGGCGGCCTCGATGGCCTTCACCGCGCCGGCCGAGGCCGAATAGACGGTGAGGTTCAGGGCGACCGAGATCTCGCCCTTGCCGAGCAGCCGCACGCCGTCCTTGGCCCTACGGATGACGCCGGCGGCGATCAGCTGGTCGGCGCCCAGCGCCGTCTTGGCGTCGAGCTTGCCTTCCTCGATCGCCTTGGCCAGGCGCCACAGGTTCACTTCGGCGAGCGCCATGCGGTTCAGGCTGTTGAAGCCGCGCTTGGGCATCCGCATGTACAGCGGCATCTGGCCGCCTTCGAACTGGCGCATGCCGTGACCGGTGCGCGAGGTCTGGCCCTTCACGCCGCGGCCGGAGGTCTTGCCCTTGCCGGAGCCGGGGCCGCGGCCGACGCGCATGCGGCCCTTGCGGGCGCCGTCGTTGTCGCGGAGTTCATTGAGCTTGGTCATGGGTCGCCTCTCCTTGGAGATATGGCGCCGGGTTCAAAACCCGACTCGGCTGATGTGAAAAAGGCGGCCCCACCTCCAGAAGGAGGCAGGAGCCGCCGGTAACTCTACTCTTCGACCACGGTCACCATGTGGGCGACCTTGGCGATCATCCCACGGGTGGAGGCGTTGTCCTCGAGGGTCGACTTGCGGCCGACCCGGTTGAGGCCGAGGCCCACGAGGGTGGCGCGCTGGTCGGCCTTGCGGCGGATCGGGCTGCCGGTCTGCTGAACGGTGATCTTGGCCATGAGACTCTACTCCTAGCCTTCCACGGCGTCGGGCGCCGAGGCGCCGTCGGCGCGGCGGCCGATGATGTCGCCGACCTTCTTGCCACGCTTGTTGGCGATCTGGCGGGGCGAGCTCTGGCCCTTCAGCGCGTCGAACGTCGCGCGGACCATGTTGTACGGGTTCGAGGAGCCCTTGGACTTGGCCACCACGTCGTGGACGCCCAGGGTTTCCAGAACCGCGCGCATCGGGCCGCCGGCGATCACGCCGGTGCCGGGAGGCGCCGCGCGCAGCATCACCTTGCCGGCGCCGTGACGGCCATCGCCGTCGTGGTGCAGGGTGCGGGACTCGCGCAGCGGGACGCGGATCATCGACTTCTTGGCTTCTTCGGTCGCCTTGCGGATGGCTTCGGGCACTTCACGCGCCTTGCCATGACCGAAACCGACGCGGCCCTTCTGGTCGCCCACCACCATCAGGGCGGCGAACGAGAACCGGCGGCCGCCCTTCACGGTGGCGGCGACGCGGTTGATGTGGACCAGCTTCTCGACGATGTCGCTGTCCGCGTCGTCGCGGTTGCGATCACGGCGTCCGCCGCGGTCTTCGTTAGGACGAGCCATGGCGTTCCCCTTAGAAATTCAGGCCGGCTTCGCGCGCGGCGTCAGCCAGAGCCTTGATACGGCCGTGATACAGGTAGCCGCCGCGGTCGAACACCACGTCGGTCACACCCTTTTCCTTGGCGCGGGCGGCGATGAGCTTGCCCACGGCCTCGGCGGCGGCCTTGTCCGAGCCCTTCTCCGGGCCTTCCTTCTCGAGCGAGGAGGCGGCCGCCAGGGTGACGCCGTTGGCGTCGTCGATCACCTGGCAGGAGATGTGCTTGTTGGAGCGGAACACCGACAGGCGCATGCGGCCGGAGCCGACCGCCTTGAGGCGGGTGCGCTGACGCTGGGCGCGGCGAGCCGCTTTTTCGCGAGGTTTGAGGGCCATTACTTCTTCTTCCCTTCCTTGCGCCGCACCTTCTCGCCGGCGTAGCGCACGCCCTTGCCCTTGTAGGGCTCGGGGGGCCGGATCCGGCGGATGCGCGCGGCGGTCTCGCCGACGACCTGCTTGTCGATACCGCTGATCTTGATCTCAGTCGGCTTGCCGACCGCGAAGGTGATCCCCTCGGGAGGAGGGATATCCACGTCGTGGCTGAAGCCGAGCTGCATCGAGAGGTTGCGGCCCTTGAGGGCGGCGCGATAACCCACGCCGACCAGCTCGAGGTTCTGCTCGAAGCCCTTGGTCACGCCCTCGACCATGTTCGAGACCAGGGTGCGCGAAAGACCCCACATGGAGCGGGCGCGCTGGGTCTGGTCCCGCGGGGTGAGCGCGAGTTCGCCATTCTCGTTGGCGACAGTGATCTCTTCGGGCACGGTCCAGGCCAATTGGCCCTTGGCGCCCTTAACCGTCACGGTCTGGCCTTCGAGGGTGACATTCACCCCCGAGGGAACCGCGATGGCCTTCTTACCAATCCGGGACATCGGTCAGGTCCTTAGTAGACGCGGCAGAGGACTTCGCCGCCGACATTAGCGTCGCGGGCGGCGGTGTCGCTCATGACGCCCTTGGGCGTCGACAGGATCGAGATCCCGAGACCGTTCTTAACGGGCTTCAGGTCGGCGATCGAGGAATAGACCCGACGGCCGGGCTTGGAGATGCGGGCAATTTCCGCGATCACCGGCTCGCCGTCGAAGTACTTCAGCTCGATCTCGAACTCGGGGTGCTTTCCCGGTTGCTCGATCAGCGCATAGCCGCGGATGTAACCCTCGGTCTGAAGCACGTCGAGCACACGGCCGCGCAGCTTCGAAGCGGGGGTCGACACCTTCGAGCGCTTGCGCTCGGCGGCGTTCTTGATACGGGCGATCAGGTCGCTCAGGGGATCGTTGAAAGACATTGTTTCCCTCCCCTACCAGCTCGACTTGACGAGACCGGGGATCTGCCCGGCCGAACCCAGGTCGCGCAGGGCGATCCGGCTCATCTTCAGCTTGCGATAGTAAGCCCGCGGACGGCCCGTCAGATCGCAGCGGTTGCGGATGCGGGTCTTGGACGAGTTGCGCGGCATCTCAGCCAGCTTCAGGCGCGCTTCGAAGCGCTCCTCCAGCGGACGCGACTCGTCGATGGCGATCGCCTTGAGGGCTTCGCGCTTGGCCGCATGCTGCTTGACCAGCTGCTTGACCATGTTGTTGCGGTTAACGGCGCTCTTCTTAGCCATTGTGTGTCCCTTGCCCCGCTCAGTTCGTCACGAACGGGAACTGGAATTCCTTGAGAAGCGCGCGCGCTTCGTCATCGGTTTTCGCAGTGGTGGCGACGACGATGTCCATGCCCCAGACCTGGTCGATCTCGTCGTAGTTGATCTCCGGGAACACCAGGTGCTCCTTCAGACCCATGGCGTAGTTGCCGCGACCGTCGAAGGAGGTCGGCTTCAGGCCACGGAAGTCCTTCACCCGCGGAAGGGCGATGGTGATCAGCCGGTCGAGGAACTCGTACATCCGCTGCTTGCGCAGGGTGACCTTGGCCCCGATGACCATGTTCTCGCGGACCTTGAACTGGGCCACCGAGAGACGGGCGCGGGTCGGAGCGGGCTTCTGGCCGGCGATCTTGGCGAGATCCGCCATGGCCAGGCCGGCCTTCTTGGAGTCGTTCACCGCCTCGCCGATACCCATGTTCAGCACGATCTTGTCGAGCTTGGGGATCTGCATTTCGTTGGTGTAGCCGAACTGTTCGCGCATCGCGGCGCGGATGCGCTCGCGGTACTCGGTCGCCAGCCGGGGCTCGTAAGCCGAATCAGCCATGGATCACCTCACCGGTCGTCTTGGCGAAACGCACCTTCTTGTCGCCTTCCATACGGAAGCCGACCCGAGTGGGCTTGCCCGCGGAATCGACGATGGCGACGTTGGACACGTGCACCGGCGCTTCCTTGTTCTTGATCCCCCCGTTGGGATCGGCTTGCGAAGGCTTCGTGTGGCGCTTGACCATGTTCAGGCCTTCGACCAGCACGCGCTCTTCCTTGGGGAACACCTTGGTGACTGAGCCGGTACGGCCCTTGTCCTTGCCGGTGAGCAGGACGACGCGGTCGCCCTTCTTGATCTTCGCGGCCATTACAGGACCTCCGGCGCGAGCGAGATGATCTTCATGTGGTTCTTGGCGCGGAGTTCGCGCGGAACCGGCCCGAAGATGCGGGTGCCGATCGGCTCGTTCTGCTTGTTCACGATCACCGCCGCCGACTTGTCGAAGCGGATGACCGAGCCGTCCTTGCGGGCGATGCCCTGGGCGGTGCGAACGACGATGGCGCGCAGGACGTCGCCCTTCTTCACGCGGCCGCGGGGGATCGCCTCCTTGACGGAGACGACGATCACGTCGCCGACGCTGGCGTAGCGACGCTTTGCGCCACCCAGCACCTTGATGCACATGACCCGGCGGGCGCCCGAGTTGTCGGCGACGTCCAGGTTAGTCTGCATCTGGATCATAGGTTCAGATCCTTCCGATTACTGAGCCGAAGCCTGGACGTCCTTCGGAAGGACCTCCCAGGTCTTCAGCTTTGACTTCGGCGCGCACTCGACAATTCGAGCGGTCTCGCCGGCCTTGTAGTTATTGCCCTCGTCGTGGGCGTGATATTTCTTAGACCGGCGCACGGTCTTCTTCAGGACCGGATGCAGGAAGGTCCGCTCGACCTTCACCACAACAGTCTTGTCGCCCTTGTCGGAGACGACCACGCCTTCGAGTACGCGTTTCGGCATCGTTGTCTCCCTTACGCCTGCGGCCCAGCGGCCTTGGGGGCCTTCTGGCGCATCACGGTCTTGATGCGAGCGATGTCGCGGCGGACCTGTTCAACCCGGTGCGACTTCTCCATCTGGCCGGTGGCCTGCTGGAAGCGCAGGTTGAACTGCTCGCGCTTCAGGTTCAGCAGGTTGTCGTTCAGCTGGTCGGCGGTCAGGCCACGCACGTCTTCGATCTTCATTACGCGGCCTCCGCCGTCTGGGCCACGCCCGCGTCGAGGCGGGTGACCACCTTGGTCTTGATCGGCAGCTTGGCGGCGCCCAGGCGCAGCGCCTCGCGGGCCACGTCGTCGGGAACCCCGTCGATCTCGAACATGATCCGGCCGGGCGCCACGCGGGCGGCCCAGTAGTCCACCGCGCCCTTGCCCTTGCCCATGCGGACTTCGGCAGGCTTGTCGGTGACCGGAAGGTCCGGGAAGATGCGGATCCACACCCGGCCCTGGCGCTTCATCTGGCGAGTGATCGCCCGACGAGCCGCTTCGATCTGCCGGGCCGTGATGCGCTCGGGCTCGATGGCCTTGAGGCCGTACGAGCCGAAGTTCAGCGCCACGCCGCCCTTCGAGAGGCCCTTGATGCGCCCCTTGAACTGCTTACGGAACTTGGTTTTTTTCGGTTGAAGCATCGGTCAGTCCTCAGGCCTGAGCTTCGCCGCCGCCACGACCGCGCCGGGGGCGGTCGTTACGGTCGCCACGGTCACGGCGCTCATTCTCGCCGCCGGGGCCGGAAGCCTCGGTCGCCCAGCGCTTGTCCTGGGCCATCGGGTCGTGCTCGAGCACTTCGCCTTTGAACACCCAGACCTTCACGCCGATGATGCCGTACGTGGTCTTGGCCTCGGTGAAGCCGTAGTCGATGTCGGCGCGCAGGGTGTGCAGCGGCACGCGGCCTTCGCGGTACCATTCCATCCGCGCGATTTCCGCGCCGCCGAGGCGACCCGACACGTTGATGCGGACGCCCTTGGCGCCGAGGCGCATGGCGGACTGCATGGCGCGCTTCATGGCGCGGCGGAAGGCGATCCGGCGCTCGAGCTGCTGGGCGATGGACTCGGCGATCAGCTGGGCGTCGACTTCGGGCTTACGCACCTCGACGATGTTGAGGAACACTTCGCCCTCGGTCATCGCCGACAGATCCTTGCGGAGCTTGTCGATGTCGCCGCCCTTCTTGCCGATGATCACGCCGGGGCGCGCGGCATAGATGGTGACGCGGCACTTCTTGTGCGGGCGCTCGATGATGATGCGCGAGACGCCGGCCTGATACAGGCGCTTCTTCAGCATCTTGCGGACCGCGATGTCCTGATGGAGCAACCGGCCGTAATCGTTGCCGTCGGCGAACCAGCGGCTGTCCCAGGTGCGGTTGACGCCGAGGCGCAGACCGATCGGATTGACCTTCTGTCCCATTATGCGGCGTCCTGACCGAGTTCACGGACCACGATGGTGATCTCCGAGAAGGGCTTTTCGATACGCGACGAGCGGCCCCGCGCACGGGCGGAGAAACGCTTCATCACCAGGTTCTTGCCCACATAGGCCTCGGCGACGATCAGATTGTCGATGTCGAGGTTGTGGTTGTTTTCCGCATTCGAAACAGCGCTGTAGAGCGCCTTGCGAACGTCGTCGGAGATGCGCTTGCGGCTGAATTCCAGCTCGTTCAGCGCACGCTGCACCGGCAGGCCGCGGATCGACTGCGCCACCAGGTTCAGCTTGCGCGGCGAGATCCGGACGGACGTCACCTTGGCGCGGGCTTCGGCCGGACCGACCCGGCGAGGATTAGCTTGCTTGCCCATGGCTACTTCCTCTTGGCCTTCTTGTCGGCCGCGTGGCCGTAGAAGGTGCGGGTGGGCGCGAATTCGCCGAGCTTGTGGCCGACCATGTCCTCGGACACCGACACCGGCACGTGCTTTTGGCCGTTGTGGACGCCAAAGGTCAGGCCGACGAACTGCGGCATGATGGTGGAGCGGCGCGACCAGGTCTTGATGACCTCCTTGCGCGAGGAGCCCTGGGCGTCGTCGGCCTTCTTCAGCAGATAGCCGTCGACAAACGGACCTTTCCAGACGGAGCGGGTCATCGCTAGCGAGCCTTCTTCACGTGACGCGACCGGATGATGAACTTATCCGTGGTCTTGTTGCTGCGGGTCTTGGCGCCCTTGGTCGGACGACCCCAGGGGGTGACCGGGTTGCGGCCGCCGGAGGTCTTGCCTTCACCACCGCCGTGGGGGTGGTCGACCGGGTTCATGGCCACGCCGCGCACGTGCGGGCGGAAGCCCATGTGGCGGACGCGGCCGGCCTTGCCGAGGCTTTCGTTCATGTGGTCGGGGTTGGACACCGCGCCCACCGTGGCCAGGCAGCTGTCCAGCACCATGCGCAGCTCGCCCGAGCCGAGGCGGATCTGGGCGTAGCCGGCGTCGCGGCCGACCAGCTGGGCGTAGGCGCCGGCCGAGCGGGCCATCTGGCCGCCCTTGCCGGGCTTCAGCTCGACGTTGTGGATGATCGTGCCGACCGGCATGGAGCGCAGCGGCATGCAGTTGCCCGGCTTCACGTCGGTCTTTTCGGCCGCGATGATCTCGTCGCCGGCGCGCAGGCGCTGGGGCGCGATGATGTAGGACAGCTCGCCGTCGGCGTACTTGACCAGGGCGATGAAGGCCGACCGGTTGGGATCGTACTCCAGGCGCTCGACGGTCGCGGGGATGTCCCACTTGCGACGCTTGAAGTCGACGAGGCGATAGAGCCGCTTGGCGCCGCCGCCACGGAAACGAACCGCGATACGACCACCGCCGCCACGACCGCCGGACTTGGTCAGGCCCTGAACGAGGGCTTTGACCGGGCGGCCCTTGTGGAGCTCGCTCTTGTCGACCAGCACCAGGCCGCGACGGCCCGGCGAAGTCGGATTGAATTGCTTGAGCGCCATCCCTGAACCCTTAGAGACCGGTGGTGACGTCGATGGACTGGCCTTCGGCCAGCGTCACGATCGCCTTCTTGACGTCGTTCCGTCGGCCGAGCCGGCCGCGGAACCGCTTGGTCTTTCCCTTGACGTTCAGGGTGTTGACCTTGGTCACCTTGACGTTGAACAGGGCCTCGACCGCCGCGGCGATCTCGTCCTTGCTGGCGTCGTCGGCGACACGGAAGACGACCTTGTTGTGCTCGGACAGCAGCGTCGCCTTCTCGGTGATGATCGGCGAGAGGATGGTGTCGAAGTTGCGGGGCGTGGGCGTCGCCATTACGCGGCTTCCTTCTCGGAGAAGCGGGCTTCGATCGCCTCGACCGCCGCGCGGGTCAACACCAGGGTGTCGGCGCGCAGCACGTCGTAGACGTTGAGCCCGGCGTTCGGCAGCACATCCATGTGGGGGATGTTGCGGGCGGCCATACGCAGGTTGGCGTTCACTTCCGGACCGGCGATGACCAGGGCCTTCTTGAGGCCGATCTTGTCGAAGCTGGCGCGGAGCGAAGCGGTCTTGGGCGAGTCGGGCGCCATGGTGTCGATCACCATCAGCGAGCCGTCCTTGACCTTGGAGGACAGGGCGTGGCGCAGAGCCAGGGCCCGGACCTTCTTGGGCAGGTCGATCTCGTGGCTGCGGTTCACCGGGCCGTGCGTCTTGGCGCCGCCGACGAACTGAGCCGCCTTGCGCGAGCCGTGACGGGCGCCGCCGGTGCCCTTCTGCTTGTACATCTTCTTACCCGTACGAGCGACTTCGTTGCGGGTCTTGATCTTGTGCGTGCCGGCGCGGCGCTTGGCCAGTTGCCAGACCACGCAGCGCTGCAGGATGTCGGGACGGATCTCGGTGATACCGAAGATGGCGTCCGACAGCTCGATCTGGGCGGACTTGCCGCCGTCGAGCGTGATGACGTCGAGCTTCACGCCTCGCCCCCTTCGTTGGTGGTTTCAGCTTCCACGGCCTCGGGGGCCGGGGTGTCGGCGGGCTCGGCAGCGGCGGCGGGAGCCGCCGAACCGGAGGTCTTGAAAGCGCCCGGCTTGGGGGCGGCTTCCGGCAGCGCCTTCTTGATGGCGTCGCTGACCTTGACGTACGAGCCCTTGGAGCCGGGGACGGCGCCCTTGACCATGATCAGGCCGCGCTCGATGTCGACGCGGACGATGGTCAGGTTCTGGGTGGTGACGGTCTCGACACCGAGGTGTCCGCCCATCTTCTTGCCCTTGAAGGTCTTGCCCGGATCCTGGCGCTGACCGGTCGAGCCCAGGGCCCGGTGGGAGAGCGACACACCGTGGGTGGCGCGCAGACCGCCGAAGTTCCAGCGCTTCATGCCGCCCTGGAAGCCCTTGCCGATCGTGGTCCCCTGAATGTCGACCATCTGGCCGGGGACGTAGTGGTCGGCGGTCAGTTCCGCGCCCACGTCGATCAGGCTGTCGGGGCTGACGCGGAACTCGGTCACTTCGCGCTTGGGCTCGACCAGAGCCTTGGCGAAGTGGCCGCGCTCGGCCTGGCTGGTGTTCTTGGGCTTCTTCGCGCCGGCGCCGAGCTGAAGGGCGACGTAGCCGTCCTTCTCTTCGGTGCGGTGAGCGATCACCTGGCAGCCGTCGAGGCTGAGGACGGTGACGGGCACGTGGCTGCCGGCTTCATCGAAGAAGCGGGTCATGCCGAGTTTCTTGGCGAGTACGCCGGTTCGCATCTGTCCGGCTCCTTACAGCTTGATTTCGACGTCGACGCCGGCCGACAGGTCGAGCTTCATCAAAGCGTCGACGGTCTGGGGGGTCGGATCGACGATGTCCAGCACGCGCTTGTGCGTGCGGATCTCGAATTGTTCGCGGGATTTCTTGTCGATGTGCGGCGAGCGCAGCACCGTGAATTTCTCGATCTTGGTCGGCAGCGGGATCGGGCCGCGGATGGTCGCGCCGGTGCGCTTGGCGGTCTGCACGATTTCCCGGGTTGAATGGTCCAAGACCCGATGGTCGAAGGCCTTCAGCCGGATGCGGATGTTCTGACGATCCATATCGCTCACGTCCCTAAGCGCTCGCGCGCGCCTCAAACAGTTCAAAGACCGAGGAAGCCGAAGCTTCCGAAGCGCATCTCGAACGCAACCAAACCCTTGAGGTCCGACCGCCCGAGATCCGCAAAAACGAAAAGGCCTCCGCCGGGCGCTTGAGACGCTGGCGATGGCCCTGGCCCGAAAGTCCCGCTTCCAGAGGACTGGACGCGTTATGACAGGTCGTTCTCGCGAACCGCGTCTAGGAAAAGGAAGACCCTTTCCCTACGGCCGGTCCCGCAGAGGCGCGGTTGATACCCAACGAGTCGGTTTGCGTCAAGCATTAGAGCGCCGGGGAGGACACGGACGCCCTCCCCGCTAGCAATCGATACCGATGTCCCTGCGCAGATGCGGCGACAGGCGGTCCTTGAACGCGGCAGACAGCATCGCCCGGTCACGGTCCGGGTCATAGCCCTCGTCGGCCGCGGGCTCGGCGACGGCGACGATTCGCGACCGTGGCGGGGAAATGGCGTCGGCCATCCGCCGCAGAAGGTCGGCGACGAGGTCGGCTATGGGAGAGATGGAAGGGGCCAGGGTCATCGGAGCGGTCCGGTAGAATTGAAAAAGCCCGCCGGCGGTTTCGCGGGCGGGCTCGGGCTGTGCGGTGGGGTCGGCCGACGTCAGCGTCGTCGGAGGACCACAGGCACGGCCGGAACCGCCGGGCAAAAGCCGGTGCGACCAAGGATGTTGCGGCGGTTCATCATGCGGACATGAACGCCCGAGGCCTGCCCGCGGTCAAGCTTGCGGCGGTCCCGCTCGGCCGCTTCGCGCGCAACCGTTGCGGGAAGGACGCACCCCTGTGGCGCCGCTAGGAACCTCGCCCGCCGATCCAGGCTGCGGGGAAAGGTGGAGGGCTGACTATCGGGGGCCGACGACTGCGGACACTTCGGCGCCGGTCACGGCCTCGGCGGGCTGGGCGACCGAGGCGACTTGGACGGGGGGTTGGGACGGCAGCGTATAGAGCGTCGCGGCCGGCAGGTCCGGTGCCGGAACGACGTTCAGCGGGGCGGCGGCCACCTGGGGCCTCTGGATGAACCCGGCCGGCGATGCCCCCGATGCACAGTTCATCTCGACGGCCCGGCCCTTGAGGAAGCCGCGCCGGGCGAAGCCGGTCTGGATGGCCGCGTTGAGCGCCTTGTCCGACGCATTGGCGCCGGAGATATGGCGGATGACGCCCCGGTAAGGGATCAGGGCCTGAACCCCGACCGACAGCACGGTGGCGGCGGTCCCCCCCTTGCCGTCGTCGGCCTCCGGCTGGGGCGGCGCGTCCGCGTCGGCGCCCAGGGCCTGGTCCAAGCTGGCGACCTCGGCGGCGATGGCCGCGCAATTGCCGACAGCGGAGATGTCGTAGGGGTTGGCCGCCGCCTTCTCCAGCACCTCAGGGATGTCGGTCTTCTTCAGGTTCAGGTCCTGGACGGGGGTCGCGATGGCCGATCCGACCGTGGGGCGGCGGTCGGTCACCGGTCCGTCAGAGTCCTCGGCGGCCAGGGCCGCGCCGGTATAGGTCGCTGCGGCCAGAAGGGTGGCCAGCAAGGTTCGGGACTGCCATCACCACCTCGGCGCGGAAGCCGAAGCCCAAGGTCTCGTAGAGGGCGATGGCGGCGGTGTTGCTGGCATAGGCGTGCAGATAGGGCGTCTCGCCCCGGGCCTGGATAATGGCGGCGACCTGGAGGATCAGCGCCGAGCCATAGCCGCGGCCCCGATAGTCCGGGTGGGTGCAGACGCCGCTGATCTCGGTGAAGCCCTGAGGTTTCATGCGCTCGCCGGCCATGGCCACCAGGCGGCCTTCCGACTTGATCCCGATGAAGCCGCCCAGGGTGTGGGTGCGGGCGAAGAAGGGGCCGGGCTCGGTCAGAGTCGCCAGGGCCAGCATCTGCGCCGCGTCGGCCTCGGTCAGGGGCGCGATGTCGAAACGGCCGGGCTGCGGCTTGGGGACAGCGCGGGCCACGCCCTGCCAGCCGAGGTCGCGGGACCTGACCGCCACGCGCGGGATCGGCGGCGCCTCGCCCGGCTCCAGCAACGCCACGTCGCCGTGGGCGCGGACCAGCCGGGCGAGGCCGGCCAGACTGTCCTCGGAGCCGTCTTCTACGGCGGCGAAAACCCCGACCTCGGGATGGAAGCGCCGCGCCCGCCCCTCCGCGATGCAAAACGCTGTCTGGCGGCCGGTCAGGGCCGACCAGGCCTGGCGGTCAAGGGGATGGCCGCTCATGGCTCGAACAGCCAGCCTTGGACGGTGGTCAGGGGCCGGAACCCCAGCCGCTCCAGGATCGGCCGGCTGGTCTCCAGGGCCTCGGCGATCAGATAGCGGTAGCCGGCCGCGGCGGCCCGCTCGGCGCGGGCCCGCACCAGGGCGCGGTAGACGCCCTTATGGCGCGACGCCTCCGACACCCCGCCGCTATAGAGGCCGGCGAAGGCGCGGCCCGGGGGCGTCTCCAGCCGGCCGGCCCCGACGGGCCGTCCGTCCACATAGGCGACGTGCAGGCTGACCGTCCCGTGCTCCAATCCAGCGCGCAGGTCGTCGGCGGAGCCGGCGAAGGGGTGGCCGAACGCCGCTTCGGTCGCCTCCAGGAAGGCGTCCAGCCGCTCGGCGTCCACCTGGCGGATCTCCGCGCCCTTGCCGCCGAGGCCGCCGATCTCGGCCAGGTCGAAGACCATCAGGGTTTCCATCGGATCGGGCACGAAGCCCGCCCGGGCCAGGCGCGCGGCGAGGTCGGCCGGCCTGTCATGGCCGTGCACCTTCCATTCCACCGCCTCGCCGAGGTCCCGGAAATGGCGGACCTCCCGCGTCACATAGGCGTCGGCCTCTTCGTCCGGCAGGCTGGCGTAGCTGATCAGGTTGTAGGCCCCCGTGAGCCGCACCAGACCGCCGATCCGCGTCAGGCTCAGCCCTGGCGGCAAGGCCGGATCAGCCCGCATCTCCGCGTCATAGAGGTCGAGGAGGTCCATGCGCGACCGTAGCGTCAGACGTAGCGGGACCGAAAGCCTTCGTCCTTCGACAAGCTCAGGATGAGGCTTTCTACTTACACCACGAGCCTAACCGAAGTGGGTGCGGATGTAGCCGACCACTCCCGAGATCTGCTCCGGGGTCAGGGCGTCGCGAAACGCGGGCATGGCGCCCCGGCCGTTCAGCACCATGATGATCGGATAGCCCGGCGCGGCCAGCTTGGGGTTGGCGGCCAGGGCCGGGATGGTCCCCGCCCCCACCCCGCCCTTGGCGTCGGCCATGTGGCAGGCCTGGCAGATGTATTTGTAGACCTCCTCGCCGGTCTTCGCGACGGGCGCGACGATGCCCGCCCCGGCGCCGGGGTTGTCCCCGCCGCCAGAGGCGCTGGGGCCTGGGGCGGACGCCGCCAGGGCGGAAGAGGCGCAGAAAGCCGCGGCCGCGGCGAAAACGAGGGTGCGGGTCATGATCAGGCCGCCTGAGCGCGTTGGTGGAGACGGGTGATGGCGTCGAGGGAGGAGAGCAGCGCCCCTTCCATCCAGCAGCCCACGTAGGAGGCATGCTCGCCGGCGAGGACGACACGGTTCTCCAGCCCGACGAGGGTCTGGTAGTGCTCCTTGCGGCTTTCCTCGGTCCAGCGGGCGCAGCAGCCCATGGTCCACGGCACCCGGCTCCAGGCCACCGAGGCGCCGTTCATGTACATCGTCTTGTACTTTTCCGGGTGGAACACCGAGCCCTGCTCCAGGGCCGCCTGGATGCGCTGCTCGGGGGTCATGCCGGCCAGGTGGTAGGCGCCGTTCCCGCTCGCGAACGCCCCCAGCAGCACCGCCGGCCCGTCGCCGAAGAAGTTGTTGTTGGGGTAGGAGATCAGCGAGATCTCCTGGTTGGTGAAGCTGTGGCCGCCGTAGATCGACTCCTCTTCCTCCCAGAAGCGCTTGCGCATCTCGAGGCCGATCTTGACCGAATTGGAATAGGGCACCGCCGCGACGGCGGCCTGCATCTTGTCCGAAAGGTTGTTCTCGATCTGGTTGAGGATACCCAGCGGGATGGTGCAGACGCAGAAGTCGGCCTTGGCCTCGGCGGTCATGTTCTTGGCCATGTCGGTATAGGTGACCGTGACCCCGCGGGCGTCCTGGATCAGCTTGGTGACCTTGGCGCCGTAGGTGATGAACTGGCCGACCTGCTTGGCGAAGCCCTTGCCGATCATGCCCATGCCGCCCACCGGCTGGAACATGGTGGTCTGCATCTCGTAGTTCATGAAGAAGGCCATGTTGTTCCAGACACGGCTGTCCAGGACCTCGCCCAGGGGGAACGGGTCAGACGGGATCGGCGCCCCGTTCACACCGCCCCCGTGCGGCCGGTCGAAGCCCCGGTGCATCGAGGTCGCCTCGCCCTTCACGTAGCGCATGTCCTTGTCGAGCATGCCCCAGCCGCGCAGGGCCTCCTTCAGCTTGTCCTTGTCCTCGGCGGTCAGGGCCTTATCGAGCGCGTTCTGGTCGATCGCCTTGCCGAGCAGCTCGGCGACATTGCCTTCGAAGTCGGCGGCCAGCGCCTTGAAGCGCTGCGGCTTGCCGCCGAACGCCTCGGTGTTGTGGACGTAAGAGTTGTGGTTGAACTGGATGAAGGGCTGCAGCTCGACCCCGAACAGCTTGCAGTAGTGCAGCAAGGCCCGGTGATGGTGCGGGATGCGCCACGGGCCGGGGTTCAGGTAGTTGCCGGGGGCGAACTTCACGTTCTGCGTGGCGCCGCCAAGTTCGGTGTAGGTGTCGCCGCCGTACAGTGACCAGTTCCGGCCGCCGGCGCGGTTCTGGTATTCCAGGATCTGGACCTTGTAGCCGGCCTTGTTGAGCTCGTAGGCCGCCAGCATGCCGGCCAGGCCTGCGCCAAGCACGATCACACTCTTGCCGTTACGCGCCCCGCTCAGGGACGGGGGTCCCGTGAACTGGCTTTCGGCGGCGTGCCCCATGGTGGTCATCGCCTGGTAGAGCGCCGCCGCGCCCCCGACCATGCCGATCGCCGATAACAGCTCGCGCCGCGTCGTCTTCCGACCCTCAACACTCATGTGAACCATCCCCCGACCAAAGCCCCGCGTTGTTCGCAGACGCCGGGGCGGCGAGGCCAAGGGGATCGTCCGGCGGTCGTGCACGACCCCGCGCCGCTCCCGGTTTTGCGGCGCCGCGCCCACCGGTTGAGCGCAGTTTGCGCAATCCCTTGGCGGATCCGGCGCTGGTCGTGGGCCGGGCCGCTTCCGCGACAGGCGCCGGGCTGGATTCGCGCGTCAGGATTGATCAGAACGCCCCCGTCCGGTGAGGCCGATTTCCCTGCAGGAAGAATATTTTTCCACCAATACGCATCGCAGCCTGGACGCCCGACGCCGGGAGCGGCTAGACGGCGGCTCGCGGGGCCCAGGATGAGGCCCTTCGTATGGAGCGGAAGGCAGGGCATGACCGCCAAGATCATCGACGGCAAGCGCGTGGCGGCCGAGATCCGCGCCGAGTGCAAGGGCCGCGTGGCGGCGCTGGAGGCCAAGGGCGTGCGTCCGGGCCTCGCCGTCATCCTGGTCGGCGACGACCCGGCCTCGGCGGTCTATGTCGCCAACAAGATGCGCGGCTGCGAAGAGGTCGGCATCCGCTCCTTCACCCACCGCTTCGACGCCGCGGTGACCAATGAGACCCTGCTGGCCCTGGTCCAGAGCCTGAACGCCGACCCCAACGTCCACGGCATATTGGTTCAGCTGCCCCTGCCGCCGCAGATCGACCTGCCCAGCGTCCTGACCGGCATCTCGGCCGACAAGGACGTCGACGGCTTCCACCTCTATAATGTGGGCGCCCTGGCCACCGGCAATATCGTCTTCGCCCCCTGCACGCCCTACGGCGTGGTCAAGCTGCTGGAGAGCGAGGGCATCAGGATCGAGGGCCAGAACGTGGTCGTGGT
>NCED01000037.1 GCA_002280485.1 Caulobacterales bacterium 32-69-10
CACCGACGACATCACCAACGCCGCCACGCCGACCGTCACCGGCACGGCGGAGGCGAATTCCACCGTCACCCTCTACGACACCGACGGGACCACGGTGCTCGGAACCGCCGTCGCCACCGGCGGCAACTGGAGCATCACCAGCTCTACCCTGAGCGCCGGCGTCCACACCCTCACCGCCAAGGCGACCGACGTCGCCGGCAACACCAGCGTCGCCTCCAGCAGCCTCGCCGTCACCGTCGACACCGCCGCCCCGGTCGCGCCGTCCGCGCCGGACCTCGCCACCGGCTCCGACAGCGGGACCTCGTCCACCGACGACATCACCAACGCCGCCACGCCGACCGTCACCGGCACGGCGGAGGCGAATTCCACCGTCACCCTCTATGACACCGACGGGACCACGGTGCTGGGGACCGACGTCGCCACCGGCGGCAACTGGAGCATCACCAGCTCGACCCTGAGCGCCGGCGCCCACACCCTCACCGCCAAGGCGACCGACGTCGCCGGCAACGTCAGTGTCGCCTCCAGCAGCCTCGCCGTCACCATCGACACCGCCGCGCCCGTCGCGCCCTCGGCCCCGGACCTCGCCGCCGGCTCTGACAGCGGGACCTCGTCCACCGACGACATCACCAACGCCGCCACGCCGACCGTCACCGGCACGGCGGAGGCGAACTCCACCGTCACCCTCTACGACACCGACGGGACCACGGTGCTGGGAACCGCCGTCGCCACCGGCGGCAACTGGAGCATCACCAGCTCGGCCCTGAGCGTCGGCGCCCACACCCTCACCGCCAAGGCGACCGACGCCGCCGGCAACATCGGCGTCGCCTCCACCGGCCTCGCCGTCACCGTCGATACCGCTGCGCCGGCGGTCTCGGCCCCCGACCTGGACGCGGCGAGCGACGACGGCGCCTCCAACAGCGATGACAGCACCACGGTCACCACCCCCACCTTCACCGGCACGGCCGAGGCGAACGCCGTGGTCACCCTGAAGGAAGGCGGAACGACCCTGGGAACGGCGGTCGCCACAGGCGGGGTGTGGAGCATTGCCAGCACCACCCTGACCAGCGGCGCCCATACCGTGACCGCGACGGCCGTGGACACGGCGGGCAATTCGACGGTGTCGGCGGGCCTGACGGTGCAGATCACCTCCACCCCGACGCCCACGCCCACGCCGACCCCGACGCCGACGACGACGCCCACCGCCGGCGCCGACAGCCTGGAAGGCGGCTCCAGCGACGACAGCATCGCGGGCGGCGCGGGCGATGACAGCATGATCGGCGGGGCCGGGGCCGACAACCTCGACGGCGACGCCGGGAACGACACCATCGCCGGCGGGGAGGGCGGAGACTTCATCCGCGGCCTGGCCGACAACGACAGCGTCAACGGCGGGACCGGGTCGGATACGGTAAACGGCAACCAGGGCGATGATGTCGTGAACGGCGGCGCCGGCGCCGACACGGTCTTCGGCGGCCAGGGCTCGGATTATGTCGACGGCGGCGACGACGACGACGGCCACGTCAACGGCAACCTCGGCGGCGACACCGTCCACGGCGGCGCCGGCGCCGACACCGTCTATGGCGGGCAGGGAAGCGACAGCGTCTACGGCGACGCCGGCGACGACCGGCTGTCCGGCGACCTCGGGAACGACAACCTGTTCGGGGGCGCGGGCGCCGACCGCTTCGCCTTCGGGGCCAATTCGGGCCAGGACTGGATCGTCGACTTCAACTTCGCCGAGGGCGACCGGATTCAGCTGGCGCCGGGCACGGCCTATGCGGTGGTGAGCTTCGAGGGCCAGGTGATCCTCGATCTTGGCGGCGGGAACACGATTGGTCTGGCCGGGGTCGGGACCTTCGACCCGAGCTACGTCACCTTCGTCTAGAGCGTCAGCGAAGCGTGAGGACGGGCGAGGGGGCCAGCCGAGCCGGCTGGACCCCTCGCGGGTCCGATAAGACGGTAAACCGCAGGGCCGGAGAATCAGCGCGCCGAACGTTCCGCGGCTTCGGCCTCGACCAGGATCGGGGCGTCCTCCATCTCGGGGCGCAGCTGGCCTTCCCACTTGGCCACGACGGCTGCGGCGACCGAGTTGCCGACCACGTTGGTGGCGGACCGGCCCATGTCGAGGAAGTGGTCGACGCCCAGGATCAGCAGCAGCCCCGCCGCCGGGATGTCGAAGTAGGACAGGGTGGCGGCGATCACCACCAGGGAGGCGCGGGGCACGCCGGCGATGCCCTTGGAGGTCAGCATCAGGATCAGCACCATGATCAGCTGCTGGCCGAGGCTGAGGTTGATGCCATAGGCCTGGGCGATGAACAGGCTGGCGAAGGTCGTGTACATCGACGAGCCGTCGAGGTTGAACGAATAGCCCAGCGGCAGGACGAAGCTGGCCACCCGGTTGGACACCCCGAACTTCTCCAGCCCCTCAAGCGTGCGGGGATAGGCGGCCTCGGAGCTGGCGGTGGAGAAGGCCAGCAGGGTGGGCGCGCGGATGGCGGCGACGAGGCGCAGGATGCGCGGGCCGATGACCAGGAAGCCGGCGAAGATCAGGAACGCCCACAGCACGCCGAGCGAGGCGTAGAAGGCCCCGATGAAGGCGGCGTAGGTCTTGAGGATGCCCAGGCCCTCGGTGGTCACGGTGGCGGCGAGCGCGGCGAACACGGCGATCGGGGCGAACAGCATCACATAGCCCGTGATCTTCAGCATCACGGTGGCGACCTGCTCCAGCAGCGCCAGCAACCCTTGCGTCTTCTCGTGCACCGCGGCGATGGCCACCCCTGTGAAGATCGAGAACACCACGATCTGCAGGATCTCGTTCCTGGCCATGGCGTCGATGATCGAGGCCGGGAAGACGTGGGTGATGAAGTCCTTCAGCGACAGGGTCGAAGCCACGGTGGAGGTGGCGTCGGCGGGGGGCAGGGGCAGGTGCAGCGCACTGCCCAGGTGCAGGACATTGGCCACGACGAGGCCGATCAGCAGCGACACGAAGGTCGCGCCCAGGAACCAGCCGATGGTCTTGAAGCCGACCCGGCCGATGGTCGCCGAATCCCCCATGTGCGAGATGCCGACCACCAGGGTCGAGAACACCAGGGGCGCGATGATCATCTTGATCAGCCGCAGGAAGACGTCGGTGACCAGGGAAAAGTAGCCGGAGACCTCGGCGGCTACGGCTGGGCTGGGCAGCACGGCGTTGAGGACCGCCCCGACGACGGCGCCGAGCACCATGCCGACGAAGATGAACACCGTGAAGTTCCGCCCGCCCATGCCCGTCTCCCCAGAACTGAGCGGCGATCCTTTCCGGAAAACGCCGGGCGGGGGAAGGGAAATCGGGGAAGGGCGGACGTTGCGGGGCCGGACGCCTCGTCCTTCGACAGGCTCAGGATGAGACGTCCTATTGGCCCGCACCGGTCGGAAGTCGGCCTCATCCTGAGCTTGTCGAAGGACGAGGCCGCTCCACGGTCCTTATGCCGTCCTTATCCCCGCGCCTCACACCCCGAATGGAAGGGCGATGCGGCTACGGCCTACTCCTCACGCTTCAAACGGATGTGAGGCGTCATGCTCGACATCGTCTTCCTGCTTCTCGGCCTCGTGATCTTCGCGGGGCTCGGCGCCTATGCCGCCCTCCTGAAGAGGGTGTGACCATGGCGCTGGGAATCCTCTGGGCCGCCGGCGCCGTCGTGGTCGCCGGCTACATGTTGGTCGCGCTGCTGCGGCCGGAAAAATTCTGACAAAGAAGGAGCCCTCGCATGGAATGGCGAGGCTGGGCCGAGATCGTCTTCACGATCGGGCTGACGATCGGGCTCGCGTGGCCCTTCGGACTCTATATCGCCCGGGTCTGGCAGGGCGAGAGCACCTGGCTGGACCCGCTGCTGAAGCCCGTCGAGCGGGTGGTCTATGCCGCCTGCGGGGTGCGCCCTGAGAGAGGGCAGGGCTGGCTGGCCTACGCCGCCTCGTTCCTGGCCTTCAGCGCCGCCAGCTTCGTGGGCCTCTATCTGATCTTGCGCTTCCAGAGCCTCCTGCCGCTGAACCCGCAGGGCTTTGCGGGCGTCTCGCCGCACCTGGCCTTCAACACCGCGGTCAGCTTCGTCTCCAACACCAACTGGCAGTCCTACGGGCCGGAGACCACCCTCTCGACCTTCTCCCAGATGGCCGGGCTGACCACGCAGAACTTCCTGTCCGCCGCCGCCGGCATGGCGGTCGCCGCCGCCCTGGCCCGGGCCTTTGTGGCCAATCGGGGCGAGACCCTTGGCGACTTCTGGGCCGACCTGACCCGCATCAGCCTCTACGTCCTGCTGCCGTTCTCCATCCTCGTCGCCCTGGTGTTCGTAGCCTTGGGCCTGCCCCAGACCCTGGCCGGCCATGTCGATGCGACCACCCTCGAGGGCGCCAAGCAGACCCTCTCGCTCTATCCGGTCGCCAGCCAGGAGGCGATCAAGCAGCTCGGCACCAATGGCGGCGGCATCTTCAACGCCAATTCCGCCCACCCGTTCGAGAACCCGAACGCGATCACCAACCTGATCCAGATCGTGGAGATGAACGTCCTCGGCTTCGGCTGCGTCGTGGCCTTCGGCCGGATCGTGATGGCGGCTAAGGACGCCCGCGCCATCGTGGCGGTGATGAGCATCCTGCTCGCCGCGGGCGCCGCCTCCATCTACGCCGCCGAGACCCAGGCTCCGCCGGCCCAGGTCGCGGCCGGCGCCGACGCTTCGGTCAACATGGAGGGCAAGGAGGTCCGCTTCGGCGCCCCGTCCACCGCCATCTGGGCCGCGGCCACCACGGGGGCGTCTGACGGCGGCGTCAACGGCATGCACGACAGCTTCATGCCGCTGGGCGGCGGCGTGGCCCTGTTCCTGATCCAGCTCGGGGAGATCATCCCCGGCGGCGTCGGTTCAGGACTGTACGGCATGATCGTCATGGCCCTGATCGCGGTCTTCGTCGCCGGCCTGATGGTGGGACGCACGCCCGAGTACCTGGGCAAGAAGGTCGAGGCCCGCGAGATCAAGGTCGCCATGCTGGCGGTGCTGATCCTGCCCCTGTCGATCCTCGGCTTCACCGCCGTCGCGGCGGTGCTGCCCGCCGGCCTGGCGGGGCTGCTGAACCACGGGCCGCACGGCCTGACCGAGATGCTCTACGCCTACAGCTCGGCCACGGGGAACAACGGCTCGGCCTTCGCGGGCCTCACCGCCAACACCCCGTACTGGAACACGACGCTGGGCGTCGCGATGCTGCTCGGCCGCTTCGCCTATGCGATCCCGGTCCTGGCCATCGCCGGCTCCATCGCCGCCAAGCCGCGGCTGCAGGCGTCGTCCGGCACATTCCCCACCCATGGACCGCTGTTCGTCGGCCTGCTGATCGGGGTGATCCTGATCATGGGCGGCCTGCAGTTCTTCCCCGCCTTGGCCCTGGGCCCGATCGTCGAGCACTTCCAGGTGCTGGGCGCCGTGGCCGGCCGCTGATCCATCGGAGATCTGACCATGACCTCTCTCAACCCCCATCTGGGCGAGGGACGGCGCTCGGTCCTCGCCGGATCGAGCTTCGCCCCGGCTATACTCGGCCGGGCCGCCCGCGACGCGTGTCTGAAGCTCGACCCTCGGGCGCTCGCCGGCAACCCGGTGATCCTGGCCACCGAGGTGGTGGCGGTCCTATCGACCATCTCGGCCGTGGCCGCGGTGGCGAGCGGGTCGCCTGCCGGCTTCGCCATCCAGATCGCCGGCTGGCTGTGGGCGACGGTGCTGTTCGCCAACTTCGCCGAGAGCGTGGCCGAGGGCCGCGGAAAGGCGGCCGCCGACGCCCTGCGCTCGACGCGCGTCGCCACCAAGGCCAAGCTGATCGTCGACGAGGCCACGGGGACCACCGTGCCCACCCCGTCGCACGAACTGATGCCTGGCGCGGTCGTGCTGGTCGAGGCGGGCGACGTGGTGCCCGCCGACGGGGAGATCATCGAGGGCGTCGCCTCGGTGAACGAGGCCGCCATCACCGGCGAATCCGCCCCCGTCATCCGCGAGGCCGGCGGCGACCGCTCGGCGGTGACCGGCGGCACGACCGTGGTCTCGGACTGGCTGAAGGTGCGCATCACCTCCCAGCCGGGCGGGACCTTTCTCGACCGCATGATCGCCATGGTCGAGGGCGCCGACCGGAGGAAGACGCCCAACGAGGTCGCCTTGGCGGTGTTGCTGGCCGGCCTGACCCTGGTCTTCCTGATCGCGGTGGCCACCCTGACCGGCCTTGGCCAGTACTCCGGGGTCAAGCTCGACCCCCTCGTCCTGGGCGCCCTCTTCGTCTGCCTGATCCCAACCACTATAGGCGGCCTGCTCTCGGCCATCGGCATCGCGGGCATGGACCGGCTGC
The DNA here is from genome assembly GCA_002280485.1 of Caulobacterales bacterium 32-69-10. Next base: position 6,343 of record NCED01000037.1, read on the forward strand.
TCAAGGTCAATGTCCTGGCCACCTCCGGCCGGGCGGTGGAGGCGGCGGGGGACTGCGACACCCTGCTGCTCGACAAGACCGGCACTATCACCTTCGGCGCCCGCATGGCCGTCGAGGTGGTTCCGGCCCCCGGCGTGCGCGCCGAAGTCGCCCTGCGCGCCGCCCTGATGGCCTCCCTTGGCGACGAGACGCCGGAGGGCCGCTCGATCATCGAACTGGCCCGCAATCAGGGCCTGACGGCCGAGGCGCCCGCCGGCTCCACCCTGGTCCCCTTCAGCGCCCACACCCGCCAGTCGGGCCTGGAGGCTGGCGGTCGGGTCTGGCGCAAGGGCGCGGTCGACGCGGTGCTGAAGAGCCTCGACCTGACCGCCCACCAGGTCCCCGCCGAGGTGACGGCCACGGTCGACCGCGTCGCCCGCAGCGGCGGCACGCCCCTCGCGGTCAGCGAAAACGGCGTCCTGGTGGCGGTGATCCACCTCAAGGACGTGATCAAGCCGGGGGTGAAGGAGCGCTTCGCCGACCTGCGCCGCATGGGCCTGCGCACGGTGATGATCACAGGCGACAACCCGGTCACCGCCGCGGCCATCGCCAGCGAGGCGGGGGTGGACGACTTCCTGGCCGAGGCCACGCCGGAGGACAAGTTGCGGCTGATCCGCGAGGAGCAGGGCAAGGGCCGGCTGGTGGCCATGTGCGGCGACGGCGCCAACGACGCGCCCGCCCTGGCCCAGTCCGACGTCGGCGTGGCCATGCAGACCGGCGCCCAGGCCGCCCGCGAGGCCGGCAACATGGTCGACCTCGACAGCGACCCGACCAAGCTGATCGAGATCGTCGAGGTGGGTAAGCAGATGCTGATCACCCGCGGGTCCCTGACCACCTTCTCCATCGCCAACGACGTGGCCAAGTACTTCGCCATCATCCCGGCGATCTTCGTGGCCGGGCTGCCCGCGCTGGGGGCGCTCAACATCATGGGGCTGGCGAGCCCTGAGAGCGCCATCCTGTCGGCGGTGATCTTCAACGCCCTGGTCATCGTGGCCCTGATCCCGCTCGCCCTGCGCGGGGTGAAGTACCGGGCCATCGGCGCCGCCAAGCTGCTGTCCCGCAACCTCTTGGTCTACGGCCTGGGCGGCCTGGTCGCGCCCTTCATCGGCATCAAGCTGATCGACATGCTCGTCTCGGCCTTGGGGCTGGCGTGAGCGTGGTGCGGCGGCCTCGTCCTTCGACAGGCTCAGGATGAGGCCGAATGGAGCGGTCCCCGTCAGTAGGAAGCCTCATCCTGAGCCTGTCGAAGGACGAGGCTTCCGGTCCCTCAGAACACTCGGAGTTTCCCATGATCTCCCACCTTCGCCCGGCCATCGTCGCCACCGTCTTCTTCACCCTGCTGCTCGGGGTCGCCTATCCCCTGACCGTTACCGGTATCGCCAGCCTGGCCTTCCCCTTCCAGGCGGGGGGCTCGATGCTCCGCGACGGGGGCAGGGTGGTGGGCTCGGCCCTGGTCGGCCAGCCCTTCAGCGAGGCCCGCTACCTGCACCCGCGCCCGTCCGCGGCCGGCTCGGGCTATGACGCCTCGGCTTCGTCCGGCTCGAACTACGGGCCGCTCAACCCGGACCTGATCGCCCGGGCCCGGGCCGACGCCGAGGCGGTTCGCGCGGCCGACGGGGTCGCCCGCCCGCCCGCCGACGCGGTGACCGCCTCGGCTTCGGGGCTCGATCCGGACATCTCGCCGGCCTATGCTCGCGTTCAGGCCGCGCGGATCGCGGTTGCGCGCGGCGTGCCCGCCGAACAGGTGCAGGCGGTGATCGAGCAGTCCATTCAGGCGCCGGTGCTGGGCTTCCTTGGCCAGCCGAAGGTCAATGTCCTGATGACCAACCGTCTTCTCGATCGCCGATTCCCTGCGGCCAAGGACTGACGTGCCGGCCGAGGAGGAGCCCAGACGCCCCGATCCCGAAGCCCTTCTGGCCGCGGCCAACAAGGCGGGCCGCGGGCGGCTGAAGGTCTTCCTCGGCATGGCCCCGGGGGTGGGCAAGACCTACGAGATGCTGCGCGCCGGCCGTCGCCGAAAGGCCGAGGGCGGCGACGTGCTGATCGGGGTGGTCGAGACCCACGGCCGACGCGAGACCGAGTCCTTGCTGCGCGGCATGGAGCTGCTGCCGCGCCGGCCCATCGAGTACAAGGGCCACGTTCTCGAGGAGTTCGACCTCGACGCGGCCCTGGCGCGCAAGCCCGGCCTGCTGCTGGTCGACGAATACGCCCACTCCAACGCGCCCGGCTCGCGCCATCCCAAGCGCTGGCAGGACGTCGAGGAGTTGCTGGACGCCGGGATCGACGTCTGGACCACCCTCAACGTCCAGCACCTGGAGAGCCTGGTCGAGGTGGTGCTGCGCATCACCGGCGTGCGCCAGCGCGAGACCGTGCCGGACTCGGCCCTGTCCCGGGCCGACGACATCGAGCTGGTGGACATCACCCCCGACGAGCTGCGCCAGCGCCTGGCCGAGGGTAAGGTCTACCTCGCCGAGACGGCCCAGCGGGCGGCCGAGCACTTCTTCAAGCCGGAGAACCTCACCGCCCTGCGCGAACTGGCGCTGCGCCGCATGGCGCTCACCGTCGACGACCAGCTGGTCGCCGCCATGCGCGAACGCGGGGTGGCCGGGCCCTGGGCGGCGGGCGAGCGGATACTGGTGCTGATCTCCGGCGACGGGACCGCCGGGGCCCTGGTGCGAGCGGGGCGGCGACTGTCCGACATGATGATGGACGCGCCGTGGACCGTGGCCCACATCGACCAGCCCGGCCGCGGCGCCGCCGGCGCCCAGTCGACCGGCAGGCTCAACGAGGCGCTGAAACTGGCCGAGCAGCTCGGCGGCGCCACCGTGGTCCTGACCGGCGACGACCTCGTCGGCACGATCCTCGACTACGCCGTGCACAACAACGTCACCCAGATCGTGGTCGGCAAGTCGCACCAGCCGCGGTGGAAGACCCTGTTCCGCCGTGCCCTGACCCCGGCCCTGATCGAGCGCACGGCCGGCGCGGCCCTGCACATCGTCACCGAGACCTCGGCTCAGCCGCTCGTCCGAGCCGCGCCGGCGCCGGGACGGCGCCCGCTGTGGTGGCGGGGACACCTCGCCTCGGTCGGCTTCGTCGCCGTCGCGGGCCTCCTCGCCCACCTCACCGACCGACTGTCGGACGACGCCAACCTGTCGATGATCTTTATGCTGAGCGTGCTGGCCAGCGGCCTGGCGTTCGGGTTCGGGCCCGCCATCACCGCCGCCGCCCTGGCCGCCTTCGTCTACAACTTCTTCTTCCTGCCGCCGCAACTGACCCTCTGGATCGGCCACCCGACCGACGTCCTGACCTTCCTGGTCTTCTTCGCCGTGGCCATGACCACAGGCTGGCTCACCGGCCGGGTCCGGGACCAGGCGCGCGAGACGGCGCGCCGCGCCTCGGCCGTCACCGCCCTGCTCGCCGTCAGCCGGCGGCTGTCCATCGCCGCCACGCGCGAGGACGCGGCCAAGGCCCTGGCCGAGCACCTCGCCGCCGCCAGCTCGGCCAAGGCGGCCGTGTTCCTTCCCAAAGACGGCGACATCGCCCTGGCCGCCGCCGCCCCGACGGAGGAGGCTTTCTCCACCGCCGACATGATGGCGGCGCGGTGGGCGTGGGAGCGGGGCGAGGCGGCTGGGGCCGGCACCGGCACCCTGCCCAACCTGGCCTGGACCTTTCATCCGCTGCAGGGAGTCAAGGCCCGATCCGGCGTGGCGGCGGTCGAGGCCACGCTGGGCGGGGAGGGGGAACGCTTCGTTCTGGCCCTGCTCGACCAGGGGGCCGTGGCCCTGGAGCGGGCCGAGTTCGCCGCCGACGCGGCTGACGCCGAGGCGCTTCGGCGCTCAGACCGCCTGCGCACGGCCCTGCTCAATTCGGTCAGCCATGACCTGCGCACGCCCCTGTCCACCGTCCTAGGCTCGGCGACCACCCTGATCGACTATGGCGCGACCCTGGGGGCCAAGGTTCGCCGCGACCTCCTGGAGTCGATCCGCGAGGAGGCCGAGCGCCTCAACCGCTATGTCGGCGACCTGCTGGACATGAGCCGGCTGGAGGGCGGGGCCCTGACCACCCGCCGGGAATGGACCGACGTGCGCGAGGTTTTGGGCGCGGCGACCGCCCGTGTCGGGCGCAGGCTTGGCGAACGGCGGCTGGTGCGCGACTTTCCGGACCAGCTGTCCCTGGTCAAGGTCGACCCGGGCCTGCTGGAGCAGGCCCTGGTGAACATCCTGGAGAACGCGGTCGCTTACAGCCCCGACGGCTCGGCCATCGAGACCGCGACCTACGAGGACCGGGGCAATGTGGTGATCTCGGTCGAGGACGAGGGCAGGGGGATCCCCACCCACGAGCTGGAGCGGGTGTTCGAGAAGTTCCGCCGCATGGAGGAGTCCAGCGACCGGGGCAAGGGCGCGGGGCTGGGCCTGGCGATCGCCAAGGGCTTCGTCGAAGCCATGGGCGGGCGGATCGCGGCGGCCAGCCCGATCCACGACGGCAAGGGCACCCGCATCCTGATCTCCCTGCGTAAGGAGACGGCCACCGCGCCGGGTCTGCTATGATCCTGCGTCGCCGAGGCTTCGCGGGACATATCCTCCGAAGCTCCGTGAGGAGCGAAGGAGGATGAGCGCCCATCGCCCCCGCATCCTCGTCATCGACGACGAGCCCCAGATCCACCGCTTCCTGAGCCCCGCCCTCGACGCCGCCGGCTACGAGCCGGTGCGGGCCGACACCGCGACCGAGGGCCTGCGCGAGATCGCCCGGCGGCCGCCCGAAGCCGTGGTGCTCGACCTCGGCCTGCCCGACATGGACGGCAAACAGGCCCTGACCCAGGCGCGGGCCTTCTACGCCGGACCGATCGTCATTCTCTCCGCCCGCGACCGCGAGCTGGAGAAGATCGAGGCCCTCGACCTCGGCGCCGACGACTATGTGGAAAAGCCGTTCGGAGTCGGAGAGCTTCTGGCGCGGCTGCGGGTCGCCATGCGCCACCATATCCGCAGCGAAGGCGCCGCGCCGGTGGTCGATCTGGGCGACCTCCACATCGACCTCGTGAAGCGTCACGTGCTGAAGGCCGGAGAGCCGGTGCGGCTGTCGCCCAAGGAGTACGACCTCCTCGCCCAGCTCGTAACCAGCGGCGGCAAGGTGATGACCCACCGACAGCTGCTCACCGCCGTCTGGGGCCCGGCCCACGCCGAGGACGTGCAGTACCTGCGCGTCTTCGTCGGTCAGTTGCGGCAGAAACTGGAGGACGACCCGGCCCGGCCGCGAGCGATCCTGACGGAGCTTGGGGTGGGATACAGGTTTGGGGACGGGTGATCGCTGAATATAGAACGCCCGGCGCGGGCCTGTCCCGCGCCGGGCGTTCCCAGCCCCTGAGGCCAGGCCTCAGCCCTTCTTGTCGTCGTCCTTGTCGGTGGTCTTGTGGCCGTCGGTCACGCTCTGAACCACGTCGGGGGAGTCGCCGGGCGATCCGGCCGACGACGTGCTGCTGGACTGCGCGCTGGACGCATGATGCGCGCCGCCTGACCCCACGCCCATGTGCACCGAGGACAGGGCCGAGCCTGGCGCTCCGGCCCCCGGGCGGCCCGCTGCGGAATTGGAGCCGCCGCTGATCTGGGCCGAGCCGGTGGCGCCCCCCGCGTTGGCGCTCCAGCCGGTCTCAGGCCCGCCTTGGCCAACCTGGGCCCCGCTAGCCCCGGAGGACGCGCCGCTCAGGCCTGAGGCGTCGCCGGTGGTTCCGGTCGGGCTGTCGCCCTGCTGGCGATTGGCGCGCCAATGGTGGAAGTCCTGCGAGAAGGCTTCATGGCGCTGGTCGCGCCAAGCGCCGTAGTCGTCATCGTAGCGGCGGGCCTGCTGGTCGCGCCAACGGGCGTAGTCCTGGTCATGGCTGGCCATCTGTTGCTCGCGCCAGCGGCGGTAGTGCGGCTCGTGATCATGCTGGCCGTGACGGCCAAGCTGAGACCGGCCATAATCGTCGTCGCCGGTGCGGGCGTAGGTCGCGCCCTGGTCTTCCCGCCAGCGCGAGCGCTGGGCTGACTGGGAATAGTCCTCCTGGCCGTAGGTCCCGCCGCCCTGGCCGCCTTGGCCAGAGGAGCCGCGCTGCTGGTCGCGGTAGCTCCCGGCGCCCAAACCGCCGGCGCCCGACGCCTCGCCATAACCGCGCTGGTCGCGGCCGAAGTCCTGCTCGCGCCCTGAGGCGCCGTATTGCCCGGGGCGGCCATAGCTCTGCTCGCCGCCTTGGCGGCCATAACGCCCATCGTGTGGGCGGTCGAAGTTGCGGTGCTGGTCCTGCTCGTGGCGCTGCCGGCGCCCATCATCACGGTCGCGGGCGTCATAGCGGCCTTGGTCGCGGTCGAATTCGTAGTTGTCTCGTTCGCCCATGATTCTACTCCTGACTTAGGGTGGCCTGAATCAACCGAGCAGGTAGTCTCAAGGTTCCATGTTTTGGAAGTAAACGATCACGAGTTACTTGGTGTTTACACGAACTGAAGGCGGCGCGGAGGATATAGCCGCCGCGCCGCCGCCGACTCTGGCTGAACGATCAGACCCAATAGGCTGGGGCGTTGTAGTGACTGTGAACGCGGTCCCGCCAGTCGGCGTCGTCGTCGCCCAGCTCATCGACCCCGAACCCCGGCGCGGCTTCGAGTTGGGTGCGGTCGGAGGGGATGACGTAGCCGTTCTTGTCGGTGTCGTAGGTCAGCAGCGACCAGGGCATGGGCAGGTACTTCTCACCCATGCCGAGGAAACCGCCGCACGACACCACGGCGTAGGCGACCTTGCCGCTGATCTTGTGGAGCATGACGTCCTCCACGTGGCCCAGCTTCTCGCCCTGGGTGTTGTAAACTGCGGTGCCCTCGACCCGGTCGGCCGAGATCAGGCTGTGGTTCCGATGTTCGGATGTGGTGTTCATGCTCATCGAAGTGTCCTTCCGGGACGGCGGGCCCGCCTCACTTGGAAAAGCGCTGGAGCCGCTTTCGGGTTCCGCCCCAGGCGAACCGGACAATTGTCTTACGCCAATCGAGCGAACGGACTCGACGAAACAGGTCTGGGCTTGCTAGGCGTAGGAGGTCGAGCCGCTTGGTAAACGCGGCTGTGGGCTTTGGACGAACCTTTCGGATGAAGTCGTTTCAGGACTCGAGCGCCAATCTCGACCAGACGTCGCGGTGGTCCGTGGATCCCGCGCCGGCCGCCCAGGCCCAGCTGGGCTGCGAATTGAAAACCATGTTCGATAGCCTCACCGCCGGTCCCTTGCCCGACCGGCTGGTGCAACTGGCCGACGCCCTGGAAGAGGCGTTCCGGCGCGGCGAACTGTTCGACCCCAGGTCAACCCAACCCGACGCCTGAATCGACCGTCCGAACTGGAGGGGTCTCCTCAGGTCGCCGCTTCGGCCGCCGACACTACCCGATCGCCGGCGAAGGTGTCCGAGGCCTCGTCGGCGTCCATCAGCTTGAGCAGGCGCGCCCGCGCCCGGTTGACCCGGCTCTTGATGGTGCCCAGCGCGCAGCCGCAGATCTCGGCCGCCTCCTCGTAGGTCAGGCCCGCCGCTCCGACCAGGATCAGGGCCTCCCGGTGCTCGTCCGGCAGGCGCGCCAACGCGTCTTGCAAGGCTCGCATGGCGACGCTCCAGTCCTGGGTCGGACCGGCGCTCAGTGAGGCGGCGTGCTTGCCGTCCTCGTCGGGGACCTCCCGACGGCGGCGCACGGCATGGGTGTAGTAGGTGTTGCGCAGGATGGTGAACAGCCAGGCCCGCAGGTTGGTGCCGGGCTGGAACTTCTGCCGGTGGGTCCAGGCCTTGATCAGGGTGTCTTGCACAAGGTCGTCGGCGTCGGCGCTGTTGTGGCTGAGCGACCAGGCGAAAGCCCTCAGCGACGGTATCAGGGCCACCACGTCGTGGCGCCAACCGGCTTCGGCAGGGTTTTCGGAGGGGGTCAAACGCCCGTCCCGCCGGGAAGCCCCGGCTTAAGGGCGTGGACCATGAAGTCTGTGTCGCAGCCGCCGGCCATGGCGCCGTCTCCAGGCCCCGCTGGCGGCAACAACGCGCCTCGTCCCGGAGCGGCTTGAAAACGTCCCGTACAGGCAACCGTTCCGCCAACCGCGCGCCGTTGTTCGGGTTTCAGGCGGGTCTGCGACATGCGCTATCGGACGCGCCCGCTCACGCGGGCCGTCCGACAAGCTCGAGTTTTGGAGAGAAGGCCTTGGAGCGGGCGCGGGTCCATCCCACTCCAAAACCTGGTGGTGATAAGCTCGCAGGCTGCGGGCAGGACGCCTAGCCCGTCTTGGCGTCCCGGCGCCGAGCGCCCTGGCTGGCTTCGCCGCCCTTACGGCCGGCCTGGGCCGCCAGCTCGCGGTCCTGACTGAAGGAGCGCTTTTCGTTCGGTACGCTTTCCCCGCCTTTGCGGGCGATTTCGCGCTGTTTTTCCGGGTCCATGGACGCGAACCCGCGGTTTGACGTCCCGCGGTTCGGATTGGTCCCTTGTCCTTGCGCCATGGTCGGCTCCCTTTTGATCCGCTAGCCCCTCAAGTTGGGGGCGTGGGAGTTAAACCTCGGCAGGCGCGAGTGGTTCCGCCCCATGTCCGTCATGGGGACGGCCGGTGTCGTCCTCCTGAGGCGTGGGCGAGGTCTGCGGCGCCTCTTCGATGCCCGGGTTGGGGGTGATCTCCGGATAGGGCGGCGGGGCGTCGGGGTTGGGCGTGTTGGGGACGTCGGACATGTGCGGCTCCATCTGTCTCTTCCCAACTCCGCAGCGCCGACGACGATCCGTCTTGGATGAAAAACCCGCACCAATCTGAAGCGTGCGAAAGCGTCGCATTGCTTGCAGGGGAGGCGGCGATCAGGGTCCGCGCGGAAGCGCTTCAGCGACCCTACCGGTGCAGGAACCTTGGCCACTCTCGACCGTTTGCTTGGCGTGACGCACAAGACGCGGCTGGCCCTTTCGCCGACCGTGAGTGAGCGCGCGAGCCAGGGTGGCGGCTCGGGGGAAGCAATGCCGAAGCAGTTCGTTCGCCAGGCGCCTTATCTCAGGCGGTTTGCGCGTGCTCTGACCGGAGCGCAGAGCGAAGGCGACGGCCTGGTGCAAGCCACCATGGAAGGCCTGCTGGGCGGCCAGGTGCGGCTGTCCAGCGACATGGCCCTGCGGCCCAGCCTCTATCACGCCCTCCTGACCACCTGGCGGGCCCGCCGTGACGGCGACGGCCACGGCGGCGCCGAGTTGGCCGCCGATCAGCGGCTGCAGACCCTCGACCCGGAGCGCCGCGCCGCCCTGCTGCTGGTGGCGATGGAGAGTTTCGACACCGCCGAGGCGGCCCAGATCTTGGACCTGTCCTCCGACAGCTTCGAAGACCGGCTGTTGGAGGCCCAGGCCGAGCTGGAGGCGGAACTGGCCACCGACGTCCTGATCATTGAGGACGAGCCGATCATCGCCCTGGACCTCACGCGCCTGGTGCGCGAGCTCGGGCACCGTGTGGTCGGAACGGCCGCCACCCGCGACGAGGCGGTCGCCGCCGCCGCGCAGGCTAGTCCCGGGCTGGTTCTGGCCGACATCCGCCTGGGTATGGACGCCGCCGCCGACATCCTGCAGTCCCTCGACGTCCCGGTGATCTTCATCACCGCCTTCCCCGAGCACCTTCTCACCGGAGAGCGGCCGGAGCCGGCCTTCCTGATCACCAAGCCCTTCCGCGAGGAAGCGGTGAAGGCCCTGATCGGACAGGCGCTTTTTTTCCACACGCCGCGCAACGCCCTGCATATCGCGTAACTGTGGAAAGCTCGGCCGTAGCCAGGAACTTCGCGGGCGGGTAGGTGTTACCGAAACCGCAACGCTGTCCACGGAGGCCATTCATGACCGACGCGCCCAAAGATTACGCTCCTGGCGACAACCCCTTGGAAGCCAGCGAAGGCCCCGAGGGGCGCACCGCCAAGGACCGTGCCGCCGAGGCCGCCGCCCAGCTGCGCCGCACCGTCGAAGAGCGCACCGCCGCCGCCAAGGTGTGGGCGAGCGACCAAGGCGAAGTGATTCGCGGTCAGGTCTCCGAGCGTCCCCTTACCGCCGTAGGCGTGTCCGCCGGCGCCTGTTTCGCCGCCGGCCTGGTGTTGGGCGTCCTGTTGGCGTCCTCGCGCCGCTAGAGACTCCGCTCATCCCGCAGAAGTGCGGACCGAGGTTAGCCGGATTACTTCCTGCAGCCTGGGTCCGCGCTGTTGCGGGGATAGTCGCGTTCTATTCTCTTCTCAGCGCCTCGATCGGGTTGAGCTGCGCCGCACGCCATGACGGATAGGCGCCGAACACCAGACCCACCACCAGCGAAAAGCCGATCGACAGGGGCGCGGCCCAGCCGGCCACGGCGATCGGCCAATCGGCGAGGACGGCGAGCAAGGCCGCTCCGCTCCAGCCCAATAGAAGGCCGATCAACCCGCCGGCCAGTGAAAGCGCCACGGCCTCCAGCGCGAACTGCAGGAGGACGTCCTGACGCCGCGCGCCGACGGCCATGCGCAAGCCGATTTCGCGGGTCCGCTCGGTCACCGCGACCAGCATGATGTTCATGATTCCGACGCCGCCGACGACGAGCGAGACGTCGGCGACGGCGGCCAGCAGCATGGTGACTGTCTGAGTGGCGGCCTGGGAGGCCTCAAGGATCGACGCCAGGTTCTGGACCTGAAAGTCGTCTTCGTCGCCGGCGCGGATGCGGTGGCGGTCGCGTAGGAGGTTGGTCGCATCCTCCTGGATGCGGTTCAGGTCGTCGGAGGCGCCAGCCTTGACGTAGATCTGCTGCACTGCGTCGCCGCGGAAGCGCCGGCCGCCGACCACCCGCGAGCGCACAGCCTGAAGCGGGGCCACGATCAGGTCGTCCTGGTCCTGGCCGAAGCCGGACTGGCCCTTGGCCGCCAGCACCCCGATCACGTCGAAGGGCGCCGAGCCGACCCGGACGCGCTGGCCGACCGGGTCGAGGCCGTTCGGGAACAGTTGGGCGGCGACCGTCGCTCCCAGCACCGCGACCTTTTTCCCCTGGCGGGCCTCGGCCTCGTCAAACATGCGGCCCTGGGCGACAGAAAGGTCGCGGGCGACGAGGTAATCGGCGTCGACACCCTCGACGCGGGTGTTCCAGTTGGTCCCCTCGGCCACGACCTGCTGCTGGCCGCGCACGGCGCCGGAAACGGCGACGATGCCTTCGATCTGGCTGCGGATGGCGTCGGCGTCGCCCGATGAGACGGTCATGTCCTCCCCGGCCGCCTGCCGCGCGGGTCCCGCCGCGCCGGGACGGCCGAAGGCGGGCGTGATGACGATGAGGTTTGTGCCCAGGCCCGAGATGGCGCCGGTAACCCGCTGCTGCGCCCCAAGGCCGATGGAGGTCATCATCACCACGGCGGCGACCCCGATGACCACGCCCAGGGCTGTCAGGGCGCTACGCGTCGGGTGGTCGGCGATGGCGCCGGCGGCGAAGCGGACGAGCTCTATTCGCCTCATGCCGCCCGGCTCCTCTCGTCCTGAACGATCTTGCCGTCGAGGAAGGCGATCCGGCGGCTGGCGCGGGCGGCGACGTTCTCGTCGTGGGTGACGATGACCAGGGTGAGGCCCTCTCGGTTCAGGGTCTCGAACAGGGCCAGCACCTCCTGGCCGGTGGCTTGGTCCAGGGCGCCGGTCGGCTCGTCGGCGAGCAGCAGGTCGGGGGCGTTGGCGAGCGCCCGGGCGATGGCCACCCGCTGCTGCTGGCCACCGGAAAGCTGGGTCGGCTTATGGTTCTTGCGCGTGCCGAGCCCGACCCGGTCGAGCAGCTCGCCCGCCCGCTTGCGGCGCTGCACCGGGGTCATGCCGGCGTAGACCAGGGGCAGCTCGACGTTCTCCTGGGCGCTCAGCCGGGGCAGGAGCTGGAACGACTGGAGATGAAGCCGATACGCCGGTTGCGGAAGTCGGCGAGCTGGTCGTCGTCGAACTCGCCCACTGGCTCGCCCTCGAAGCTGTAGGACCCGCTCGTCGGGCGGTCGAGTCCGCCCAGGATGTTCATCAGCGTCGACTTGCCCGAACCGGACGGGCCGACGACGGCCATGTACTCGCCGCGTTCGATGGAGAGGTCGATTCCGGCCAGCGCCGCGACCTCTTCCTCGCCCATGCGGTAGATCTTCTTGAGATCCTCGATCTCGATCATGGCGTCAGCCGATGCGCCGGACGCCGCCGCCGCCGGGCCCACCGCCGAGGCCGGGGAGGCCTCCGCCGCCGGGACGCGCGCCGGGCAGGGTGGCCTTTGGCCGTGGCCCGCCGCCGATGATGATCCCCTGGCCTTCCTTGATGTCGCCGCGGATCTCGGTGGTGCTCCCGTCCGTGCCGCCGACCTGGACCGAGATCGGGGTCGGCTTGTTCTTCTCTAGCATCCACACCGTTCCGCGGGTGAAGCCCTTGGCGGCGCGGTCGCCTCCCCGGCCGGCTAACTGGCCGTTCTGGCCGCCGGCGCCGCCTGGTCGACTGGCGGCGGTCAGGGGCTGGTCGGCCGGGCGCCAGCGCAGGGCGGCCGAGGGGACCTTCAGCACGTCGCTGTGCTGGGCGATGATGATGTTGGCGTTGGCGGTCATGCCGGGCAGCAAACGGCCGCCGCGGTTGTCGGCCTCGGCGATCACCGAATAGGCCACGACGTTGACCGAGGTCTCCGGCTGCTTGCGCACCTGGGTGACGACGCCGGTGAAGATCTCCTCGGGGAAGGCGTCGACGGTGAAGTTGACCCGCTGGCCTTCGCGCACCTGGCCGATGTCGGCTTCGTCGACGAGGATCTTGACCTGCAGCTTCGACAGGTCCTGGGCGATCTGGAACAGGGTCGAGACCTGCAAGCCCGCGGCGACGGTCTGGCCGGGATCAACCGCGCGGCTGACCACCACCCCGTCGATGGGGGAGAGGATGCGGGTGCGGCTGACATCGAGCTCGGTGACCGCCAGCGAGGCGCGGGATTGGCCGATCCGCGCCGCCTGGGCCGAGATCTGGGCGCGGCTGACGCCGATGGCGGCCTGGGCCTTCTTGAGGTCTGCTTGCGCCGTGTCGAGGGCCGCCTGGGCCAGCCAGCCCTTCTCCGCCAGGGTCTTGGAGCGCTCATAGGTGACCCGCTTCAGCTCCAGGTCGGCCTGGGCGTTGGCGAGGCCGGCCTGCTGCTGCAGCAGCGCCGCCTGCTGAGCGTTGAGGTCGGCCGCGGACTGGTCGGCGCGGGACTGGAAAGTCGACGGATCGACGATGGCCAGGAGCTGGCCCTTTTTCACTGGAGTGTTGAAGTCGACCAGCACCTGGGTGACCTGGCCGGAAAGCTGCGAGCCCACCTGGACAGTGACCAGGGCCTGCAAAGCGCCCGAGGCCGAGACGGCGCGCACGATCTCGCCGCGCTCCACCGCCTGGGTTCGATAGGGCTCGACCGCCGCCTTGGGACGCAGCAGGAAGGCCGCGACGGCCACGATGGCGATAAGGACCGCCCCCGCGGCGATCAGGAGCGGGCGCGGCAGGCGGGAGCGCCGGCGGGAAGGGGCGGTCGTGGTCATGCGGGTCCGGTGTCTTCCAGCCGGGGGGGATGGCGAGCGTTATCGTTCCGATGCAGCTTCAACGCCCGGCGGAGGGCCGTTCCGTCGCCGATCCTTGGCGCGGCTTTCCGCCGCCGACTGGACGGGGGTCTTGGGCAAGGCCGCGAGGGTGAGGGCGCCCGTTCCGGCGTTGTCGAGCATGGCGAAGCGGCGGTCGGCTATGCTCTGCGCCTCCGCCAGGGTGATGCGTGAGTTGAAGTCGGAATCGGCGGCAGTCACCGGCTGGGGATCGAAGAAGTAGGAGAACAGGGCCGCGCCCTCGCGCCCGCCCATCGCGCCGCCTCC
>NCED01000096.1 GCA_002280485.1 Caulobacterales bacterium 32-69-10
GGTGCTGATGGCCCTGGCGGCCGGCGACCGCGACGCCTTCGTCGAGGCGGAGATGGCCGAGCGGGAAGCCGCCGCCCTGCCCCCCTTCGGCCGGTTGGCCGCGATCATCCTGTCCAGCGAGAATGCTCAGGCGGTGGAGAAGGTCGCCGCCGACCTGGCCCAGGCCATTCCCAACGCCGAACGGCTGGAGGTCTATGGCCCCGCCGACGCCCCCCTGGCCCTGGTGCGCGGACGGCGCCGGAAGCGGCTGCTGGTGCGGGCCGACCGCGACGTCAATCTACAGGCCTTCCTGCGCGCCTGGCTGACGCGGGTGAAGATCCCCGCCTCGGTCCGGCTGACCGTCGACGTCGATCCCTATTCCTTCCTCTGACCTCTGGGAGGCGAAGAGGATGGAGGCCTGGCCTCCGAGTCGAACGGAGGGTTTTCGGGCTTGCAGGCCCGCCGCGTAACCACTCCGCCACCAGGCCGTAACGCGTGCAGACTGCCACGGGCCTGGCCGTGGCTGATGTCGTCCGCGTTTCGAGCTGTAACGCGGCGTAGCGGCGAGATGGGGCGCGCTAAATCATCGAGTGGGTGGCGACACGCGCATCGTCGGCGGCGGAGACGGTCATTCACGAAGGCTGGGTGGTCGCTCCCGCATGTCCGATGGCGAAGGCGGGCCTTCGTCTTCAGGGTCAGGTCATCGAGGGCCGGTCGTCGGCCCGGCATGAACAGGACACCGCGCCATGAAGACCCTTTCCGCCCTCTGCGCTTGCGCCGCCCTTGCCGCCGCCGCCCTGGCCTCCACCTCCGCCCTGGCCGCCGACGTCACCTTCGACTTCGACGTGGCCGCCCCGACGGGACGGATCATGGTCGCCCTGTTCGACAGCGAGGCCAACTATGGCGGCGAGGGCCAGCCGGTCCGTTACGCCATGGTCGAGGCGGGGGAGCCTTCCCGACGGGTCCGGTTCGAGGACCTGCCGGACGGCGACTACGCCATGCGCGCCTTTCACGACGTCGATGGCGACGGGAAGATGAAGACCAATCCGTTCGGCATGCCGATCGAGCCCTTCGCCTTCTCCAACAACGCCGCCGGAAACATGGGGCCGGCCTCGTGGGAGCGCGCGAAGTTCGCGGCGACCGGCGCTGTCGCCCAAACCATCAGCCTCAAATAACCCGTCCCAGCAGGAGCCTGATCATGACCCCGTCCCGCCGTTCCTTCCTGATGGGCGCCGCCGCCCTGTCGGCCGCCGTCGCCACGCCCGAGATGGTCCGCGCCGCTGCTGCCCTCGACGTCGCCGCCAAGGCGGACTGGGCTCTGGCCACCCGCGACGTCGAGGGCGATCTGCCCCGTCAGACGATGCGCCTGATCCACGGCCGCGCGCCGGCGGGGCTGGAGGGCGCCCTGTTCCGCAACGGACCCGGTCGGTTCCGACGGCCGGGCGGATCGGTCACCCACTGGTTCGACGGGGACGGCCTGATGCGGGCGTTCCGCATTCACGACGGCCAGGCCACGCTGGAGGCCCGGTTCGCCGATACGCCCAAGCGCCGGGTCGAGACCGAACTGGACGCCGTCGTCACCCCCGGTTTTGGCACGAGGGGCGACGCGCGCGCCCGCGTCGGTTCGAACGACGACTCCAACGCCGCCAACACGGCGGTCATGGCGGCCGGGAACCAGGTCTGGGCCCTGTGGGAGGGCGGCTCGCCCCTGGCCATGGATGCGGCCGACCTGTCGAGCCAGGGCTTCGTCACGCTGCGCGACGATCTGAAAGGCATGCCGTTCCAGGCCCATCCGCGTCGCGCGCCCGACGGTTCGATCTGGAACGTGGGCACGGCCGGGGATCGGGCCGTCATCTGGCGACTGAACGCCGACGGGGGCCTGAACCGGGCCGAGATCATTCGCCTGCCGCGCGCCAGCTATATGCACGACTTCACCGCCACCGACCGGCATGTGATCCTGGTGCTTCAGCCCTGGATCCAGGAACGCCAGGCCCTGCCCGTCATCAACGGCCTGGTATGGCGTCCGGAGACCGGGACGCAGGTCATGGTGCTGGACAAGGACGACCTGACGCAGTCGCGCCTCTATGAGCTGCCGGGCTTCTTCCACTTCCATCTGGGCGACGCCTGGGCCGAGGCGGACGGCACGATCCGCTTCGATGTCGCGGCCAGCGGCGACCCCCGCTTCGCCGTCGATGGGGCGCGGGTTCTGGTCGAGGGACACGGGGTCGTGCCGGGTGATCCGGCCAAGCTGGCGCTGATCACCCTGCGTCCCGACGGCAAGGCCGAGATGCTGACGACGGACGCTGTCGGCGAATTCCCCAAGGCGGATCCGCGCCGTCTGGGGCTGAAGCGCAGCCTGACCGTTCACACCAGCGGCGAGACGCCCGGACGCCCCCTGCCGACCGGCCTGGCCGTGCAGGACTGGGACAGCGGCCGGTCGCACGGCTTCACCTTCGGCCTCCATCAGATCGTCGAGGAGACGGTCTTCGTGCCCAAGCCCGGCGCCACGGCCGAGACCGACGCCTGGCTGGTCGGGCCGTCGGTGAACTTGGCGGCGGGGCGCACCGAACTGCACGTCTTTGACGCGGCCCATGTCGAGGACGGGCCGGTGACGACCTGGCAGGCGGATACGGCCCTGCCCGCAGGCTTCCACGGGACCTGGGTGGGATAGGGCGGCGGAGGCACGGTGCTTGCGGGTCTTCACGGTTCGACAAGCCTGACGTGCCAAGGTGAGACCATGACCCCCGTCCAGACTCCTGCCGACCTGCGCCCCATCACCGCCCTGCGTTTCGGGGCGGCGATCTGGGTGGCCGTCTACACCTTCTGGGAAAACCTGGCCGGCGCCGGGTCGTCCGGCCTAGTGGACAAGGGGTACCTGGGGGTCGAACTGTTCTTCGTCCTGTCCGGCTTCATCCTCAGCCACGTCTATCTTCAGTCGGCCGGCGAGAAGCGGTTTTCGTATCGCGGCTTCCTGTGGGCGCGGGTGGCGCGAGTCTATCCCCTGCATATCGCGACCCTGGTCGGGGTAGGGCTGCTGGCCGCCGCCGCCCTGGTCGCGGGCATGAGCGTGGACGGCAATGTGCTGTCCTGGGCGTCGCTTCCGGCCAATCTGCTGATGGTCCACGCCTGGGGCCTGGCCCCCGTCGCCGGTTGGAACCATCCGTCCTGGTCGATCTCGGCGGAATGGTTCGCC
>NCED01000038.1:0-4875 GCA_002280485.1 Caulobacterales bacterium 32-69-10
GCCTTCTTGCGCGCCGGCTCCAGCTCCTCGCCCTGGCCCAGGTCGGCGGTGAAGGTCACCACCTCGGCCTGGTACTCCTCCTGCAGCCACTTGAGGATGATCGAGGTGTCCAGCCCGCCGGAATAGGCGAGCACGACTTTCTTGACGGGGGGCTTATCGGCCACGGGTCTGCATCCTGGGGCGGGAGGGGAAACGCGGCTGTGCTCTAGGGTGAGGGGGGCCGGGGGTCAACCGGCATCCACGTCGGTGCGTCCTTCGAGACGCCCGAGTTCCTCGGGCTCCTCAGGATGACGAGGGAAAGCGGGTTGCACAGACCTTCGTCATGCTGAGGAGCGCGAGCGAAGCTTGCGCGTCTCGAAGCACGCAGGACCGCTACTTCCGCTCCTGCTCGAGCTGCTTCAGCGCCAGGAAGACGTGCATGCCGTGCACCAGGACGAACACTCCGGCCAGCACCACGTTCATGAACGGCGCCCGGCCCCCGCTGTAGAGATAGCCCGCCACGATGGTGAAGAGGCCGACCACGGTGGCGAGCGCCGGCACCAGGATCGCCGCCACGACCGGCGAGACCCGCCAGGCCGGCGTGCCGTCCGCCTTGCGGCGCATCGGCACCGTCTCGCCCGGGCGCACGCCCTTGAGCAGGGTCATCGACAGCCAGGCGAGCACGGTCCAGCAGACCAGCCAGGCGGCCAGGGCGATCCAGGCAGGCACCATTACACAGTCACCTGGGCGCCGAGCTCGACCACGCGGCCCGGCGGGATGCGGAAGAATTCCGTCGGGTTGGCGGCGTTCTTGAGCAGGTAGATGTAGAGCCGGTCCTGCCACAGGGGCATGCCGGCCTGGGCCGAGGGCACCACCGAGCGGCGGCCGAGGAAGAACGAGGTCGACATGATGTCGAACTTCAACCCGTGCTTGCGGCACAGGCCGAGCGCCTTGGGCACGTTCGGGCTCTCCATGAATCCGTAGGTCAGATAGACTTTCTTGAAGTCCTCGTTGACCGGCTCGATGCGGATCCGATCCTCCTCGCGCACCCGCGGGGTCTCCGCCGTCTGGACGGTGAGCAGCACGTTCTTCTCGTGCAGCACCTTGTTGTGCTTGAGGTTGTGCATCAGGGCCACGGGGGCGGTGTCCACGTCCGAGGTCAGGAAGATGGCCGTGCCCGGCGCCCTATGCGGCGGCCGCGCCTTGAGCATCTCCAGGAGGTCGTCGATCGGCACCGAGTCGCGGCGGGTCTTCTCGCTGAGGATCTGGTTGCCCTGGGTCCAGGTCCACATCAGCAGGACCAGCATCCCGGCCATCAGGAGCGGCAGCCAGGCCCCGTCCGGGATCTTCAGCAGGTTGGACGAGATGAACACCATGTCGAGCAGGCCCAGCGGCAGCAGCAGGGCGGTGGTGGCCAGCCAGCCCCACTTGAAGAAGCGCCGCACCACGATCACCGCCAGCAGGGTGTCGACGAACATCGCCCCGGTGACCGCAATCCCATAGGCCGAGGCCAGCTTGCTAGAGGTCTGGAACATGAACAGCAGCACCAGCACCCCGACCAGCAGGAAGCTGTTGATCTGGGGTACGTAGATCTGACCGGATTGGGTCTCGGAGGTCCGCTTGATCTCCATCCGCGGCAGAAGGCCGAGCTGGACGGCCTGCTGGGTGATCGAAAATGCGCCGGTGATCACCGCCTGACTGGCGATGACCGTGGCGAAGGCGCCGAGCAGCAGCACCGGCCAGTAGACGACCTCGGGCACCATCTCCCAGAACGGATTGTGACGCGTTGCCGGCTGATCCAGGATCAGGGCGCCCTGGCCAAGGTAGTTGAGCGCCAGGCAGGGGAACACCAGGATCAGCCAGGCGGTGCGGATCGGCCCTTTGCCGAAGTGGCCCATGTCGGCGTAGAGCGCCTCCGCCCCGGTGACCGCGAGAAACACGCTGCCGAGGATGACGAAGCCCAGGAAGCCGTTCTGGATCAGGAAACGGACCCCGTACCAGGGGTTGAAGGCGCGGAAGATCGACCAGTCGTCCGACAGGTGGAACAGGCCGAGCGCCCCCAGCACCAGGAACCAGATCAGGGTCACCGGGCCGAACAGGGCGGCCACCTTGTGAGTGCCCCGGGCCTGGACCATGAACAGGCAAATGAGAATGCCGGCCGAGATGACCAGGACATAGGGCGACAGCAGCTTCCCGATCCCCGGCGCGTCCTTCACGCCCTCCACCGCCGACAGCACCGAAATCGCCGGCGTGATGATGCCGTCGCCGTAGAACAGGGCGGCCCCGATCACCCCGAGCAGGAAGATCGGCAAGGACCGGCGCCCGAGGGCCCTCTGGGCAAGGGCCATCAGGGCCAGGGTGCCGCCCTCGCCCTTGTTGTCGGCCCGCATCAGGAAGATGACGTACTTGACCGTGACGATGAGCGTCAGGGCCCACAGCACCAGGGAGACCACCCCCAGCACCGCCAGTTCGGTGGCGGCGGAGCCGCGCGAATGGGCCAGGGCCTCGCGCATGGCGTACAGCGGGCTGGTGCCGATGTCGCCGAACACCACGCCGATGGAGCCGAGGACAAGGCCCCAGTAGCCCGGGCCATGGCCGGCGCGGCCTTCGTCGGCGCGCGGCGCTTCGGAATTCGAGGCGGCGTTCGGGTCGGAAGGAGGGGTCGCAGGGTCTTTGGGCGGCGTGATAGGGACGCCCGAGGCGTTTTCAGCCATGCAACTCCTCCGGGCGCGGAAACAGGCTCCGGCCCAACGCGACGGCGCGCCGCGATACTCCCTTTCCAGCGCCTGTTCAATCGCGGCGCCATATAAGAGCAGCCTGCTATTGCACGCCCGACCCGGGCGACTAGGTTCAAGGCGCCAGCCATGTCCGACAGCCAGAGATTTCCCGTCGCCGCCCACGCCCTTGCCTATCTGGCCCACGCGCACGCGTTCGGGCCCGAGGCGGCGGTGTCGAGCACAGCCCTCGCCGCCTCCATGCCGACCAATCCGGTGGTGGTGCGCCGAGTCACGGCCATGCTGGCCAAGGCCGGGCTCATCGGCGCCCGCCCGGGCCCGCGCGGCGGGGCGTGGCTGTTGTCTCCGCCCGAGGCCATCACGCTCGATAAGGTTCTGCTTGCGGTCGGCGGCTGCGCCCACTTCGGCTGCCCGCCCCCCGGGGCCAAGGACTGCCCGGTGGGCCAGCGCATCCCGCTGGCCGTCAGCACCGCGATCAAGGCGGCCGACGAAGCCGCTGTCGAGCGGCTGCGGCAGATCACCGTGGCCGACCTCCTGGCCATCGTCGAGACCCAGGCGGCATGAGGCGTCTGGCCCTGGTCACCGGCGCCTCGGCGGGCATAGGGGCCGCCTTCGCCCGCACCTACGCCGCCGCCGGCTACGATGTGGCGCTCACCGCCCGCCGCGGCGACCGGCTGGAGACCCTGGCCGCCGAGATAGGCCGCGACCACGGCGTCGAGGCCTATCCCCTGGCGGCGGATTTAGCCGATCCGGCGGCGCCCGAACGGCTGATGCAGGAGATCGCGGCGCGCGGGCGCGTCGTCGACGCCCTGGTCAACAACGCCGGTTATGGCCGCATCGGCCCCTACGCCGCGTCCGACTGGGCCGAGCACCGGGCGTTCCTGCAGGTGATGACCGTGGCGGTGGCCGAGCTGGCGCACCGGGCCCTGCCTGGCATGGCGGAGCGTCGCTTCGGCCGCATCATCAATGTCGCCTCTCTGCTCGCTCTGACCCCGGCGATCCCCGACCACGGGCTCTATTCAGCCGCCAAGGCCTTCGTGGTGAAGTTCTCCGAAGGGTTGCACCTTGAGACCCTGGGCACAGGGGTTCACGTCACCGCCGTCTGCCCGGGCCTGACCCGGTCGGAGTTCCACACCGACCCGGCCCTGCGCGCGCCCACCGAGCCGGCGCCGACCTGGCTGTGGATGAGGGCCGAGGCCGTCGCAGAACAGGGATTTGAGGCCTCAGAAGCCAACCGGCCCGTCTGCGTCACCGGCGCAGCGAACAAGGCCGTGGCGGCGGCCGCCCACCTCCTGCCCCCGTCGTGGGGACTGGCGATGGTCGCGCGCCGCTACCGCAAGCCTTAACCCGGCTGCTTAGGCGCGGGGGCGGGGGCGTCGAACTGCTGCGCCGTCGCCGGTTCGGTCACATGGGCCGAGCCGGGGTCGTCGGCCACCGGCGTGGTCGGGTTGATGGCGAAGGACACCAGGAAGGCGATGATCACCAGGGCGAGCGACGCCGCCAGAATCAGCAGGACGTGCTTCCCGGCAAAGGCGCCTCGCGCGCGGCGGGCGCTGATATCCACCCCGTCGCCGGGCTGGGGGGTGGTTGGATGCTGCTCGCTCGTGCCGGGTCCGGCCATGTCATGCGCTCCTTAAAATCGGTCGGCGGCGTTCGCCGGACCGAACAACCAGCCCATGCTCTGGATCGGCCTGGCGCCGCTCGCCAAGCTCTGCAGCAGGCCGCAGGACATGACGATCAGGGCTACGGCGCAGAGCGCGGCCATACGCTGACCCCGGGGCCGCGCCTGACCGTCCTGCATCGAGTCCGGATCCCGAGAGGGCATGAAAAACTCCTCGTCTTCGCCCAGCAAACGCATTAGCCCGCGCCTGCGTTCCGGCTGCGCTTGGTGAATGCGCCGGGGCAAAAAAGGCGCCGCGCCTCGGAACCGCCCGAGGCTCAGCCGGTTGATGGCTTGCGGAGGCGGCGACGCCCCCCGACTTGCAGGCTGGCTATGCCGGCCTGACGCCTCCGCACCCATTTTCCCTTGCTCGCGTGGCGCGCGGGGCCGACGCGCTCTAACGTGCGCCGCCATGCCCGCGCCCTCCCACCAGGCGAACAATTTCGACGCCCTGCGCATCGCCGCGGCCCTGATGGTCGTGGTCGGTCACGCCTATATCCT
>NCED01000038.1:4885-29132 GCA_002280485.1 Caulobacterales bacterium 32-69-10
TCCGGGCGGAGCTGCGATGAACCCCTGGTCCGCTTCACCCGGATCGGCGGCCTGGGCGAGCTCGGCGTCTCGATCTTTTTCGTGGTCAGCGGCTTCCTGGTCACCGCCAGCCTGCAGCGGCTGGGCGACGCCCGGGCCTATCTGGCCCACCGCCTGCTGCGCATCCTGCCCGGCCTGGCCGCGGCGACCGTGCTGACCGCCTTCGTCCTCGGGCCGATCGTCACCACCCTGGCCCCTGGAGCCTATTTCGGCGACCCGCGGACCTGGCTCTACCCCTTACGCAACGTGCTGCTCTATCCGGTGACCTATGAGCTGCCGGGCGTGTTCGCCGCCAACCCCTATCCGGCGGCGGTCAACGGCTCACTGTGGACCCTGAGGCTGGAGTTCACCTTCTACCTGATCCCGCCGATCCTGGCCTTCACCGGCTGGCTGAACCGGCCGGGGCTGGCGATCCTGACCGTGGCGGTCCTCGGCCTCTATCTGGGCTTCGACTGGTCCCATCTGGGCGAAGCCTATCCGATCGCGCTGATCGCCGCCCGCAACCTCTATCTCTTCGTCGCCGGGGCGGCCCTGTTCGTCTGGCGCGAGGAGATCCGTCCGCAGCGGATCGCGGTCCTGCTGGCCGTCCTGGCCATCTTCCTCGGCGCCGCCCTGACGTCGGGCGCCCTGGCGCTGGCCGTCCTGCCCCTCCTGGTGGTGGGCTTCGCCCTGCGGACCCTGCGGGGGGTCTCCGGGCCCATGCCCTTCGGCGATCTTTCCTACGGGACCTATATCTACGCCTTCCCGGTGCAGCAGACCCTGATGCACGCCTTCGGGCCGCAGATGGGGTTGGGACCGTTTGTGGCCGCGACCCTGGCCTGTGTCCTGCCCCTGGCGGCGGCGTCCTGGTGGCTGGTCGAACGCCCGGCGCTCAAGCTGAAGACCCTGGCCGACCGGCGCGCCGCGGCCGAACCCGCCCTGGCCTAACCCGGAGCTAGTTCGCGGGCGGAGGCGGCGGGGAGGCGCGGATCACCACCTCGGTGCGGCGGCGCAGGGGCACCGGGCTGCCGTCGGGCGCGACGGCCCCGGACGCGCCAGCCGCGTCGATGTCGAACGTCGGCCGGGGCAGGCCCGCCGCGGCCAGGGCGGCGGCTACCGAGGCCGCGCGCCGGCGCGACACCACCAGATTGGTGCGGTCGCTGCCGCCGGCGTCGGCCAGGCCGACCACGTCGATGCGGCCGAGGGTGCAGCCGCGCACCCGCTGGGCCGCGTCCCTGATCACCGACACGGCGGCCGGGTTCAACCGGTCGGACGAGGTTTCGAAATAGATCGGAAAGCTGAAGTCGACGCACACCTGCGGCACCGGCGGCGTCGAGGCCCGCGTCGGCGCGGCAGGGGGCTTGGGCTTGTCGGCGCAGGCGGCCAGGCCGAACGCTAGGCCGATCCCAGCCGCGACTACTACTCTGTTCACAATCCTGCTCCCGCCACTTGGCCGCTCCAGCCTAGCTCGGAACCCCTAAGGCAGGGGAACCGTTCAATCGGCATCGCCGATCCTGTCGCCGGCCAGGTCTATGTCGAACGCCGCCCCGGCGAGTCCGCCGAGGCCTTCGAAGCCCGGCTCGCCGCCGCCGCCCGCGAGCGGGCCGCGCTGCACGCCGCCCCGCAGCGCGGGGACCTCGGGGCTCGCCGGCCCGCAGTCGTCGAAAAGCGTGTGGTCGAACGGCCGCGGCGCCGCGGCGGCGGCGGGGCCGCGCTCCTTGGCGTGCTGGTGGTGCTGGTCGCCGCCGTCGGCGCCCTGTGGATGGTGCTGGCCGCTCAGGAAGGCTCGTTCGCCGCCGGAGGCGCGGTGGTCGATCGCAAGATCGCCGAAATCACCGCCCCCGCTCGCGTCGCCACCAACGAGGCGGTCGTCCGCACCGGCGCGGCCGTCCAGAACGCCGGCCAGACCTTGGAGGCCCAGGGCCAGCGGATCCAAGAAACCGCGCAGTAAGAACCAGGACCTCGGGCGAGAGGCGCAGCCTCCGCCCTGGGTCCCGGCTCTACGCTACGGCCACGACGCCATTCCGCTTCAGAACCCCATCCGCGCGCCGACCGACAGCACCAGGCCGCGGCCCTCGACGGAGCCGCGCATATTGATCGGGGTCGACAGCGGCGTGCCGCCGAAGGCGCCCGCCGACGAGTTGATGTCGCTCTCTTTGAACGCGATGTACATCGCGCCCACGTCGAAGTTGAGGTTCTCCCGCGCGGCGTAGGTCGTACCGAGGGAGAACAGCCAGCGGTCGCCGTCCGGCACCCGGGCGGTGCGGCCGGGATCCGGCGTCGGGGTAGGGTCGCGTTGCACGCCGCCGCGCAGGGTCCATTGCGGCGTGACCGCGTAGTCCGCCCCGACCGCGATCGAGGTGGTGTCATTGTAGTCCTGCGGCGTCACCTGGGTGCGACCGCCGAACTCGACCCGGATGGCGTCGAAGGCGCTCCAGTCGAAGCGTTGCACCTGGGCGTTCAGGGTCAGCCTGTCGGTGGCCTTCCAGCTTGCGCCGAAGGTGAGGATCGAGGGGGTGGAGAAGGTCGCTAGGCCAGCCGTATCGACATTGGCCGCCGCGGCCGGGCCGAGCAGCCCCGTTACGGTGACCTGGCCGTCGAGCTTGTGCTTGATCCCGTCGCGATAGCTTGCCGCCAGGGTGACGCCGGGGGTCGGCCGCACCTGCACGCCCGCGACCCAGCCCCAGTCCCAGCCGTTGCCGGTCAGGTTCGATCCGCCGTCGGGCAGCAGGGGCGACAGGTTGGGCAGGGCGTTGGACAAGGTGGCGTCGGCGTAAGAGGCGTCGAGGCCCACCCCGATGTCCAGTTGAGGGATCGGGCGCCAGGCCAGGGTCGGCTGGATGTCGATGTTGAACAGCCGCGACTTCAGCGCCTCGTAGCGGGTGAAGCTGTTCAGGTCGTAGCGGGTCGTGAAGTTGAACGGCGCGGTGACCGCCAGGCCGAACACCAGCTGATCGTTCAGCCGCACGGCCCCGGCCATGTTGGGGATATAGCCCTTGTCGATCGGGTCGTTCTGAAGCTGCGCGCCGCCCACCGGCGCCGCGGCCTGACCGGGCCGCTGGATGGTGGAGCCGGCGTCCCTCACCTTGGCGTCGACGGTGACGTAGTGCATGCCGACATAGCCCTCGGCGCGCCCGGAAATCCCGGCGATGGCGGCGGGATTCCACCACAGGGAGGTCGCCCCAGTGTCCGCGGCTTCGCCCGAAAAGGCGCGACCGACGGCCTTGGCCGACTGTTCCTGCACATAAAATCCGGAGGCGAGGGCCGGGCTGGCGGCGATCGCGGCCAGGATCGCGCCGGCTGAAGCGGCGGAGCACAAACTTCTCACGGGGTTTCCTTCCCTTTAGTCTTGATGACGACCTTAGGTGAACGCCATTCAGTTATGCAAGGTGGATCCGATCACAAGCCCAGGCAAGGAACCTCTGAAAGGGGCCGGCGTTCCCCCGGCGATGCGGGGGACCGGATGATTTCAGCCGACGACACGGCACGGCTGACGTCGGCCCTGCCCATCAAAACTGTGCGGGCGGTAGTGAACGCCGCGTCCGGCAGCGTAGGGCCCGGCGCGGCCGAGGCGCTGGAGGCCATCGTCTCGGGTTTCGGTCTCAAGGTCGAAGTGGCGAGCGCCCACGGCGCCGAGATCCCCGAGGCGGTGAAGGCCGCCGTCGCGGCCAAGCCCGACCTGCTGGTCGTCCTGGCCGGCGATGGAACCGCCCGGCTCGCCGCCTCTCTGTGCGGATTCGACGGACCGGTCGTGGTTCCCCTTCCGGGCGGCACCATGAACATGCTGCCGCGCGCCTTCTACGGCGCGCGGCCCTGGCGCGAGGCGCTGCAGGCCACGCTCGAACACGGCGAGGTTCGGCCGGTGTCCGGCGGCGTGGTCAACGGCGAGACCTTCTATGTGGCGGCCATCCTGGGCGCCCCGGCGCTGTGGGCCGACGCGCGCGAGGCCGTTCGCGACGGCGACGTCGGTCGGGCCTTCTCCAAGGCCAAGCGAGCCTATCTGCGGGCGTTCTCGGGCCGGCTTCGCTACGTCCTCGACCAGCGCTGGATTCGCAAGGCCGAGGCCCTCACCCTGATCTGCCCGCTGATTTCGCGGCGGGTCACGCGCGAGGAGGCCCTGGAAGTCAATGCGCTCGACCCGAAGAACATGGGCGAAGGCGTGAGGCTGGGCCTGCGCGCCGCCTTCAGCGCCCTGGGCGACTGGCGCGACGACCCCGCGGTGGAGACCGAACTGTGTCTCAGCGGCCGGGCCTGGGCGCACGGCCACATCCCGGCCATCCTCGACGGCGAGTCCTACCGGTTCGAGCGGGGCGTTACGTTCAGCTTTAAGCCCGACGCATTCAGGGTTCTGGCCCCTCCGGAGGATACCCCGACGGTCACGGTCGATGACGTCCTTGGGGACGCGGCCAAGGGCGAGGCCTGATGCGCCTGCTGCACATCACCGACATCCACTTCGGTTGCGAGAACGTGGCGGCGCTTGAGGCGGCGACCGTCATGGCGCTGGACGATCCGCCGGACCTGATCGTGGTCACCGGCGACATCACCCTCGACGGCCGGCCACAGGAGTTCGAAGCGGCCGCCAACTGGCTGGCGCGCCTGCCTCAGCCTTGCATCTGCACCCCCGGCAACCACGACACGCCCTACCTGAACATACCGCTGCGCGCCTTCATCCCGTTCCGGCGCTACCGCCGGTGGATCGGCCCGACCGAGCAGGCCTTCGACCTGCCGCAGATGCGGCTGCGCGCCATCAACACGGCGCGGGGCGGCCAGCCGCGCCTGGACTGGTCCAAGGGCTCGATCAACCTCGCCGACGCCGACCGGGCGGCCGCTGAACTGGCCGACGGCCCGTCCGAGGCGCTGCGCATCATCGCCTGCCATCATCCGCTGATCGACACCATCGGCGCGCCGGTCAGCGGCGGCGTCAACCGCGGCCACTTCGCCGCCGAGCGCTTGGCGGCCCAGGGGGTGGACCTGATCCTCACCGGTCATGTCCACAACCCCTTCGCAGATCCCTTGCCCTTCGGCGACGAGAAGACCTATGCGGTGGGGGCCGGCACCCTGTCGAAGCGCCTGCGCGGCGTGCCGGCGAGCTTCAACACCATCACCGTCGAGGCAGAGTGCGTCCACGTGGTGGCCATGGGCTGGAGCGGCTCTCACTTCGAGCCCTACCGCACCTGGCAGTTGCCACGGCGGGCCCGGACCTGAGCGCGCAAGAAAACGGCGCGCCCCGGTGAGGAGCGCGCCGTTTCGAACAATCGGTTCGGAGGAGCCGTTAGGCCCCTCGGCCCCGCACGAGGTGCGCGATGAGCGACACCACGAACAGCACCACGAAGACAAAGAACAGCACTTGCGCGATGCCCATCGAGGCGCCGGCGACACCGCCGAACCCGAGGGCGCCAGCGATCAGCGCCACGACCAGGAAGATCAAAGCCCATCGAAGCATCTCAATTCTCCGTTCCTGAACCGTCGAGCTGGCGACGGCCCCGATTGTCTGTGATCCAGCGGAGATTCAACGTGTCGACGGACCCGGCGTTCCCGGCCGAACTTCGCCCTTACTGAGGTTTCGGGTAACGATATGGCGAGCCCGAACCTTGCGCCGCGGCGTACTGGGCTTCGGCGAACTTCCAGTTGGCCCGGCTGTCGAACCACTTCTCCAGGAAGCCCTTCCGGTCCTGCTTGTAGTCCAGATAGTAGGCGTGCTCCCACACGTCGCAGGTGATGATCGGGGTGACGCCGTCCTCGGTGATCGGCGTGGCGGCGTCGTGGGTGGAGATCACCGACAACTCGCCTCCCTTGACCACCAGCCAGGCCCAGCCCGAGGCGAAGTGGGTCGCGCCCTCTTCAACGAAACGGGTCTTCAGCCCGTCCAGGCCGCCGAAGGCCTTGTCGATCGCCTGGGCGAGGGCCCCGGTCGGCGCGGCGTAGTCGGGGGTCATGCATTCCCAGAAGAAGGCGTGGTTCCAGGCCTGGGCGGCGTTGTTGAACACCTTCTTGGCCGCCGCGTCGGTCGCCGATTCGCGCACCACGTCTTCGAGGCTGGCCGGGTTCTTGCCCGCGTCGGACATCATCTTGTTGAGATTGTTGACGTAGGTCGCGTGGTGCTTGTCGTGGTGCGTCTTCATCAGCACGTCTGACAGCACCGGCTCCAGGGCGTCGGAGGGGTATGGCAACTCGGGGAGAATGAACATAGGTCCGCCTTGCCCCGGGGAGGGGGCGTTTCGAGGTTGATGAAGTCGTCTAGCGCCGGCGGTGGTCGGTACGATCAGCAGCCTTGCCGGCAAGGAAGGCGCTGATCAAGCCGGCCGCCGCCTGGGGATTTTTCAGGGCGATCAGTCCGGCTGCGAGGGCGGCGCCTCCGGCCAACAGCGGCCGGTCGCGCGCCACCTGGATGAGACGGTCGGTCATGGTGGCCTCCGACTCGTGACGCTTCGAGCCGCCGCCTTCCTTCGCCTCCATCCGCATGAGCAGGGCGGCGGCCACGACGATCACGGCGGCGATCCCGGAAACCGCCGCAGCGGCGCCCGCCTGCCCGAGCATGGGTGTGAGCACGGCGTAGACGGCGAAGGCGCCGGAAACGAGGGCGATGCCCACCGCGGTCGCGAGCGCCGCGGTGGTGAGAACGAAGAGCTGCAGACGCTTGATCACCGACGGCGGCCCGCGAACAGCAGACCGATCAGGAATCCCGCGCCAAGGACGGCGAGGGTGGTGGTGAAGGGGCGCTCCTGCACCCGGTCCACCACGTACATCCGCGCCGTGTCCAGCTGCTCGCCGGCGGCCTGAGCCGCCTCTTTCGACTGGGTGCGCAGCTTATCGGCGTTGTCGCGAAAGGCTTTCTCGGCGCGGGTGCGCAGTTCGGGCAGGGCCTCGCGCGCCTGCTCCGCCAGGTGCTGAACCTCGTCGGTCAGGCCCCCAATCGGGTTATGGGCGTCGGCGGCGCGGTCCGCACCCTCGTTTGGGGCAGCCATGGCGAACTCCTAGGTCGTGGATGAAGCCGATACGCCCGGAACGCCGCCTAGCCAAGCGGGTTCCGGCCCGTATCGGCCACCTCCGGTTAAGCTGCGACCTTAGCCCGTCCCGGATGGAAGAACAGCGCCTGCCCGATGGCCGCCTTCACCGTCTCCGGCTGGAACGGCTTTGTGATCAGGAAGGTCGGCTCCGGCCGCTCCCCGGTCAGCAGGCGCTCGGGGAAGGCGGTGATGAAGATCACCGGCACGTCGAAGCGGCCGAGGATGTCCTTCACCGCATCGATGCCGGAGGAGCCGTCGGCCAGCTGAATGTCGGCCAGGACCAGGCCCGGGGCCGCCCGGGCCACCGCATCGACCGCTTCCTTGCGGGTGGCGGCGACGTCGAGCACCTCGTGGCCCAGCTCGCGGACCAGGGCTTCGATGTCGGCGGCGATGACCGGCTCGTCCTCGATGATGAGCACCCGGGTGGCCAGCTCAGCGTCGATCTCGGCCTGGGCGTCGGCGATCAGGCTCTCGATCTCGCCGCCGGTGGCGCCGAGAATCTGGCCGGCCTCGGACGGGTTGAACCCTTCCAGGGCGGTCAGCAGGAACGCTTGCCGCGACCGCGGCGGGATGCGCAGAAGCCGCCGCGACGCGTCGTTGACCTCGGTGTCGCCGGGCGTTTCCAGCTGAGCGCCGGTTCCGCCCCAGATGGTGTGGAAGATCTGGTACAGCGCGACCCGCGGCGTCAGCGTGGCGGGCAGTGAAGCTTCGCCGGCGGCGATCGCCTCGAGGGTGGCGCGGACATAGGCGTCGCCGGCGGCCTGTTCGCCGGTCAGAGCCCGAGCATAACGCCGCATGTAGGGCAGATGCGGCGCCAAGCGTTCCAGAAGACCCATGATCGCTCCGACTTAAGGGGAAACCCAGTTTGACTGCGGGCAAGGCCCTGCGACCGCCCCACCGGGCCAAAAACGCGCACCAATTGCCAAGGTTCCTTAACGCGGGGCGTCTTATAAGTTTATATCACCGCGCCGACGGAACCTGATGAGGATTTTTTCGTTCAGGCCCCGAAGCATCCCAGCGTCCGACCCAGGGTTCGGCGCCAAACGGAAGTCGCAACCCAGGCCCCATGATCGATCAGACCGACCGCCCCCCGCGCCGCCGGGCAACGCCTTCCGACGTAAATGAGGCTCGCCTGCGCCAGCAGGCGATCGGGGTGAAGTTGCGCCATATGTTCGATCAGGTTGTGAGCGAGCCCGTTCCCGACGAGTTCCTCGAAATCCTGCGCCGTGCTGATAACAAGACTTCGGGCGGCAAGGACTGATGGTGACGCGTGGACCCCTCGAGCCGGCCTCGGAAGCGATTTTCAAACGCGACCTCGTCGCCCTCATCCCTCACCTGAGAGCTTTCGCGCGCACCCTGTGCGGTGATGCGGCGGCAGCCGACGACCTGGCTCAGGACGCGGTCATGAAGGCGTGGGACGCCCGCGCCAGCTTCCAGATCGGCACCAACATGAAGGCCTGGACCTTCATGATCCTGCGCAACCAATTCTATTCGGAAAAGCGCCGCTCCTGGCGCCAGTCCCAGCTCGACCAGGAGTCGGCCGAGCGCACCCTGGTGGCGGCCGACGATCCCGAGGCGCCGGTGGCCCTCGACGAGATGCGCCTGGCCCTGGGCATGCTGCCCACCGAACAGCGCGAAGCCCTGATCCTGGTCGGAGCCGGCGGCTTCGCCTACGAGGAGGTCGATCCTGGCCGATGCGGAGCGGCTGAGCGGGCCCAGGTAGGGTCGCCATGGCGACCCGGTCCCGCCTCAACACCATCCGATTCCGTCTTGGGCTGGCCGTGGCGCTCGCCCTGTCGCCGGTGCTGGCTCTCGGCGCCTTGCAGTCGTGGACCGACTTCCGCCGCGACGCCCAGGCCCAGACCACGAGCCTGACCCAGGCCGCCCAGCGCAGCGCGGTGCTCGCCCGCGCGCGCATCCAGGCCAGCGGAGCCTTGCTCGAGACCCTCGCGCCCCAGGTCGTGGGCTTCCAGTGCGCGCCTCAGCTGGCGCGGCTGCTCGACCGGGACGCCGGATATCTCAACCTGATCCGCTTCGACGCCATCGGCCGGGTGCAGTGCGCCGCCGCCAGCGTCCCGGCCCAGCCGGGCCGGCGCGACGCGGAATGGTTCACCCGCCTGCGCGCCGGCGCCCCCCTGGTCGTGGCTAGCGTCCCGCAGGGGTTCGGGCCGGAGCCCGCCGTCCTCGCCGCCGTCCGCTCAACCGACGCCCAGGGGGCCTTCGACGGCGCCCTGGCCTCGATCATCCGCCTGGACAGCCTCAAGCCCGACACCGCAGACCCGACCCTGCCCCCAGGCACGGAGGTCGCCCTGACAGACGGTCAGGGCCGGCTGCTGGTGGTTACGCGCGCAGAGGCCTTCGCGCCTCTTCCCGCGGACTGGTCGGCCAACGCGGGCGCGCTTGGCGGCATGCTCTTCCATGGCGAGGCGCCCGACGGCCGCGACCGGATGCACGCGGTCGCCCCGCTGCTCGGCAAGGACATCTATGTCGTGCTCTCGGCGCCCAAGCCCGGCCTGCTGTTCTGGGCCCGCCTCAATCCGTTCGCCAGCATGATCCTGCCGCTGCTCGCCTGGCTGGCGGCCTGGGCGGCGGTGACGGTGGTCAGCGAGCGAGTGGTCATCCGCTGGCTGGTCTATCTGGAGCGGGTGGCGGCGATCTACGCCAAGGGCCGCTTCTCGGTCCGCCCGGTCCAGGCCGAGGCGGAGGGCGCGCCCGCCGAGATCCAGGCCCTGGCCCACGCCCTGGGCGTCATGGCCGACGCCATCGTCCAGCGCGACACCTCGCTGCGGGACAACCTGGCCCACAAGGACGCGCTGATGCGCGAGATTCACCACCGGGTGAAGAACAACCTGCAGGTCATCACCAGCCTGCTGAACATGCAGCAGCGGGCCCTGACCGACCCGGCGGCGCGGGCGGCCATGTCCGACACCCGCCAGCGGATCACGGCCCTCGCCCTGATCTACCGCGCCCTATACCAGAGCCCCGACCTGCGACGGGTGGACGTGCGCCAGTTCCTGGAGGAGCTGGTCGCGCACCTCACCGCCGGCGAGGGCGGGCGCCCGTCTAACATCCGCACCCAGCTTACCGCCGACGACCTGGAGATCGATCCCGACAAGCTGGCCCCCCTGGCCCTGTTCGCGGTCGAGGCCATCTCCAACGCCCGCAAGCACGCCTATGGCGAGGACGGCGGCATGATCCTTGTCCGCTTCTCGGTCTCCCCTCAGGAGGTCGTGCTGGAGATCGCCGACCAGGGGCGCGGCGACGCCGGCGCCCTGGCCGGAACCGGCGTCGGCCGCACCTTGATGAGCGCCTTCGCCCGCCAGCTGCGCGGCCGGACCGAGATCGGACCGGGGCCGGACGGCGGCGTAACCGCCAAGCTTATCTTCCCCGCCCCCGAAGCGCCGCAGGCTCCCGACCAGCCGGCTACAGAGCCGCCTGGCCTGCCTAACGGCGAAGGTGGGAACCAAGCGGCGGCTTGACCGTTCAAGAAGCGCCTTTTTCAAGGAAGAACCCCATGCGCAAGTTTTTCGTCCTCCTCGCGGCCTTCGCGGCCGTCTCGACCGCCGCCTGCAACACCGTGGCCGGCGCCGGCCGCGACGTCAGCTCCGCGGGCGACGCCGTCACCGACGTCGCCAAGTAGCAAGCTCCTATTTCATCCTGACCGGCGCCCGTTGCGGACATCCGCGGCGGGCGTCCGCCTATCCTCTCGCCTGCTGCTTTCCCCTGCGCCTGCAGGCATGTAAGGCTTTCCGCCGGGCTTCCGGGGGGCAGGATGACGGCGACGAGTACGACGGTCGGCGAACAGGCGGGCGACAAGCCCAAGACCAACATGGGGCTGGTGGTCGCGGCGTCCGCGGCCGGCACCGCCTTCGAATGGTATGACTTCTTTCTGTTCGTGCCGCTGGCCGCGATCCTGTCGCGCACCTTCTTCGCCGGTCTCAACGAGACCGCCGGCTATGTCTTCGCCCTGGGCGCCTTCGCGGTGGGCTTCGCCTTCCGGCCCATCGGGGCCCTGATCTTCGGGCGCATCGGCGACCGGGTCGGGCGCAAAGGCACCTTCCTCATCACCATGAGCCTGATGGGGCTTTCCACCTTCGCCATCGGCCTGCTGCCCGGCTACGCCAGCGTAGGGGTGCTCGGGCCCATCCTCTTCATCCTCATGCGCATCCTCCAGGGCCTGGCGCTGGGCGGCGAATGGGGCGGGGCGGCGATCTATATCGCCGAACATGTCGAACCGGAGCGGCGTGGCCTGATGGGAAGCTGGCTGGGCGGCTCGGCTGCCTTCGGCCTGTGCGGCGCCCTGCTGTCGGTGCTGGTCACCCGCGCCATCGTCGGCGAAGAGGCCTTCGCCGCCTGGGGCTGGCGCATTCCCTTCCTGATCTCGGCGGCGCTGCTGGCCATCTCCGTGTGGATCCGGCTGAAGCTGCACGAAAGCCCGGTCTTCACCAAGATGCGCGACGAGGGCGCCCGCTCGGACAAGCCCTACGTCGAGAGCTTCCTGCAGTGGCCGAACCTGAAGCGTGTGCTGATCGTGCTGTTCGGCATCATGATCGCCCAGGGGGCGGTCTGGTACCTGTGCTTCTTCTACGCCTCCTTCTTCATGGAGACGGTGATCAAGATCGCCCCCGCGACGGTCAATGCGGTGATGATCGCCCTCGTGATCGTGAGCGTGCCGCTCTACCTGTTCTTCGGCTGGCTCTCAGACAAGATCGGCCGCAAGCCGGTGATGCTGTTCGGCATGATCCTGACCGTGGTCGCGGTCTTCCCCGGCTTCCACCTGCTCACCCGCGCCGGCAACCCGGCCCTGGACGAGGCCAACACCCGCTCGCCGGTCGTCGTCGTCGCCGACCCGTCCGAGTGCAGCCTGCAGTTCGACCCCGTGGGCAAGACCCAGTTCCGCACCTCCTGCGACATCGCCAAATCGACCCTGACCACCTCCGGCGTCTCCTACACCAACCTCGCCGCCCCGGCGGGAACGGTGGCCCAGGTGCGGGTCGGCGAGGTGGTGGTGCCGTCCGCCGACGGGACCAGCCTGGACACCGCCGGCCTCGCCGCCCTGAGGACCGAGGTTTCGGGCCGCATCCGGGGCGCGCTGCAGACGGCCGGCTATCCCGCCAAGGCCGATCCGGCCCGGACCAATGCGGTGCAGCTGTTCTTCGTGCTGCTGGTGTTCTGCATCGGGGCCACGGCCCTGTACGGGCCGCAGGCGGCGGCCCTGGTCGAGGCCTTCCCGACCCGCATCCGCTACACCGCCCTGTCGCTGCCCTACCACATCGGTACGGGCTGGGTCGGCGGCTTCCTGCCGGCCTCGGCCTTCGCCATGGTCGCGGGGTCGGGAGATATCTATTTCGGCCTGTGGTACCCGCTGATCTTCACCGCCATCGCCGCCGTCGTCACCCTCGTCTTCCTCAAGGAGACCAAGGGCAGGGACCTGGAGACGATCTGACCGGACCCCGTCAGGCCACCAACAGCCGTTCGGTAAGCGCACCCAATCCCGCCACCGCCGCTTCCAGCGCCTCATCCGGCGCCGCACTGACCACCAGCACGGTCAGCCCTTCGCCGGCCCAGGCGGCCAAATCCTCGGGGGTCGCACTCGCCCGGCGCTCGGCGTCTCGCCGGGCGTAGCGGACGATCTCCGCCGTCGCTTCGCCGTCCGCCACGATGCGGTCGGCGCCGCCCATGGCGCGCAGGGCGCCCAGGGTCAGGCGATCGGCCTGCGCCGGCGCCCGCAGGAACACCACCCGGCCCTCGCCCCGCGGTTCGGTCATCGCCTCCAGCGCCAGGCGCCGCGCTTTGTCCATGTCGCCGGCCATGGCCGCGTCGGCCGCCGGGCCGGTTAGCATCCGCCGCCAATAGGCGCGCCGCGCCGACCCGTCGGGGATGGCGGCGCGCACCGTCTGCTGCATCGCCTTAGACAGGGTCGCGACGGCGCCGAGCCGGTCGGGCCAGCGCGCCTCCACCTCGGCCCGCAGCAGGGTGGTCAAGACCGGTGCGGCGCCGCCGGTGGCGATGGCGCAGATCACTGGGCTGCGGTCGATGATGGCCGGGGTGCTGAAATCACATAGGGCCGGGCGGTCGACCACATTGACCAGGGCCCCCGCCGCCCGCGCCGCCGCGGCCGCCTGCGCGGCCACGGCCTCGTCGGCGACCGCCACGAACACCAGCCGCGCCCCGTCATAGAGCCCCGGCTCCAGGGCCCGGGCCTCGGCCGCGAGCACCACTTCGGCCGCCGAACCGGTCACCAGCCGCGCCTTGGCCTGGGCCGCCTCCCCGTCGCCGACGATCAGGATGCGAGCGCCGGCGAGGGGGATGAAGGCGGGAAAGGCGTCCATGCGTTGCTCCATAACCGGGCGACGGGGCGGCGGTAATTTCCGAAACACTTCCGCCGCGCCGGCCACGGCCCCATAATAGGCCTGAGATGAGCCCGTACGACGCCCCCTTTTCGGTCGCCAAGCCCGCCCTCCACGGCGGCGCGGCGCCCCTGCGCGATCCATTCGGCCGCACCATCAGCTATCTGCGCGTCTCGGTCACCGACCGCTGCGACCTGCGCTGCCTCTACTGCATGCCCGAGAAGATGACCTTCCTGCCGCGGGCTCAGGTGCTGACCATCGAAGAGCTGGACCGGCTGTGCTCGACCTTCATCGGGCTGGGCACGCGCAAGCTGCGCCTGACCGGCGGCGAGCCCCTGATGCGCAAGGGCTTCATGACCCTGGTCGAGGGGCTGTCGCGCCACCTGCGCAGCGGCGCCCTGGAAGAGCTGACCCTGACCACCAACGGCACGCGCCTGGCCGAATTCGCGGGCGAGCTGGCGGCCCTGGGCGTGCGCCGCGTCAACGTCTCACTCGACACCCTGGACCCCGACAATTTCCGCCGCATCACCCGCAACGGCGACCTGTCCAAGGTGATCGCGGGGATCGACGCGGCCCAGGCCGCCGGCCTGAAGGTCAAGATCAACACCGTGGCCCTGGCCCGCGACAACCGCGCCGAGATCCCGTCCCTCCTGGCCTGGGCGCACGGCCGCGGCTGCGACATGACCCTGATCGAGACCATGCCGATGGGCGAGGTCGACGAAGATCGCACCGACCAGTTCGTCTCCCTGGCCGATGTGCGCCAGGACCTGGCGGCCATCTGGACCCTGTCAGGGAGCCCGGAGCGCTCCGGCGGCCCGGCCCGCTACGTGCGGGTCGAGGAGACGGGGGGCAAGCTCGGCTTCATCACCCCGCTCAGCCACACCTTCTGCGACACTTGCAACCGTGTGCGCCTGACCTGCACCGGCATCCTGCACACCTGCCTTGGCCAGGACGACGCCACCGACCTGCTCACCCCGCTGCGCGCCTCGGACGACGACACGGCGGTGATCGCCGCCATCCGGGCCGGCGTCGACGCCAAGCCCAGGGGCCACGACTTCCGCATCGGCGCCGGCGAAGGCCCCGCGGTGCGGCGGCACATGTCCACCACGGGGGGCTGAGCCAATGGCCCGGGTGCTGCTGTTCGGGCGGCTGCGCGACGTGGCCGGCTGGCGCGAGCGCGACCTCGACCTTTCCAGCCTCTTCGCCCTGCGCGACGCCCTGGCGGCCGAGGACGCGGCGCTGGGCGAGGCCCTGTTCGCCCCCGGGGTGCAGGCGGCCGTGGACAAGGCCCTGGTGCGCGGCGACGCCAGCCTGTCGGCGGCCAGCGAGGTCGCCTTCCTGCCGCCGATGAGCGGCGGCTGATGGTCCGCCTGCAGGAAGAGCCCTTCGACGCCGGCGCCCTGCTCACCGCCTTCACCGAGGGCCGACGCGAGACCGGCGCCGTGGTCAGCTTCACCGGCTATGTCCGGGCCGAGGCCGGCACGGTCGAGACCTTGGAGCTGGACGCCTATCCCGGCTTCACCGACACGGCCATCGAGGCGATGGCGCAGGAGGCGCAATCGCGCTTCGGGCTGCAGGACGTGCTGGTCGTCCACCGCACCGGCCGCATGGGTCCGGGCGAGGCCATCGTCTTCGTGGCCGCCGCCGCCGCCCACCGCCGCGCCGCCTTCGAGGCCGCCGACCAGCTGATGGACTATCTGAAGAGCCGCGCCCCGTTCTGGAAGAAGAGCCACGGGGACGGCGGAGGACGCTGGATCGAACCCAGCGCCCAGGACTATGAAGACGCCAAGCGCTGGGACGCGCCGCCGGAGACGACCCCCTCGGAGAGCTCATGAACGCCCCCACCCGCATCACCCCCGGCGGCCGGATCGACGAGAGCCGGGAGCGCCGCCCGGCCCGCATCGCCGTCCTCACCGTGTCCGACACCCGCGACGCGACGACCGACACCTCCGGCGACGTGCTGTGCGAGCGCATCGCCAGCGACGGCCACACCCTGGTCGCGCGCACCATCGTGCCCGACTTCATCGACGCCATCCGCTTCCAGGTCCGCCAGTGGATCGAGCACGAGGACGTGCAGGTGATCGTCACCACCGGAGGCACGGGCCTGACCGGCCGCGACGTGACGCCCGAGGCCCTGGAGCCCCTGTTCTCCAAGCGCATCGACGGCTTCTCGGTGGCCTTCCACCTGGTCAGCTACCAGAGCGTCGGCACCTCCACGATCCAGAGCCGGGCCACCGCCGGGGTCATCGACGGCTGTCTTGTGTTCTGCCTGCCCGGATCGAACGGGGCGGTGAAGGACGGCTGGAGCGTCATCGGCCCCCAGCTCGACACCCGCCACGCGCCCTGCAACCTGATCGAGATCATGCCGCGGCTGCTGGAGCGATGAGCGGCAAGCTGACCCACCTGGACGCGCAGGGCCGGGCGCGGATGGTCGACGTCTCCGACAAGCCTTCCACCGCGCGCGAGGCTGTCGCCGCCGGTTTCGTGCGCATGGCGCCCGAGACCCTGGCCCTGGTGCAGTCCGGCCAGGCCAAGAAGGGCGACGTGATCACCACCGCCGAGATCGCCGGGGTGATGGCCGCCAAGCGCACCTCCGACCTCATCCCCCTGTGCCACCCCCTGTCGCTCAGCTCGGTCAAGGTGGCCATCGAGCCGGCCGAAGGGGGGCTGGCCATTACCGCCCGGGTCAAGACCACGGGCCCGACGGGCGTCGAGATGGAAGCCCTGACCGCCGTCTCCGTCGCCGCCCTGACCCTCTACGACATGCTCAAGGCCGTCGACAAAGCCATGGTGATCGAGGCCGTGCGCCTGCTGGAGAAGACCGGCGGCGCCTCGGGCGAATACCGGCGGGCGGAGTGAAGAACCTCGCCGTCGAGGAGGCTCGCGCCCGCATGTTGGCGCAGGTGACGCCTTTGGGGACCGAGCCGGTCGCCGTCGGCGCGGCGGCCATGGGCCGGGTGCTGGCGCAGACTGTTCGCGCCCTGCGCGACCAGCCGCCGTTCGAGGCCTCCGCCATGGACGGCTGGGCCGTGCGCCGCGCCGACGCGGAAGCCGCCGCCGCCAGCCTGCGCATAGCGGGCGAGAGCGCCGCCGGCCACGGCCATGACGCGGCCCTGCAGCCCGGCGAAGCGGTGCGCATCTTCACCGGCGGCGTGGTCCCGCCCGGCGCCGACATGGTGGTGATCCAGGAGGAGGCGGCCCGCGACGGCGACCGTGTCGTCGTGGGGCCGCTCGCCGGCAAATCCGCCCACATCCGCCCCCGCGGCGGCGACTTCCATGCCGGCGACGTCCTGCTGGAGCCCGGCGCCCGCCTCGACCCGTGGCGGATATCCCTCGCCGCCGCCGCCGGCGCCTCTAGCTTGGCCGTGGCCAGGCGCCCGCGGCTGCTGCTGCTCACCACCGGCGAGGAGCTTGTGGCGGCGGGGACCGAGCCCGGGCCGCACCAGATCTTCAATTCCGGCGGCCCCAGCCTGTCGTCCCTGGCGGCCCAGTGGGGCGCCGAGGTGGTGCGGATCGCCACCGCCGGCGACAGCGAAGACAAGATCCTGGCGGCCGTGGATGGGGTTGCTTGCGACCTCATCGTCACCGTCGGCGGGGCCTCGGTGGGCGACCATGACCTGGTCAAGCCGGCCCTGGCGCGGCTCGGCCTGGAGCTGATGGTCGAGACGGTAAGACTGCGCCCCGGCAAGCCGACCTGGTTCGGGACCCTGGGCGACGGCCGCAAGGTGCTTGGCCTGCCTGGCAATCCCGCCTCGGCCTTCGTCTGCGCCGAGTTGTTCCTGCAGCCCCTGCTGGCCACCTGGCAGGGCGCGTCGCCCGATCGCCCGATCCTCTACGCCCGCCTGGAACAGCCGCTGGGCCCCACAGGCCCCCGCGAGCACTGGATGCGCGCCGCCGTCACCTCGCGCCCCGACGGAACCTTCACCGCCCGCCCCTTCTCGGACCAGGACTCGTCCCTCGTCGGCGTCTTCGCCCGCGCCGACGCCCTGATGCGCCGGCCCGCGGACGCGCCGGCCGCGGCGGTGGGAGACGTCGTCGAGGTGATGCGGTTGGAGCGGCTTTAAGGTTCTTGTCCCTCCCGCTTGTCGGGAGGGTGGCCCCGAAGGGGCCGGGTGGGGAGGTGTCCGGCCAACGTCGTGCTTCCGCCCCACCCCGCTCGCGGGCCTGACGCCCGCGAGTCGCCCTCCCCATCGAGGGGAGGGACAAGGAACGCCTACACCCCTTCCGACACCACGCCCGTCGAGGTCAGCTCGGCCTGGATGTAGTCCAGCCCCAGCAGGCGCTCCACCATCTGGTCGAGGTCGAGCTGGCGGGTGGAGAGCGAGGTGAAGCCCTCGCCGCTGGCGGCCGAGCCGTTCCCGTTCCCGTTCGCATAGTTCAGGTCGCGCTCGTCGGCGGCGATGCGGAAATAGCCGCCCATGTCCTCGGCGCGGGCCGCCTCTTCGCGGGCGACCAGATGCTCGAAGCTCTTCTCGCCGTGCCGCGCGCCCATCACCCGGACCTCGGGGTCGGCGCCGAAGATCCGGCACAAGGCGGCGACGAGGACGCCGATGGTGCAGGCGGGCGCCTTCTGCACGAAGATGTCGCCGGGGCGGGCGTGCGCGTAGGTGTAGAGCACCAGGTCCACAGAATCGGTCAGGCTCATCATGAACCGGGTCATGTCGGGGTCGGTGACGGTGAGCGCCCTGCCCTGTTTGATCTGCTTGACGAAGAGCGGGATCACCGAGCCCCGGCTGGCCATGACGTTGCCGTAGCGGGCGGTGGACATCACCGGCTTGGCCCTGCCCGGCGCCTTGGCCTTGGCGATGGTCAGCTTCTCACCCAGGGCCTTGGTCAGGCCCATGGCGTTGATCGGATAGACCGCCTTGTCGGTGGACAGCACCGTTACGCCCTTCACGCCCGTGGCGGTGGCGGCGTTCAGTACGTTCTCGGTGCCGAGCACATTGGTGCGCACCGCCTCGAAGGGGTGGAATTCGCAACTTGGCACCTGTTTCAGGGCCGCGGCGTGGAAGACGAGGTCGGTCTCGACCATCGCCTGGGCCAGGGAGTCGTAGTCGCGCACGTCGCCGATGATGAAGCGCAGGCGCGGGTCGGTGAGGATGTGGCGCAGGTCGTCCTGCTTCTTCTCATCCCGGCTGAAGATGCGGACTTCCTCAGCGCCCTCGGCCAGCGCGCGCCGCACAACCGCTTCGCCGAACGAGCCGGTGCCGCCGGTCACCAGGAGGGTCTTAGCTTTGAGCATCCCGGCTGTTTACGAGCCCGGACCCCCGAAGCAAAGACCTAGCGGATGGCGAGGCTGAGGCCGATACGGTCGTCGCTGCGGTTGCGCTGCCCTAAGGACCGCATGGCCAGGTTCTCGTGGGTGTAGCCGACCAGGGCGTGGATGCGGCCGCGGTGGGCGCCCAGGCCCGCCTGGACCTCTCGGGCCACCCCGTCGTCAAGCTTCTGGCGGCGGGCGGGATCGTCGGAGCGCAGCAGATTCAGGCCCATCGCCCGCTTATGGTAGCCGGCGTAGACGTACCAGCGTGGCGCGTCCTGGCCGGTGAAGCCCACGGCCTTGGCCATACGCACCAGGGCGCCGGCCTCGGCGCTGCGGCCACCGTCCTTGGAGAGGCCGAGGCCCATCTGCGGGGTGACGTCCAGGCTGAGCCGGCCCTTGCTGACGCTGACCATCGCGGGCCATTTGCGCACATAGGTCACATTGTAGCCCTGGGGCCGGGCCGCGCCGATCTGGGCGTCCGGCCGCATCAGGGCGGCGCCGGGCAGGGGATCGTAGGCGAAGGTCGACACCCGCACGGTGTCGAAGTGGGCGACGCCTTCGCCGCCGAAGCTGACCACCTCGCTCGTCGTCCAGCGCATCAGGCCCCGGCCGGGCTCGTAGCGGGTCGCGGCGTAGCCGCCAGGCGCGCTGAAGCCTGGGCCGGCCGCGATCGAGTTGGCGTCGGTAGTGAAGTCGGGACTGCTGGAGAAGGCGGCGCCGAACAGGGCCGCCTGGCCCTCATCGACGGCGTGCGCCACGCCCGGACCCAGGGTCGCCGCGGCTGCAGTGGCCAGTAGGGCGGCGATCAGGCGCATGCGGACGACCGTCTCCTGCGAACGTCCGAACCATACCAAGCCAACCTTGCACAATCGGTAACGGTACCGAATACAGGCCGTCACACTTGGGCCCCTGAGCGAGAAAAAGGCGGCGAAACGGCGTGACCGGACAGCGTACTGCGCCCTTGTCCCTGCGGCTCGCGCCCGAACGGGAGGTGCTGACCGAGGTT
This sequence comes from Caulobacterales bacterium 32-69-10, assembly GCA_002280485.1. The sequence goes on from NCED01000038.1 coordinate 24,527, forward strand.
ACGCCCCAGGCCCTGGTCGCCGCGCGCCCTGATTCGCCCGAAGCTTGGGGCGGGGGCGCCTGGGCCGTGACCCGTGTCGGCGGCCACCTGGTCCCCGATCTGCTGCAGGCGCGGCTGGCCGGCCGGGTCGCCGGCGGGCCGCTCCCGGACTGGCACGACGGCTCGGACGGGGCCCGGCGCGGCCAGACCGCGGTGTTCCGGGCGCGAGACCTGCTGCTCGCCCCCCGTCACGGCACGCTGATCGACCCGCACGGGCGCGTGTTCCAATGCACCGCCGGCGAGATGCTGAGCTGGCGCCCCGACCTGGCCGCCCTGCCCCATGTCGAAAAGGACGGCGACGCCCGCCGGCTCGTTCCGCCCGCCCGCCTGCCCCGGATCGCGGCGGCGACGGTGTTCACCGCCACCGGCGGCGAGTTCAACTATGGTCACTATCTGCTCGATTGCCTCGCGGCCCTGCTGGCGGTGGAGGAGCTGGGCCTGCTGGACGCGCTTCCCCCCATCGCGCCGCCGCTCAAGCCCTGGCAGCGCGACCTCCTGCGCCTGGCCTTTCCGGGGCTGAAGGTGCGGCAGACCCGCGCCAAGCTGGTGCGCCTGGGCGAGGCGGCCTTCGCCAGCCCCATGGACCACTTCCTGCACCGGCCGAACCAGCTGCTGCTCAAGCTGCGCGACCGGATCCTCGCCAGCGCGCCGCCGTCCACGGGGGCCAGGCGCGTCTACATCTCGCGGCGGGCCTATCCGATGCGGGTGATGGTCAATGAGCCGGCCCTGGAGGCGGCGCTGGCCGCGCGCGGCTTCACCATCGTCCGGGCCGAGACCCTGACCCCGTCGCAGCAGGTCGCCCTGGTGCGCGGCGCGCAGGTCGTGGTGGGGGCGACGGGGGCGGGGCTCGCCAACGCCCTGTTCGCCTCACCCGGAACTAAGGTGTTCGAGGTCCTGCCCGAGACCTTCGCCAACTGGTGGCTGCGCAACCTGTGCCACCTCGCCGAAGTCGACTGGCACGGCTACTTCTGCCCGGCGCCGGTCGATCCATCGGAAGTGTCGTGGAAGTACCGCGTCAGGCGCGGGTTCCGCTGGGGCTACCGCCTGCCGCTGGAGGACTTCCTGCGGTTCCTGGACGAGGGGATGTGATCAACACCCCGTCATCCTCCGGTCACGGCGCAGCCGTGATCCGGGGACCCAAGCGAGATATGCGCTCGGGCCGCCGCCGGTGATGATGCTGAAAACACGGCTTGGGTCCCCCGGACCGCGCTTCGCGCGGCCGGAGGATGACGGCCTATTTTACTGACAGGCGAGGCATTCCTCGTAGTCGGTCTTGCCTTCCATGTGGACCTTCTCGGCCATCTGCTCGCCGCCGGCGAAGGCGGCGCGCTGCACCGACTTGGAGCGCAGGTAGTAGAGCGACTTGCAGCCGCGCTCCCACGCCGTCCAGTGCAGCATGTGCAGGTCCCACTTATCCACGTCGCCGGGGATGAAGACGTTGACCGACTGGGACTGGCAGATCTCAGGCGTGCGGTCGGCGGCCAGTTCGATCACCCAGCGCTGGTCGAGCTCGAAGGCGGTCTTGTAGACGTCCTTCTCATCCTGGCTCAGGCACTCCAGGTGCTGGACCGAGCCCTCGTTCTCCAGGATCGAGTTCCAGGTCTCGGCGGTGTTCTTGCCCTTCTCCTCGAGCAGCCGCTCCAGATAGGGGTTCTTGACCGCGAAGGTGCCCGACAGGGTCTTGTGCGAATAGACATTGGCCGGGATCGGCTCGATGCCGGCCGAGGTGCCGCCGCAGATGATCGAGATCGAGGCGGTGGGCGCGATGGCCAGCTTGTGGCTGAACCGCTCCATCACGTCGCGGTCGGCGGCGTCCGGGCAGGGGCCGCGCTCTTCGGCCAGCACCTGGGACGCCTTGTCGGCGGCGCGGCGCAGGGCCTTGAAGATGCGCATGTTCCACGACTTGGCCATGGCGCTCTCGAAGGGCACGTTCTGGCTCTGCAGGAACGAGTGGAAGCCCATGAGGCCGAGGCCCACCGACCGCTCGCGCATGGCGGCGTAGACCGCGTGGGTCATTTCCGGCGGGGCGCGGTCGATGAAGTCCTGCAGCACGTTGTCGAGGAAGCGCATGACGTCCTCGACGAAGGTCGGGTGGTCGCGCCATTCCAGGAACTTCTCGGCGTTGACCGAGGACAGGCAGCACACCGCGGTGCGCTCGACGCCCAGGTGGTCCTTGCCGGTGTGGAGCATGATCTCCGAGCACAGGTTGGACTGGCGCACCGACAGGCCCAGCTCGCGCTGGTGCTGCGGCATGGCCCGGTTCACCGTGTCGGAGAAGATCAGGTAGGGCTCGCCGGTCTGCAGGCGGATCTCGAGGATCTTCTGCCACAGGGTGCGGGCGTCGACCGTCTTGACGATCTCCTGGTCCTTGGGCGAGCGCAGGCCGAACGGCTTGCCGTCGCGCACGGCCTCCATGAACTCGTCCGAGATCGAGATGCCGTGGTGCAGGTTCAGCGACTTGCGGTTGAAGTCGCCGGACGGCTTCCTGATCTCCAGGAACTCCTCGATCTCCGGGTGGTGGATGTCGAGATAGACCGCCGCCGAGCCGCGGCGCAGGGAGCCCTGCGAAATGGCCAGGGTGAGCGAGTCCATCACCCGGATGAAGGGGATGATGCCGCTGGTCTGGCCGGCGCCCTTCACCTTCTCGCCGATGGAGCGGACGCCGCCCCAGTAGGTGCCGATGCCGCCGCCGTTGGAGGCCAGGGCCACGTTCTCGTTCCACACGCTGACGATGCCTTCGAGGCTGTCGGGCACGGCGTTGAGGAAGCAGGAGATCGGCAGGCCGCGGTCGGCGCCGCCGTTGGACAACACCGGGGTGGCCGGCATGAACCACAGGTTCGAGATGTAGTCGTAGACCCGCTGGGCGTGCTCGGCGTCGTCGGCATAGGCCGTGGCGACGCGGGCGAACATGTCCTGGTAGCTCTCGCCGGCCAGGAGGTAGCGGTCTTCGAGGGTGGTCTTGCCGAACTCGGTCAGCAGGGCGTCGCGGGACCGGTCGACCTCGACCTTGCGCACCAGCTGCAGCTGCGGACGCGGCGCGCGCGGAGCCGGCTGGGTCCGACCACGGACGACCGGCGCTTGGATCTTCGCTGCTTCGCTCAAAGCCGTAGTCCCCCGAATTCAATCTACTGCCCGGCCCTCCCGCTGAGAATCAGGCGCTGGCGCCTGGCTCTCTCACCCTAGATGTAGTGGGTGAGCGGCTTGCTGGACCGATATATGGGGACATAGACCCCGGGGACCGTCAATGAGGCGGTCTTCAAATTTTCATGTGGAAGCCGCGGCTTTTTCGCTTTCATTTTAGCGCGTGCTTCAACTAAAGCTTCCATAGAAGCTTGATAGCTTTCCCAGTTTGCATAAGGCTTTTGTCCTGCAATCTGACGGCGCTTGTTTTCGGAATCTAAAGTCTGTTTTTCCAGTGCCAACAATTCAGCTTTACGTTGATCAATATCTAAAACCACTCGTTTTTGATCTTCGGTCTTTTTCGAGATGTCTTTACGCTGTTCAAGATAGTTAAACTGCGGGTCGACTTTAACGCGTGCTTGCGACAGTTCACCTAACCGTTTTACATACGGTGCAATACTGCCTTCACGTTTAAACGGTGCAGTTGGAATGGTGTCCCACTCAAGCGCATTTTTCGCTTTACGCTCACCAAATTCTTCATTATAAATATCTACCAATTTCACGTCTGGAATTACGCCTTTGTTTTGCGTACTGCCACCCGTTACACGGTAAAACTTACGTTGCGTTAGTGTCGCTTGACCATGCGCCAAGTTATCGAGCTGAACTTGTGCCGTTCCTTTCCCTGTAGTGGTGCTACCAATCACAATGCCACGTTCATAGTCTTGAATCGCAGCAGAATAAATTTCGCTTGCAGACGCAGATGCTAAATTCACCATCACTGCCAATGGACCTGCATAGGTCTGTGCACCATTGTCATCGTCTTCGAAAACGCTCACATTGCCGTTACCATCTCGAATTTGCACCACTGGACCTGACTTAATCACCTGCCCAAGCATACGAGCCACTTCTTCAAGTGAGCCCCCTGGGTTATTACGTAAGTCGATAATAATCCCTGATACATTCTTGGCCGCTAAAGTTTTCAGCGCATTGTTGGTATCTTCAGATACAGAACGATATTCTGTGCCCGCACGACGTGCACGATAGTTCAAATAGAAAGACGGTATTTCAATCACACCAAAAGTGTACTGCTGACCATCACGCGTCACATTTACGGTACGTGAACGTACCCCAGCATCTTCTTCTTGAATGACGTCACGGGTAATGGTCACATTACGTGCTTGGCTCATCGGCGCACCTGAACCGAGTAACCGTATGGTAACTTTGGTACCACGTTTACCACGGATTAAGCCCACAATTTCATTGCTCGGCCAACCGATCACATCCACCATTTTTTCGCCATCTTGCGCCACACCAATGATGCGGTCACCCGACTTCACCTGTCCAGACTTGCTCGCAGGACCACCTTCCACAATGGTTTCGATTTTGGTGTAGTCTTCATTGCCCCGTTCAGGTCGAATCGACACCCCAATCCCTTCAAGCTGCAAAG
>NCED01000097.1 GCA_002280485.1 Caulobacterales bacterium 32-69-10
AACGCCGCATCGATCGAGGCGTAGACCTGCCCGTCCAGCGAGGCGATGCTGGCGTCATGGCGGTATTCGGCCCCGGCGGAAGCCGCCCAGCGCGACACCCCCGGCAGTTCGCGGCCGCTCAGGTCGCAGGCCACGGTCGAGGTCCCGATCCGCTCGATCGGGCACGGCCCGTTGGCGAAGGAGGCGTACTCCCCGTCGGTCCACGACACCGCCCCATAGGTGGTCACGCCCATGATCGGCCGGGTCGACAGGTCGAGCTCGACGCCCTTGACCGTCACCTTCTCGATATTGGCCAGGTAGCCGCGCAGGGCGCCCGGGCCGCTGTCGACCACATTGGCCTGGAAGTCGCGGACGGTGGTGTAATAGGCGGCGAGGTTGGCGGTCAGGCGGCGCTCGAACCACTGGGTCTTCAGCCCGACCTCATAGGTCGTCGCCTTTTCGGGGCGGACCACCGCAGACACCAGCGCCGGGTTCCCGGCCGCGTCGGTGGGGATGCCGGCCATGTTGATCCCCCCCGACTTCTCGCCGCGCGCATAGGTGGCGTAGGCGTTGACGTCGGGGGTCACGGCGTAGGCCAGGGCCAGCTGGCCGGCCAGCGAGCCGTCGGAGACCTTGGCCGCGTAGAACTGCGGCCGGGCGATGCCGAGGCGCCGGTTGATCAGGGCCGCGTCGCTGGTGACCAGGCCGCCCGCCGTCGTCGCGTTATAGTAGGCGTCCTTCTTCTCGTGGGTGTAGCGCAGGCCGGGCGTCACCTTGAGCCGGTCGGTGACGGTCCAGGTCAGCTGGCCGAAGGCGGCGTAGCTCTTGGTGTCGATGCTGGAGGTGTTGAACGCCTTGTAGCCGTTGAGCAGGGCGTCGGTGACCCCCGCGGCCGGGAACAGCCAGTACGAGGCGTCGCGGCCGTATTCGGTCACGCCTGTCGTCTTCACGTTCTGCTCGAAGCCGTACAGCCCGACCAGCCAGTCGATGGCCTTGTCGCCCTTGGAGGCGAGCCGCAGCTCCTGGCTGTACTGATATTGCTGCGACGGGTTGGCCGACTGACGCACGATGTCGAGGGGCGTGTAGTCCCGGTCGTTGGCCGGTTGCCACGCCCACTCCCGCGCCGCCGTGATCGAGGTCAGGGTGGCGAAGCCGAAGTCGTAGTTGATCAGGGCCGAGACGCCTTGCGAGGTCTGGTGGGCCTTGATCTTGCCGTCGGTCTCGGCGAGCCGACGATAGGGATCGGTGCTGACCGGCGCATAGCCGCGGCCGGCGGCCAGGGCGGCGAACTGCTGGTTCAGGGGCTTCAGCGTCGGGGCGGCGGCGACGAACAGCTGGGTGCAGCATTCGGGCTCTTGCCGGCTGAAGTCGATGTAGAACCGCGCCGTCAGCCTGTCCGTCGGCTTGTAGAGCAGCGAGCCCCGGATCGCGATGCTCTTGGTGTCGAGCTGGTCGCGGCCGACGATCGGGTTGCGCACCAGGCCGTCGCGGCGGGTGCCCACGACGGACAACCGGCCGGCCAGCTTGTCGCCGGCGAGCGGGCCGGACAGGGACGCTCGCGCCTGCAGGAAATTGAAATTGCCGACGCTGATGTCCGATTGGACCTCAGGATCGAAGGTCGGGTCGCGGGTGGTGATGTTCAGGGCGCCGGCGGTGGTGTTCTTGCCGAACAGGGTGCCCTGCGGGCCCCGCAGCACCTCGACCCGCTCGATATCGACGAAGTCGAAGGTCGCGCTGGACGGGCGCGAATTATAGACCTGATCGACATAGACGCCGACGCCCTGCTCCAGCCCGTCGTTGGCGAGGCCGTAGCTGGCGCCGAGGCCGCGGATGGTGATGGCGGTGTTGCGCGGGTTGGTGGACAGCACCTGGGCCGACGGCGTCAGGGTCGTGAGCTGCTGGATCGTGTTGATCTGCTGGCGCTCCAGCGCCTCGGCTCCGACCACCGTCACGGCGATCGGCACGTCCTGAACGGTCTCGGTCCGGCGCCGGGCGGTGACCACGATCTGGCCGATCACATCGGATGCGGTCTGCGGCGGCGACAACTGGGCGACCTCGAAGACGCCCGCGACGGCGGTCTCCCCGGCGCTCTGAGCCCGGGCGGGTCCGGCCGCTGCGGCTGCGACCGCCAGGACGAGGATGGAGGCGGCCCCGTACGACGTGCCGTTGGTGAATACAGACATATGGCTCCCCTCTGATCATCGCCATATATCCTATCTATCTAGTAGGAAAGTAGGAGAATATCTGCCGCAGCTGTAAGCTGAGCTGGCGGCCCCTCACCCCCCATGGCGCCCTTTCGCCGAGGACCTTAAGAAGGGGCGGGCTCGCGCCGCGGCCGGAGGACGAAGCAAGCGAGATGTTGTCCAGGAAGGCCAAGTACGCCCTCAAGGCGATGGTGCAGCTGGCGCGCGCCGCGCCGCAGCAACTGACCTCCGCCGATATCGCCGACCGCACGGGCGCACCCCGCAAATTCCTGGAGGCGATCCTCCTGGAACTGGTGCGGGCCGGCCTGATCCTGGCCCGTCGCGGCAAGGGCGGCGGCTACCTTCTCAACCGCTCGCCCGAGCAGATCAGCTTCGCCGAGGTGATCCGGGCGACCGACGGCCCCCTCGCCCTCGCCCCCTGCGTCAGCAAGACCGCCTTCCATCGCTGCGCCGATTGCCTGGACATGGAGACGTGCAGCATCCGTCCGGCGCTGCAACTGGCCCGCGACGCCACCGCCGCCGCCCTGGAGAAGCACACCCTCGCCACGGCCATGGCGCAGACACCGGAAGCGGAGGCGCAGCTCGGCGCCTAGGCGCCTCTCGCGGCGCTGGAATTTGCGGCGGCGACGGGCCAAAATCCGCCCCTCCCCGGCTCCCGCCTTATGGAAGCCTTCCGCCTCTCCCAGAACGGTTCGCATGTCCGAGATCGAAGCTCGCCTTTCCGCCCTCGGCATCGTCCTGCCCGAGCCCGTGGCGCCGGTGGCCAACTATGTCCCCTTCGTCCGCGCCGGCGACCTCGTCCACATCTCCGGCCAGGTCTCCATCGGCCCGGATGGCGGTTACAAGGGCGTCGTCGGCGTCGA
>NCED01000039.1:0-24638 GCA_002280485.1 Caulobacterales bacterium 32-69-10
CCGGCCTTGGCCTCGCCATCGTCCGCGCCCTGGCTGAGCGGGACGGGGCCGAAGTCGCCTTCGCCAACCAGCCGGAAGGCGGCTTCGTCGCCGCTTTGCGCTTCCCCCCCGCGACAGGGTGCTGATCGCCGCCACGCAGGCCAGCCCTATAAGAACCGCCCGTTGCAGGGGATAGTCCGGCGCTCTGCAAGGGTGCGACCGTCCTGGGCCGAGCGTGAGACTTCGGCGGCCCTCATCCGTTCGGTTCTGGCGATCGACGATCGCCTACCCGCAGGGCCCGTTGCTCTCCCGCGGGTCGAGCGACCATGTCCTCACCGTCCTGATCCCGATCGTGCGCGTGGCTTGAACGCCTGACGCGCCCTAGTGGCTGAACAGGACATACATCGGTGAGTGCGCAAGCAAGGAACGGGTGACCCCGCCCAGGATGAGCTCGCGGACGCGCGGCTGGCCATAGGCGCCGGCGACAATGAGATCCGCGCCGACCGCGGTCGCGGCCTCGATCATATCCTCGCCGACGGACCTCGCATGGCGCTGCCGGCGCTCGACGGTCAGCGCCACGCCGTGGCGGCGCAGCCGTTCAGCGACATCGTCCAGGCCATCGTCATCATCGGCATGCCCCTCCGAGACGAAGCGCAGGAGCTTGACCTCCTCCGCCGCTGCGAGCAGCGGCAGAGAGTCGGACACCGCACGACGGCACTCTCGGGTGTTCTTCCACCCGAAGATGATCCTGGCGGCTTCAAGGGGCGCGGCCGCCGGCGGTTGAAGCAGAACGGGCGTTCCGGCGCTCAGCAACACGTCGTCGGGCCGCGCAAAGATCAATGGCACTTCGCTCTCGGCGGCGCGGCTACCGATGATGAGATCGGCGCCGCAGGCAAAATCACAAAGCGTCGAGGCGGGCCGGCCGACCTGCGTACGCCACGCCGTGTCGTTGAGGTCCGCAGCGAGTTCTCCAAAAAGCGCCTCGCATTCTGTCAGCGTTTCCGAAATCCACTCGCGAGCGTACCGCTCCGACATGCCGGTTCGATCAGGGTACGGCTCATAAGCGACCGCGCCGACCCCGATGAGCCTCGCATCGAGCTTTCGCGCGAGGTGCGTCGCGTTCACCAGGCGGGACCGGCCCTCGGACGAAGTGTCCACGTGCACGAGCAAATTACGAAAGGTCATGGAAAATCCTCCGGGGCCGCGACCATCCCCACACCTGCTCCCAGCCGCCCTGATCGAGATCAACACCACAGGGCCGGCCTGCACGGGCGCTGCGTCGTCTGGGACGGCAGGATGGGGCTCCGCCGTGCCTGGGGTGGTGCGGGCGGCCGGGGTCGAACCGGCACTCCTCTCGGAACCGGATTTTGAGTCCGGCGCGTCTACCAATTCCACCACGCCCGCACGGCTGGCCGAGGCGTTCGCGATAACCGAGTTCCCGGCCGCCCGCAACCGCGCGCCCCCACGCTTTCCTGTCAGGCAATGACGCGCCGCAGCAAGAAAATAGGCCGTTCGAGGGCTGACGAAATCTGTCGGCCTCCCGATCTGCGAGACTTGATTAAGATAACCAATTGCAAATTCAAACAGCACAGCTGTCATCAATTGATGGTTTAGGTCGATTTCTCAAAAACGTGACTCCCCGATCCTCACACTTTGTGGCCAGATGGGAACGTAGCGACAGTATCGGTTCACCCCTCAGTCAGAGGGGAATCGTTTGCCCCTTGCACGGAGGCGAGCATGCGGCCTTACACGTTCTACCTGCACGACGGGGTGCACCCGGTTCCGGGCTTCGACTTCATCCACTGCGCCGACGACGAAGACGCCATGGCGCACGCGGCCCAGCTGCTCGAGCAGTTCGAGGAATACAAGTTCATCGAGGTCTACGACGGCCAGAGCCGGCGACTGCGCGTCGCGCGCAACAGCCAGCGCGCCTTTGGCGAGGCGGCGGCCTGATAGGCCCTCGGCCCGCGCTCGCGAAAGCGTCCGAACCCTGCTAGGGCGGTCCCTCGTCCGCGAGGGAAGCCCGCCCGCCCATGTTGCGCCGCCTGTACGACCGCCTGATGGCGCTGGCCGCCAGCCCCCGCGCGCCTCTGTGGCTTGCGCTCGTCTCCTTCGCCGAGAGCTCCTTTTTCCCGGCCCCGCCGGACCTGATGCTGGGCCCGATGGTCCTGGCCAAGCCGGAGCACGCCTGGCGCAACGCCGCCATCTGCACCGCGGCCTCGGTGGCCGGCGGCGTCCTGGGCTACGCCATCGGCTACTTCCTGCAACCGGTCGGCCTGTGGCTCCTCGCCCTGATGGGCCACGCCGAGGGTTTGGCGACCTTCCAGTCCTGGTTCGCCGACTGGGGCCTGTGGGTGATCCTGATCAAGGGCCTGACCCCCATCCCCTACAAGCTGGTGACCATCGCGTCGGGCCTCGCGGAGTTCAATTTCGCCGTCTTCGTGGCGGCCTCGGTCCTCACCCGCGGCTGCCGCTTCTTCCTGGTCGCCGCCCTGCTCAAGTTCTTTGGCCCACCGATCCAGGCCTTCGTCGAAAAGCGCCTCACCCTGGTGACCAGCCTGGTGGCCGCGGTGATCGTCCTCGCCATCGTGGTGCTGAAGTTGGCCGGACATTGAGCTAGGGTCGCCGTATGACAGCCCGCCTCGCCAAGCTGTGGCCCTATCTCGCGGCCCTCGCCTGCATCGCCGCCCTGGGTGCGGCCCACGCCTTCGAAAGCTTCGGCGGCTACGTGCCCTGCGCCCTGTGTCTGCGGCAGCGGGAAGCCTACTGGGGCGTTCTGGCCCTGGTGGTCGGCGGCCTGGTGCTGGTCAGGCTGAACCGCATCTCCCCCGGCTTGCTCAATGGGCTGCTCGGCGCGGCTTTCGCCCTCGGCGCCGCGCCGCGGGCGGGCTTTCCGGCAAGCCGATCCGCCCCCCGTCCTGCGACGAGGCCGCCTGGCGGATGTTCGGGGTCTCCATGGCGGGCTACAACGCCGTGCTCGCCGCCGCCCTCGCCGCGGTCAGCTTCTGGCTGGCCGCCAAAGGGCCGGGCCAGACGGGAGTTTCGCCGTGACCGCAGCAGCGCATCCGCCCCGGCCGGGGCGGGGGATCCAGGCCTCCCGCCTGGGCGAGATTCTGCGCGTCGATCATGCCGGCGAACTTGGCGCGGTCCACATCTACCGGGGCCAGCGCGCCGTCTTCGCCGCGGTCCGCGGCCGTGAGCAGACCGCTGCGGTCCTGGCCGAAATGGAGGCCCACGAAGCCGCCCACCTCGAAGCCTTCGACAAGCTGCTGGTCGAACGCGGCGTGCGGCCGACCCTGCTGGCGCCGGTGTGGCGGGTGGCGGGCTTCGCCGTGGGCGCCGCCACGGCCCTCATGGGCGAGACAGCCGCCCACGCCTGCACCGAGGCGGTGGAGACGGTGATCGAAGGCCACTACGCCGGCCAGATCGACGAGCTCACGACCCGCGAGCCGGCCCTGGCCGAGCAACTGACCCGTTTTCGCGACGATGAGCTGGCCCACCGCGACCAGGCGGTGGCCCAAGGCGCCCACGAGGCGCCCGCCTACCCCTTGCTGACCGGTCTGATCCGCGCCGGTTGCCGCGCTGCGATCCGGATTTCCGAAAAGCTATGAACCCATCGCGCTTACGACGGTTCTCCTAGACGTCAGTCGCCCTTACCCTGGGCCGAAGCGAGTCGTGCGAGGAAGGTCAGGACCATGCCCGTCACTCCCCAGGACGTCGAGGCCGAGCATCGCGAAGCCCTGGAGAGCCTGACCAGGGAGCAGCGCTGGGCCCTGTCGCGGGTGCAGCGCGCCTATCAGGAATCTCACTTCAACCATAAGAAGATGGCCGAGAACCTGGACAAGATCTTCGAGGATGAGGCCCGGCGACCTCTCGAAGAGGTCTAGATCATTTCACCGAGTTGGCGACGTTGGTGAACGTCCCCTTGAGATTGGTGCCGATGGTGGTCACGGCGGTGATCACCACGACGGCGATGAGGGCGGCGATCAGGCCGTACTCGATCGCGGTCGCGCCGGACTCGTTCTTGATGAAGTTCTTGACGAAGTTGCGCATCAGTCGCCCCGTTTGGCTAGTTCGATGGGGTGACAATGACCCTATATCCCTAAGAACAAGTTGAGGCTGTCACGCGCGGCGTGATGAATTTTTCATTATCCACCCGCTACTTATAGTTAATCGATCTTAGGAAAGACTTTCGTGGCGGCATATTAACGCGGCGAGGCCTGGAACAACGCCTAAACTCACCCGTTGACGCCCGTACCAAGGCTGGGGATCTGGACGCCATGACTGTCATCGTTGAACGCAGGTCGAACACGGGGTTCTGGATCGCCCTGGCGATTATCGCCGCCGCCGCCATGGTGGCGGTGGTTCTGGTCCTGACCCGGCCGGCCCAGCCCCCCGTCGCCGTGGTCGACGCCGGATCGGCCGACGCTAGCGTCGCCGCCATCTCCGCACAGCAGGCGGCGTTCGACGCCGCCAGTTCGGCGGGACGCGCCGCCGATACCGCCGCCCTCGCCACCGCCGGCGCCGCCCGCGCGGCTAATGACGCCGCCGCCAGCGCCGCCGCCTCGGCCCGCAACGCCGCCACCGCCGCCGATCAGGCGGCCGTCTCCTCCAGTCGCGAGGTGGTCGCCGTCGTGACCGCCCCCGACGGCTCGGTGACGACAACCACCACCGGCCGCTAGAACTTGCGCGACAGAACTTTTTTGCGGCCCAGCTCGCCGCCGAGTCGAACCGGCAGGCCCCTATGGCGTTCAGGCTGCATGTTCACGCGCACTGACATCGCACCCCTGTCGATCGCCGTGGTCAGCGCCATGTGCGCCGGCCTGGGGCTCGGCGCCTGGGCCAGTCCCCCCGCCCATCTGGCGGAGCCGGCCCTGGGCGGCGAACTGCAGCCGATCTACGGCGACGACCCCAACTTGGCTCGCTACAAGCAGGTCATCGCCGAGCAGGGCGGCCCCGGCCCCCTCTACATCGTGACCGGCTACACTGGCTCCATGCCTCCCCCAGAGGAGATCCCGGACGAGGGGTGGCTCGAAGCCCAGGTCGCCCGGGACGCCGCCGCTTTCGACGCCCAGACCCAGGCCTGGGAGGCGAAGCGCTCCGCTTGGCTCGAAACCCTGGACGCACCGCAGACGGCGCAGCCTCCTCTGCCCGTCGCCTACGCCGGCCCTGACGAGACCGCCCTCCAGGAGCCGCCCGAGACCCTCCCCGCGCCCGGCTGAGGCGACTTCCCTCCTCTGCGCGCACGCGCAGGGAGAATCTCAATGCATACGGGCATTTATGACTCCAGCCTGCAATCCTGGTGATCGCAGCGGCAGGGGGCCGGCGTGGGGCATCTCGACAACTGGGATTTGGACCGGGCCAAACCGGTCAGTGCGGCGCCTGGCCTGCTGGCCGGCCTGGTGTGCAGTGCGCTCGGTTGCGTCGCTGTCGGCGCCCTGATCGGGCTCTATTTCGGGATGAACCAAGTCTCCCTGTTCTAAGGCCGCGGTTCAGGCAGCCGGTCCAGCAGAGCGTTCAGGGTTTGCGACTGGGCGTCGAGGTGGGCGTGGATGCGACCCGCGGTGTCGCGGACGCCGGGCGGATACAGCTCGCCGCCGTTGGCCAGGGTGGCCGCCAGGGCCTCGGCCTCTTCAAGAGCCCGGCGCAGTTCCTCGATGTGCTCGCGGGCCAAGATCTTGGCCTCGAATTGCTGGCGGCGCGCGCGCTGGCCCGTCGTCTCTGGGGGCCGGTCCAGGCGATAGATCGTATCCGGCACGATGGTCAGCTTCGGTGGTCCGGACATGGCGTCTTCCCGCTGGCGTGAACCGTCAGGTCAACAATCCGCCAGCGCCGGGCGCGTTCCCTGAAGCTTGGCCATCGGCCCGCGAACGTGGCCCGGGCGCCACGCGGTCAGGGCGTCTCCTTGAGCGCCTGGCGGATGTCCTCCAGGGTCCGGCGGCGGGTCTCGTCCGTCAGCCCGGCCAGGCCGATCTCGCACCACTGTTCCGCTTTGGCGCCATAGCGGCGGCGCAGCTGCGCCGCATCGCGCAGGGCGGCCGGCCCAGGGCCTTTTCGGCGGCGGCCGAAGGAAATGAAGCTCATCAGTGTCCTCCTTCCGGACAGAGCCGGAGATTTTGGAGGACAGCAGCAATCGCCATGCCCGGGCGCGTGGGGGCGGATGTGGCAGGTCGTCGCGCCGGTCAGTCCAGGGCCACGACCTCGGGCAGGCCCCGCCAGCGGCCGGACACGTCCATGCCGTAACCGGCCAGGAAGCGCGCCGGCGCCTCCCACGCCACCACGTCGGGCTCGAAGTCCCGCGGCGTCGGCCACGGCTTTCGCGCGAAGACGCAGGCCAGGACGGACGCAGCCCCGGCCTCGCGGACGATCCGGTCGGCCTCGCGAAGCGACAGGCCGGAATCCATCACCTCGTCGATGAGCAGCACCCTTCGCCCCGCAACGGGCCGCTGCAGGCCGGCGCGCACCTCGACCTTGCCGCTGCTCGCCTTGGCGTCGCCATAGGAGGCCAGCCAAAGGGCGTCGAACGGCAGGTTTCGGCCGAGCCCGGACAGCGCCCGGGTCAGGTCGGCCGCAAACCACAGCCCGCCGGTGAGCAGGCAGACGGCGATGGTGTCGTCATCGACAAGAGGCTGGAGGCGCCGGGCCGCATCCCCGACCCGCCGCGCGACCTCATCGGCCGGCAGCAGGGTCGTGGGAGCATCAGCCTTCATGCGGATGATGCGTATTGGCTTCGGCCGCCACGGGCAAGGCGTAGGGCGAATCCGCCGGCAAGGGCGCGGCGTGCTTGGGCGTCGGCGGCGCGGGCAGGGCAGGCTCGGCCGGGCCGCGCAGATGGGCCATGTCGGCCTCAGCCACATGAGCTTCGCCGTGCTCGTCCGCCTTGCCGTGGTCGTCGCCGCCTTTGCCGTGGTCTTTCGCGCCCTTGCCGTGAGGGTCGGCGCGGTGCGCCGGCGGGGGCGCTCCGAGGACGAACTCGACCTGCACATTGGCCGCGGCCGACGGGGGGTCGAGGAAGGCGGTGGAAAAGGGACGGGTCTGACCCGGCTGCAGCCGGCCCGGCGGCAGGTTCACCACCTGGGTGACCAGGGTCTTGCCGCCCTTGTCGAGCAGGGCGACCCGGATGGGGGCTGGGTCGTTGCTGCGGGTCTCGACATTGCGGACCATGCCGGTGACGACAACGGCGGCGTGGCCGTTCTTCAGGCCGGGCCCGGCCAGGACGTTCTCCGGCGCAAGGCCGGTGGGGTTCACCGGCATGCCGACCTTGGCGTAGGCGCCGGCGGTGCGCGGCCACAGCCGCACGACATCCACGCGGAACAGGGCCGCGCCGGCCATCAAGGCGATCACCGCCACGCCCATCACGCCCCACACGGCGCCGGCCACGGCGGCGTGGCGGGTGCGGCGCACGGCCTCGGTCTTGGCGCGGAAGGTCTTGGGCAGTTCGGATCCGGCGGGCTTGCTCACCTCAGGCGGGGGCGCAGGCGCCGGTTCGGGTATCAGTTCGAGCGGCGGCGGTTCGGCCCGGACCGCCTCGGCCCGCCACGAGGCGCCGCAGCCGGCGCAACGCACGGTGCGGCCCTGGGGCGGAACGCTATCGTCCGCGACCTGATATCGGCTGGCGCACTCGGGACAGGTCCGCGGGCGATCCGCCCCCTGCGATCCAGGCGAGCATGTCCAGGCAAGGCGTAGGTGCAGCGGAGCGAACTGAGGCTCCCGCGAACGCTCCTGTCGTACATTTTCAAGCCGTCGGCATGCGTTATGGCCGCGCCCCGGAAGTGTTGCGCGACATCGACCTCAGTTTGGCGCCCGGCTCCTTCCATTTCCTTACCGGCGCGTCCGGAGCCGGAAAGAGTTCGCTGCTCAAGCTGATCTACCTCGCCCAGCAGCCTTCGCGCGGCCTGATCCGCCTGTTCGGGCACGAGGTGGCGACCACCCCGCGCAAGGACCTGCCCTTCCTGCGCCGGCGAATCGGGGTGGTGTTCCAGGAGTTTCGCCTGCTCGACCACATGTCGGCCTTCGACAATGTCGCCCTGCCCCTGCGCATCGCCGGCGCCAAGCCTGAGGACTACCGCGCCGACGTGGCGGAGTTGCTCGGCTGGGTCGGCCTGGGGGAGCGGATGCACGCCATGCCGCCGACCCTCTCCGGCGGCGAGAAGCAGCGCCTGGCCATCGCCCGCGCCGTGGTGGCCCGCCCGGAGATCCTGCTGGCCGACGAGCCCACCGGCAACGTCGACCCGGAGATGGCCGGGCGTATCCTGCGCCTGTTCATCGAGTTGAACCGGCTCGGAACCACCATCCTCATCGCCAGCCACGACGAGGGCCTGATCGCCCGCGCCGGCCAGCCGGTGCTGCATCTGAAGGACGGCTATCTGCTGGACGGAGTTCCGGCATGACCGAGATCCCCCTGCCTCAGGAATGGGCGCGCTGGCGGCCCGCGCCTCTGCTGCCGATCGGCGACGGCCGCGACAGGGCGCTCGTGTTCGTGGTGGCGACCCTGTGCTTCCTCGCCTGCCTCACCGTCTTCGCGGCCCTCGCCGGCGACCGGGCGGCCCAGGGCTGGCGCGCCGACCTCGCCGCCTCCGCCACCGTCCAGGTGCGGCCGACCGGCGGCCAGAGCCCGCCCGAAGCCTCGGCCCGCGCCGCCGAGGCCCTGGCCGGGGTCGCCGGCGTGGTCGAGGCCCGGGTGCTCGACCGGGCCGAGTCTCAGCGCCTGCTGGAGCCCTGGCTCGGCAAGGGGAACATCCCGGACGACCTGCCCATCCCCCGCCTCGTCGCCATCGACCTCGATCCGGCCGCCCCGGCGACGCCCGAGGCCCTGCGCTTCGCCCTCTCCCAGGCCGGGGTGGACGCCGAACTCGACGACCACAGCCGCTGGATGAAGGAGGTGGAGCGCGCCGGAGCCGCCGTCCGCGCCGCCGCCCTGGCCGCCGGCCTGCTGACCGCCGCGGCGGCCGGCGCGGTCATCGCCTTCGCCACCCGGGCCGGCCTCGCCGCCCGCCGCGACGTGGTCGAGGTGCTGCACCTGACCGGCGCCCACGACCGCTTCGTCGCCGGCCTGTTCCAGCGCCGCTTCGCGGGCCTCGCCGCCCGGGCGGGAACCTACGGCGCCATCGCCGCGGCCGCCCTGGCCGCCCTCGCCCGGTTCTTCGGCGGCGCCGAGGGCTTCACCCCTGCCCTGCCCCTGAATTGGCTCGACCTCGCCGCCGTCCTGCCGTGCCCGCTGCTGGCCGCGGCTGTGGCCGCGATCTCGGCGCGGCGCACCGCCCTTTCGATCCTGCGCGCCGAGCCCTAAACAGGGGCACGATGAAAAGCCTGGCCATCCTTCTCTTGGTGCTCCTGCTGTGGAGCGTGGGCCTGTTCGCCTTCGGCGATCGGGTGTCCCGCTCCACCCCAGCGCAGGACCCGCCCCAGGCCGACGGGGTCGTGGCCCTGACCGGCGCCTCGTCCATGCGCATCGACGCCGCCGTCCGGCTGCTGGAGCTGGGCAAGGCCAAGCGGCTGCTGATTTCGGGGGTCAACCGCGAGGTGCGCCCCGCCGAGTTGCGTGACGTCTCGCGGGGCGCCGGCCGCGCCTATGACTGCTGCGTCGACCTGGGCTTCGCCGCCCGCGACACCCTGGGCAATGCGCGGGAGACCGCCGCCTGGGCGCGCGACCACGGGTTCAAGTCGCTGATCGTGGTCACCTCCGACTACCATATTCCCCGCAGCATGCTGGAGCTGGGCGCGTCCATGCCGGGTGTGACCCTGCATCCCTACCCGGTCGCCACCAACACCCTGAACGCCCGCGGCTGGTGGCGGCGGGGCGGCGACGCCAAGCGACTGGTCTACGAATATTCCAAGTACCTGGTGATCCTGATGCGCGAGGCGGTGCGCGGGCTGGGAGGGCAGGACGCCGCCGACAATCTCCAGGCCCCGGCCGACGCGCCGGGCGGGGCGCCGGCGTGATGGTCGTGCTGCGCTCGGCCCTGTTCGCCGTCTGCGTCGCCCGGCGCGGCGCCCTGTGGGCCATCGCGACCTGGTCCCGCGGCATCGTCTGGGGCCTGCGCGTCATCGTCGGCCTGAGGGTCGAGATGCGCGGCCGGCAGCATCGCCCCAGCGGGCCGGCCCTGGTCGCCTCCAAGCACCAGGGCGAGCTCGACGGCATTGCTCCCTTCGTCTTGCTCGACGACCCCTGTTTCGTGCTCAAGCGGGAGTTGATGCGCCTGCCGATCCTCGGCTGGTACGCCGCGCGCAGCCGCATGATTCCCGTCAACCGGGAGGGCGGCTCCAAGGCGGTGAAGGCCCTCAGCGCCGCCGCCCGCGACCGGCTGACCGAAGCTCGCCAGATCGTCATCTTCCCCGAAGGCACTCGCCAGCTCCCGGGGGCGGCGCCGGACTACAAGAGCGGCGTCTCGGCCCTCTATCGCGACATGGACGCCCCTTGCGTGCCCTTGGCGACGAACTCGGGCCTGTTCTGGCCGCCCAGGGGGTTGCTCCGTTACCCAGGCGTCTGCGTCTACGAGTTCCTGGAGCCGATCCCGCCCGGGCTGAAGCGCGCCGACTTCATGCGCCAGCTGGAGGAGCGGATAGAGACCGCCTCTACCGCTCTGGCGGCCGAGGGGCGCCGCTAGTTTCAATCGCCTCGACCTCGGCGAGCAGCCGCTCCATCCCCTGGTCGCGGCAGCCCTCCTCGCGCAGGTGCGAGACCAGGTCGCGCAGATAGTCGACGTTGGGCCCGGACAGGCCGCGCGCCCCGGCGATCAACCGGGCCTGGGCGGCGATGTCGAGCATCCCGGCCCATTGCGGATGGCCGGTGTCGGACAGGAAGACCAGCGACCGGACCCGCCGCCCGTCGGCCAGGCGCACATGGGCCTGGGATTCCACATAGGTCTCGGTCGGCTGCTCCCGCTCGCGCAGATAGGCGTAGACCGCCTCCCAGTCGGCGTCGGCGACCCGATAGGCCGCGCCCCTCACCGCGCCGCCGGGGGCGAGGCCGAGCACCAGCCCCTTGCGCTCCGGCGTGCCGCGGTGGTGGACCGAATAGATGCAGAAGCAGCGCCGGCGCCCGTGGAGCGTGGCGGGCTGACGGTCTACATAGGCGAACTCGGGCCGCCACATCAGCGAGCCGTAGCCGAACACCCAGCGGACGGGTTCCGCGTCATCCGTCACAGTCATGCCACGCAAAACCTCCGCACCCGCCCCTATCTCCGAGCCGGACGCTCCGCGCAAGCCGCCGCGGCGCTGGATGCTGTACGCGCCCTTCGTCGTCCTGGTCGTCGCCCTCGTCGCCTATGGCGGCTTCTGGTTCGTGGCCAAGTCGCGGCTGGAAGGCGCGATCGACGCCCGGGCCGAGGCGATGCGCGCCGCCGGCTACACCGTGACCATGGACGGGCGTCGCGTCGACGGCCTGCCGTTCCGCATGCGCGTCGCCTTCGACGAGGCGCGGATCATCACGCCTACCGGATGGTCCATCGCCGTCCCGGGCCTTAAGGGCGAGGCCTATCTGCACGCCCTCGGCCACTGGGTCTTCGTCGCCCCTCAGGGCCTGACCGTGGTCCGGCCTCAGGGCGGCGGCCTCGCGGTCAAGGGCCAGGCGCTCCGCGCCTCGATCAACGGGACAGCGACGGTCCCGTGGCGGATCGTGCTGGAGGGGACCAAGCTCGCCTTCACCCCTGCCGCCGGGGCGCGGCCGTTCTCCCTGGCCAGTGCGGAGCGGCTGGAATGGTACCTGCGCCCCGCCCCCAACTCGGCCGACGGCATGAGCCTGATCCGCCTCGAGGGCGGCAAGGCCGCGCCCCAAACCCTGCTGCACCGCATCGTCTCCGACGCCGCCGTCACCGCCAACCTGCAGGGTCGGCTGACCAACCCTGGGGCTTTTCAGGGCGCGGACTGGGCCGAGGCGGTGCGCGCCTGGTCCCGCGCCGGGGGGACGATCCAGGGCGTCGAGGGCTCGGCGGCCGGCGGCGCCGTCTCGCTGAAGACCAAGGGCGGCGCCCTGTCCGTCGGCTCGGACGGCCGCCTCGCCGGCGCCATCCCGCTCGAGATGAAACAGGCCGGGGCCGCGATCACGGCGCTGGGGGAAGGCGAGGCGCTCGATCCCGGGGCGGCGTCATCCGCCGCCGCCGTGGCCGCCGCCCGCGCCCAGGGCGAGGCCGCCAACCTCAACCTGGTGTTCCAGGCCGGCGCCGCCACCCTCGGTCCTGTCCGCATCGGTCCGGCGCCCAAAGTCGGCTAGGCCGCGCCGGTGAATCGGGCCGCGCCCTTGCGCTCGCCCGATCCGGCCGTATGGTCCCGCCACATTTTCCCCGGGGGACCCGATGGACCGCGAGCGCTCCAGGCTCGAAGAGGTGCGCGCACGGATCGACGCCGTGGACGCCGAGCTGCTGCGCCTGGTCGACGAGCGGGCCGAGCTTGGCCGCGAGGTCGGCGAGATCAAGCGAGGCGAGGGCGCGACCAACACCCACGGCCTGAACATCCGTCCCGACCGCGAGGCCCTGCTGCTGCGCCGCCTGCTCGCCGCCCCCCGCAAGGCGGCCAGCGCCGAGGTGGTGGTGCGCATCTGGCGCGAGCTGATCGCGGAGTCGCTGCGTATCCAACAGCCGTACCAGCTGGCCGTCTGGGGCGGCCGCAACCCGACACGGATCGTGGAAATGGCCCGCCAGCGCTTCGGCGTCGCCCCGGGCCTGACCCTCGAGGCCGAGCCCGAGGCCGCCCTCGCCGCGGCCAAGCGCCCTGGGAACATCGCCGTCCTGGCGCTGGAGCCGGGCTCGCGATGGTGGGGCCGCCTCCTGGCCGAACCCAACCTTCGTGTCTTCGCCACCCTGCCCTGCCTGAACAGCTGGGGCCCGCAAGGCGCCCTCGCCGTCGGCGCCGTCGCCTCCGAACCCTCCGGCCTCGACGAGACCTACTGGGTCACCGACGCCCCCGACCCCGCCGCCGCCGTCGAAGCCGCCCTTGAGCGCGAAGGCGTCGCCGCCCGGCTGATCCAGGAGACGGGCGGCTTGAAGCTGTTCGGCCTGCCGGGCTACTTCCAGCCCGACGATCAGCGGCTGGCCCGCGCCCCGGGCCGCCTGTCGGGCGTCATCGGCGCCGCCTCCGCCCCCTTCGACCTATAGGTCCGCCCATGACGCCGCCCCGGCCCAAATCCGGCATCCTCGACATCGCGCCCTACATCGGCGGCAAGTCCAAGGCGGCCGGGTTCGACAACCCGATCAAGCTGTCCTCGAACGAGAACGTGCTGGGCTGCAGCCCGGAAGCGACCAAGGCCTACCTCGCCGCCGCCGGCAGGCTGCACCTCTATCCTGACGGCAAGGCTACGGTTCTGCGCGACGCCATCGCCCAGCGCTTCAAGCTGGAGCCGGAAAGCCTGACCTTCGGCTGCGGCTCGGACGAGCTCTTCATGCTGCTGGCCCAGGTCTACCTCGAGCCCGGCGACAACATCGTCCAGACCGAGTTCGCCTTCCTGAGCTACCGGATCTGCGCTCGGGCCTGCCAGGCCGAGGTGCGCTCGGCGCCGCAACCGGACCTGCGCATCGACGTCGACGAGATTCTGGCCCTGGTCGACGACCGCACCAAGCTGGTCTTCGTGGCCATCCCGGACAATCCCACCGGGGCGTGGCTGGCCGGCGACGAACTGCGCCGCCTGCACGCCGAGCTGCCCGAAAACGTCATCCTCGTCCTCGACGCGGCCTATTACGAATACGCCACCGACCCGACCATCGAGGACCCGATCGCCTTTGCGCGCGGCAAGGCCAACGTCATCGTCACCCGCACCTTCTCCAAGATGCACGGGCTGGCGGGCTTGCGGGTCGGCTGGGGCTATGCCGACCCGGCGATCATCGACGCCATCGAACGCATCCGCCTTCCCTTCAACGTCTCCATCCCCGCCCAGGAGGCGGCGGTCGCCGCCCTGGCCGACGAGGATTTCGTCGCCCGCTCCCTGGCGCTCGTGGAACAGTGGCGGCCGTGGATGAACCAGCAGATCGGCGGCCTGGGGCTGGAGGTCTATCCGACCCAGACCAACTTCGTCCTGGTCCGCTGCCCGCCGATAGAGGGCCGAACCGCGCGCGACGCCGAGGCCTTCCTCGCCGGCCGCGGCATACTGGTGCGCGGCCTCGCCAACTACGCCATGGGGGACTTCCTGCGCATCACCGTCGGGCTGGAGGACCAGAACCGGGCGCTGGTCGATGGCCTCGCCGCCTTCATGGACAGCCAGCGTGGGTGATCTGATCTATCCGAAGATGGCGGTGATCGGCTGCGGCCTCATCGGCGGCTCGGTGGTGCGCGCCGCCCGCGCGGCCGGCGTCGTGGGCCACATCGCGGTCGCCGAATCCAACCGCGACTTCCGCGCCCGCCTGGCCGACCTCGCCGTCGCCGACTTCCTGACCAGCGACGCCCGCGAGGCGGTGCAGGACGCCGACCTCGTGGTCCTGGCCGCCTACCCCTCGGCCCTGGCCGGCATCGCTGCCGAGATCGGGCCCGGCCTGAAACGCGGCGCCGCCCTGACCGACGTGGGCTCGGTCAAGGCCCCGGTGGCGGACGCCCTGGTGGCGGCGGCGCCCAAGGGCGTGCACGTCATCCCGGGGCACCCGATCGCCGGAACCGAACAGTCGGGACCCGACGCGGGCTTCGCCGAGCTGTTCCAGAACCGATGGACGATCCTGTGCCCGCGACCATCGGACGATCCGGCCTATGCGGCGGCCGTCGAGCGGCTGACCGGGTTCTGGGAGGCCCTGGGCGCCAACGTCGAGTGCATGGACGAAAAGCACCACGACATGGTGCTGGCCATGACCAGCCACCTGCCGCACCTGATCGCCTACACCATCGTCGGCTCGGCGGCGCACCTGGAGCAGGTCAGCGAAGGCGAGGTGATGAAGTTCTCAGCCGGGGGCTTTCGCGACTTCACCCGCATCGCCGCCTCCGACCCGACCATGTGGCGCGACATCATGCTGCTCAACAAGGACGCGGTGCTGGAGGTGCTGGCCCGCTTCAACGAGGACGTCCAGGGCCTGGCCCGGGCCATCCGCTACGGCGAGGGCGACGTCCTCTACGACCACTTCTCGCGCACCCGCGACATCCGCCGCGGCATCGTCGCCGCCGGCCAGGAAAGCGCCGAACCCAACTTCGGCCGCGACAAGGCGCGCAAGTAGGCTGCACAGGCGCTGGGCGTCCTTCGAGACGCCCAAGCTGCGCTCGGGCTCCTCGGGATGACGGATGCCCGGGAATCGCACCAACCTTGGTCATGCTGAGGAGCGCGAGGAACCCGCGCGTCTCGAAGCACGCAGGGAACCTCCTGCGCGCGCAGCCTTTCCCGGTGCGATGCCCATGCGCCGCCTCAAGCTCGCCGCCGCCGCCGTTCTCGCCCTGTCTTTCGCGGCCTGCGCGCAACTGCCGCTAAGCGGCGGGGGCGGCTTTCGCTTCAGCAACCCGTTCGCGCTTGCGCCCGAGTCGCGCCTCGCCCGCGCCGCCCGCAATCCGGAGCAGTGCTACGCCCTGCTGCGCGAGGAGGGCGTGGTCTTCACCCCCGTCCGCGACCAGGCCGAGGGCGAGTTCTGCGATGTGCGGAACGCCCTGACCCTCGGCCCCAGCCCCATCAGTACCGCGCCGGCCAGACCGATGATGACCTGCGGCCTGGCCGCCGCCTTCGTGCTGTGGCAGCGCCAGTCGGCGGCGCCCGCCGCACGGGAGATCCTGGGCTCGGACCTGCGCCAGATCGACCATTTCGGCGTCTACGCCTGCCGCCGGGTCAACAATCAGCAGTCAGGGCGCCCCAGCGCCCATGCCCGCGCCGACGCCATCGACGTGGCGGCGTTCCGCCTCACCAACGGCAGGCAGGTCAGCGTCCTGCGGGACTGGCCGAAACAGAGCCCTGAGGCGCGCTTTTTGCGCCGGGTGCGCGACGACGCCTGCCGCACCTTCAGCACGGTGCTCTCCCCCGACTACAACGCCCTGCACGCCAATCACCTGCACCTCGAAGGCTCAGGCCGCGGTCCCTGCGCCTGAGCGGAACGGCCGTTGCCAAACAGTCACACAGCCGAGCCATGCTGCACCGCACCCGTTGTTTTGCCAACGAAGAAGGCATAACTGCGCCGCACTGCACGGTTGCAGAGCATTCTTGTGAGACCTCCTATGAAAGTTTCCGTCATCGCCGCGACTCTGGTCGCTTCCGCCGCCGCCTTCGTCGCCATGCCGGCCGCCGCCCAGACCCTGTCGCCGACCTACTACGGCAACCTCGGCTATTCGTTCGTCGACGGCGGCCAGGGCGCCAACCTCGGCGCCGTGCACGCGCGCCTGGGCGCCCGTCTGCACCGCTACTTCGGCGCCGAAGCTGAAGGCGCCCTGGGCGTGGACGGCGACCGCGCCAACATCGGCGGGTGTCCGTCCGCACCAAGCTGAAGCACAGCGTCGCGGCCTACGCCGTCGGCTTCCTGCCCGTCACCCCGCAGTTCGACCTGTTCGTCCGCGGCGGTTACGGCGGCAGCCGCATCAAGGTCTCAGGCGCGGGCTTCAGCGCCTCGGACAGCGAAGGCTCGTGGAACTACGGCGCCGGCGCCCAGTACTCCTTCGACGGCAAGAACGGCCTGCGCGCCGACTACACCCGTCACGATTTCGGCGGCGGCACGGGCAACGCCGACGTCTGGTCGGTGTCCTACGTCCGCAATTTCTAAATCCTAGCGCCGCAAGGCGTGACGCTTGCGCCCCCGGGGTAACTCCTCGGGGGCGCTTTGCTGTCTGACGCAGCCACATCGAACCTTAGCCGCCTTCGCTCGTTCCGCTCCCGTGCATGAAGCCTCCCCAGAATCCCGGGCGCTCGCCGGCCTCGCGGCCGACCTGTTCGATTTCGCCCTCTTCGCCCTCCTGGGCTTCGCCTTCGTCAACGCCTACGCCCCGCGCCAGGACCTGCCCTGGAAACCGCTGACCATCGACGAGCCGATGGGGCTGGCCACCACCACCAAGTTCGAACGCACCATCGCCGAGCCCGCCACCTGCCTGGCCTTCCTGCGCGAGGAGGACGTGAGCGTCACCCCGGTGAAGAACAGCAGCGACGGCGGCTTCTGTTCGATCCAGGACGCGGTGCAGATGGGGCCGCAGACCGCCAGGCTCGCCCCCGCCGGCCCGATCATGACCTGCCAGCTGGCGGCCGCCTTCGCCCTGTGGACGCGCCAGACCATGCAGCCGGCCGCCCGCGAAATCCTCGGCTCCGAGGTGGTGCAGATCGACCACTACGGCACCTATTCCTGCCGCCGCATCTATGGGCAGGCGGAGGGCCGGGTCAGCGAACACGCCCGCGCCGCGGCGGTGGACGTGGCGGGCTTCCGCCTCGCCGACGGCCGGCGCATCACCGTGCTGGACGACTGGTCGAAGCCCGGCCCGGAGGGGCGTTTCCTGCATCGCCTGCGCGACGACGGCTGTCGGCTTTTCCGCGTCGCCCTGTCGCCGGAATACAATGCGGCTCACGCCAACCACCTGCATTTCGACATGAGCGGCTACCGTCTCTGCCGCTGAAACGCGCCGGGTTTTGGGTTGACCGGCCTTCGGCCCGCGGGCAGAAATTTCAGGCAAACTCGCTTTTTGGCCAGCCGACCTTGTTTGCGCCGACGGGTTACGCCCTTCCGGCCCGGACCAGCCGCTCCCCAGAAATTGAGGTTGTGACCCGCGGAACCGGGCCCCCGGCCTCGGCGCTGCTGTCTGAAACGGCGAGGAGTTACCCCCAAATGGCTACCGGTACGGTCAAGTGGTTCAACGCGACCAAGGGCTTCGGCTTCATCCAGCCCGAAGAGGGCGGCCCGGATGTGTTCGTGCACATCAGCGCGGTTGAGAAGGCGGGCCTGCGCGGCCTCAACGAGAACCAGCGCGTAGAGTACGAACTGCAGAACGAGCGCGGCAAGACCGCCGCCGTGAACCTGAAGACGCTCTAGGCCAGTCTGCACAGGCCTTTCCAGCGGGCCGCGGCGGCCGGCCCTCATTTTCCGTTTCACGCCACCCGAGCCCTCATCCTCACGTCTTCCGGCGCGACCCCGCGTGCCCTGAGGTCGCGCAGGGCTTCGGCCCCGTTGCGCTTGGCCAGCCGCTTGCCGTCCGCCCCCAGCAACAGGGAGTGGTGGCGGTAGACGGGTTCGGGCAGGCCGAGCAGCGCCTGCAGCAGGCGCTGCACGTGCGCCGCCTCGAACAGGTCCTGACCGCGGATGACGTGGGTCACCCCCTGCAGGGCGTCGTCCACCACCACGGCCAGATGATAGGCCACGCCCACGTCCTTGCGCGCCAGCACCACGTCGCCGTGCAGGGCGGCGGCGGCGGCGATGGTCCCCCGCTGTCCTTGCGGGCCCGCCCCCTCCTCCCTGAAAGAGAGCCGGTCCCAGGCGCCGCCCAAGGCCTCCCGGGCCGCCCGCATCGACAGCCGCCAGGCGAAGGGACGGCCGTCGGCCAACAGGGCCGCCTCCTCTTCGGCGGGTAAGGCGCCCCCGAAGAAGGCCTCAGCCGGGCCGTGGGGCGCGCTGGCGGCCGCCTCCATCACCTCCCGGCGGGTGCGGAAACAGCGGTAGAGCAGGCCCGCGTCCCGCAGGCGCCCCAAGGCCGCTTCGTAGTCCGCCATGTGTTCGGACTGCCGTCGCACCGGCGTCTCCCAGTGCAGGCCCAGCCAGGCGAGGTCCTCGAGGATAGCCGCCTCGTACTCGGGACGGACCCGGGTGGCGTCGATGTCCTCGATGCGCAGGATGAACCGGCCTCCAGCGTCTCGGGCGGCGTCATGGGCGGTCAGGGCCGCAAAGGCGTGGCCCAGATGCAGCAGGCCGGTGGGGGAAGGCGCGAAGCGGGTGACGAAGCCGGCCATGGCCCGGTTCTTTAGGACTCCGGCTCGGGCCTGTCCGAAAAATCCAGACGGCCAAGCACCGCCTCCAGAAAGGCGCGCTCGCCCCCGAGCAGACCCTTGAACGGCTTCAGGGTGCGGAATTGCGCGACCTCGGCGAGGCCCCGGAACATCGACCACCCCGCCATGGCCGCCAGGTGCCGGTCCATGTCGCTCTTCCTGGCCGGCATGCTGGCCCCGAACGTCGAGGCCATCAGGCGCGGAATTTCGCCCTCCGCCTCGCTGGTGTCGGGATAGTGGTCGTACAGACGCGTGGTCTCGAACATCAGCCGGTACAGCGCCGGGTTCTGCAGGGCGAACTCCACATAGGCCACCCCCACCGCAATGATCCGTTCGCGCCCGGGGCTCGAGGCCTCGAACGCCGTCTTCATCGTCTCGTTGAGGGCGACGTTGCCCTCGTGGGCGATGGCGTAGAGCAGCGCCGCCCTGTCCTTGAAGTGATGGTAGGGGGCCGCCGCGCTGACCCCGGCCTCGCGCGCCACGGCCCGTAGCGACAGGGCGGCGCTGCCCTCGCGCTCCAGCAGCCGCCGTCCCGCCTCCACCAGCGCCCTTTGCAGGTCGCCGTGGTGGTAGGGGCGGCCATCCGCGCCCTTCGCAGCCTTGGTGGACGCGGGGTCAACGGGGTCCTGAGGTGTTTCCTCGTCGGTCACGGCCAAACCCTATCGCGGCGTCCTAACGCCGTAAAGAACTCCGTAATTGAGCGCTGTTAGGATATGAACTTGACAGCGCGTGGATCGATACCTATTTGAGCGCCGTCAAGATGGTTGGGCATGAGGCCCAGCCGCGAAAAATTGGGGAACTCCAATGACCGCCAAGAACGTTCAACGCGCTGCCGACAACGCCGGCTCGGCCCTGCTTCTGGCCCTGAGCGTCGTCACTGCCGTCGCCGTCATGGTCGTGGGCGGCTAATCGCCCACGGCTCTTGCGGCCGGGAGCCGGCCGGGCGATGAGACGCCCGTGCTGGCTCCCGACGCAGAAGTGATCCTGGCGGCCCGACAGCGGCTCGCCTCGCGCGACCCGGCGCTGGCCATCGCCCACGCCGCCGTCCCGCCCTTTGCTTGGCGGCTCAAGCCCGCAGGCTACGCCGGCCTCGCCAAGATGATTGTCGAACAACAGGTCTCGGTCGCTTCGGCGGCCGCCATCTGGGCCCGCTTCGAAGCGGGCCTCGTGCAGGTGACTCCGGAGTCAGTCCTCGCTGCCGACGAGGACCGCCTGCGCAGCTTCGGCCTCTCCGGCCAGAAGGCCCGCTACGTCCGCAACATCGCCCAGGCCCAGGCGAGCGGAGACATCGACTTCGACCACATCGCCGAACTCTCCGACACCGAAGCCGTCGCCCGCCTCACCGCCATCAAGGGCGTGGGCCTGTGGACGGCCGAGACCTATCTGATGTTCTGCGAGGGCCGCCTCGACCTCTTCCCAGCCGGCGACATCGCTCTGCAGGAAGGCCTGCGCCTCGCCGACGGGGCGCCCCAGCGGCTGAAGGAGAAGGCGCTCTACGCCCGCGCCGAGGCCTGGCGGCCGGACCGGGGCGTCGCCGCCCACCTGCTGTGGTCCTACTATGGCGCGGTCAAGCGCGGCGAGGTCGTCGCCCCCACCTCCATCCTTACCGAAGAGGACGCCTGATGTTCGGTCTCGAAGGCCCGCGGGTTCCGCCCCGCAGCGGCAAGCCCGCCAAGCTGGTCATCCTGTGCCACGGCTATGGCTCCAACGGCGAGGACCTGATCGGGCTCGCTCCCTATTTCGCCAAGGCCCTGCCGGACGCGGTGTTCGTTTCGCCCAACGCCCCCGAGCCGGTGCCGGGCTATGCGGGGGGCCATCAGTGGTTTCCCCTCACCCGCCTCGATCCGGTGACCACCGCCGCCGGGGTGCGCGGCGCCGGGCCTGTGCTCGACCGCTTCATCGATTCCGAGCTGACCCGCTACGGCCTGCCGCCCAGCGCCTGCGCCCTGGTCGGCTTCAGCCAGGGGACGATGATGGCCCTGCATGTGGGCCTGCGCCGCAAGGAGCCTCTGGGCGCCGTGCTCGGCTATTCCGGCATCCTCGCCGCCATGGAGGCCCTGCCCAAGGAAATCGCCAGCCGCCCGCCTGTGGCCCTGGTTCACGGCGACCGCGACGAGGTCATCCCGCCCCAGGCCCTGTTCATGACCGCCGAGGGCCTGGCCGCCGCCGGGGTCCCCTGCCTGTGGCGCCTGTGCAAGGGCGCGGGCCACACCATCACCGAGGACGCCCTGGCCTTGGGCGGCCGTTTCCTCAAGGGCGCGCTTTCCGGGCGCTATCGCGGCTGGGCCGCCCCGCAGCGCAAGCCCCGCCTCTCCTGAAGCCGAAACCCCTTTAGGGAAGACGTCATGGAGACGTCGCGCTGAATCGCCTATGCTCCCTGGGCCGGGAGATTGCTGTCGGTCCCGGCGCCTCTGACCATGAGGTGCGTCTTCAGTTCATTCGTCCTGAATTCATCGCCGACGATCCGGGGGCCCCGCCATGCAGGTCCTTAGGCGCCCGCCGTCCGGCTGCCCGGCCCTGGTCCTGAACGCGGACTTCCGGCCCCTATCCTACTATCCCCTGTCGCTGTGGCCCTGGCAGGAGGTCATCAAGGCCGTGTTCCTCGACCGGGTTGATGTGATCTCGACCTACGAGCAGGTGGTTCGCTCCCCCTCCTTCGAGATGCCCTTGCCCAGCGTGGTGGCGCTCAAGAATTACGTCACCCAGGACCGCCAGCCGGCGTTCACCCGCTTCAACCTGTTCTTGCGCGATTCCTTCGTCTGCCAGTACTGCGGCTCGGGCGCCGAGCTCACCTTCGACCACGTCCACCCCCGCTCCCGCGGGGGCCGCACCACGTGGGAGAACATCGTCACCGCCTGCGCGCCCTGCAACCTGATGAAGGGCGGCCGCACCCCGGCCGAGGCGCACATGCACCCCGCCCGCCACCCGTCGCGGCCCACCGCCCACGAGCTGCAGCACCTGGGCCGCCGGTTCCCGCCCAACCACCTGCACGAGAGCTGGCTCGACTACCTCTACTGGGATGTCGAACTGGAGGCTTGAGGTCGGCGCCGCGGCGCCGTCATCTGGATCCAGCGCCCGGTCAGAGGCGCGAAGTGGAGGCCAGCCGTGTCCCGGACCGCCGAGCGCTGGATCGAGGGGATTTTCACGGCCGCCTGCGTGGGCTTCGCGGCCTGGATGATGTGGCAGGACCACACCGCTCGCTGGATCTCCAGCCGGCAGAACATCAACATCGAGCTTGGCCTGTGGAGCACCCGCCTGCTTCTCGTCGGCCTGATAATGACCCCCGTCGCCCAGGTCCTGCGTCAGCCGTTCTGGAAGCGGCTGCGCCGCCCGCTCGGCCTGGCCGCCGCCGCCTTCGCCGCGCTGCACGCCGTGCACTACCTGCTCTACGCCAACGTCTGGCCCGACCACCTGATGGCGCTGCTGCGCCGCCGCTACCTGCTCGTCGGCGTCATCGCGCTGGTCTTGATGCTGCCGCTCGCCGCCACCTCTTTCAACGGGGCGGTGCGGGCGATGGGCCCACGGCGCTGGCGGCTGCTGCACTGGCTGGTCTATCCGGCCGCCGTACTGACGGTCCTGCACGAAGTGTGGTCGGGGGCCCGGCTGTTCGGCGAGGTTGGAGGCCATTTGCTGGTGCTGGCCGTACTCCTCGCCTGGCGCCTCGTCCCCCTGGCGCGGAAGCTCCTGCCGCGTATCGAAGCCGACGCGGTGATGAGCCGGCAGACTCCGCCCTGACCGGAGCCCCCCGCGCCTGAGCGTTTCCCTTTGTCCCGCCACGCGCTGCGACCGCTTCTCGCCGTCGGCGGACCTTCAGCGGCCGTCTAGAGCCACGCCGCCATCGGCTCGCGGGCCAGCATCTCCTCGTAGGTCGGACGCGCCCTCACCACGGCGAACCGGTCGCCGCGCACAAGCACCTCGGGGACCAGCGGACGGGTGTTGTATTCGCTCGACATCACCGCCCCATAGGCGCCCGCCGACATGAAGGCGAGGAGGTCGCCGGCCGCGAAGGGCGGCAGCACCCGATCACGCGCGAAGGTGTCGCCGGTCTCGCACACCGGGCCGACCACATCATAGGCGCCCGCCGCGCCCGCGCGCTGCTGCACCGGCCGGATGTCCTGGTAGGCGTCGTACATGGCCGGGCGGACGAGATCGTTCATGGCCGCGTCCACGACCAGGAAGCGCCGGCCCTCGGGCCGCGTGTAGACGTGGATCACCTGGCTCATCAGCACGCCGGCGTTGGCCGAGATCCAGCGGCCGGGTTCGAAGGCCAGCTTCACGTCCAGGCCGTCCGTCACCCGGCGCACCATGGCGGCGTAGTCCTGGACGGACGGCGGCGGCGGCGCGCCGTTGAAATAGTCCACTCCCAGTCCGCCGCCGAGGTCGAGGCGCTCCACCGACAGGCCTTCGGCGCGCAGCGATTCCACTAAGCCGCGCATGCGCCGGAAGGCGGCCTCGAACGGGTCCAGGTCGAGGATCTGGCTGCCGATGTGGCAGGCGACGCCCACGGGGTTCAGGTGGGCGTGGTTCGAGGCCTGGGCGTACAGAGCCTTGGCCTCGGCGAAGGAGACGCCGAACTTGTTCTCGGCCTTGCCGGTGGCGATCTTGGCGTGACCGCCCGCCGCCACGTCGGGGTTGACCCGGAACGCCACCGGCGCGCGCAGGTCCAGGCTGGCGGCGACCTCGGCCACCCGCGCCAGTTCCGGCTCGGCCTCGACGTTGATCTCGGCCACGCCGGTCTTCAGGGCGAAGGCGATCTCGGCGCTGGTCTTGCCGACCCCCGAGAAGACGATCCGCCCCGGGTCGGCCCCGGCGGCCAGGGCCCGGCGGATCTCGCCTTCCGAGACGGTGTCGGCCCCGGCGCCCAGGTCGAACAGGGTCTTCAGCACCGACAGGTTCGAGTTGGCCTTGACCGCATAGGCGACCAGGGCCTCGCCCCCGAAAGCGTCCGAGAAGTCCCGGTAGCGCTGCTCGAAGGCGGTGGCGGAATAGACGTAGACCGGCGCGCCGACGGCGGCGGCGACATCCGCCAGCCTCACGTCCTCGCACCAGAGCTCGCCGCTCCGGGTCGTGAAGGCGTCCATCAGAACTGGGGCTGCACCGGCGCGCCAAGGGGGTTGGGCGCCCCGGGGATCGGCGCCCGAGAGGCCGGGGTCAGCCGCTGAGCGGGGTCCAGCACCTCGCGGGTGGTGCGAGGCGCATCGTTGTTGCCGGTCGAGGTCGTGCCGGACTGAGTCGCCGAGGCGGCCGGACGCTGGGCGGCGCGCTGGGCGTCGTCCTTGGCCTCCTGCGCCTTGCGGGCTTCATAGTCGGCCCGGGCGCGGCTCCCGAACAGGGGCGCGGGCTGCTCGAGCGCCCCCTGCTTGCCGCAGGCGGCGAGGGAAACGGCGGCGGCGAATAGAACGGCGGCCATGCTGGCGCGCCTCAAACCTTCGTAGCGGCTCATCCGAGGCGTTCCTTCCAACGATTGACCTGGGCCCGCACCTGACTCGGGGCGGTCCCTCCATAGCTTAGGCGAGACGCCGCCGAAGCGGCGGGGGAAAGCACCCCGAACACATCGGAAGTGATACGCGGCTCGATCAGTTGCAACGCTTCCAGCGGCATTTCGCCAAGCTCCAGCCCCATCTGCTCGGCGCGCTTCACCACGGCGCCCGTCACGTGGTGGGCCTGGCGGAACGGCAGGTCGAGCTTGCGCACCAGCCAGTCCGCCAGGTCGGTGGCGGTGGAGAACCCCGCGCCGGCGGCCGCGGCCATCTTCCGCGCGTCCGGCTCCAAGTCCAGCACCATCCCGGCCATCGCGGCCAGCGAGAGGTCCAGAGCG
>NCED01000039.1:24658-38430 GCA_002280485.1 Caulobacterales bacterium 32-69-10
CTCGAAAACCGGGACCTTGTCCTCCTGCATGTCCTTGGAATAGGCCAGCGGCAGGCCCTTCATCACCACGGTCAGGCTGGTCAGGGCGCCGAGGATGCGGCCGACCTTGGCGCGGGTCAGCTCGGCCGCGTCGGGGTTGCGCTTCTGAGGCATGATCGACGAGCCGGTGGTGAAGGCGTCGGTCAGCTTGACGAAGCCGAACTGGGGCGTGACCCAGATAACGATCTCCTCGGCCAGGCGCGACAGGTGCACGGCGCAGATCGAGGCGGCGGAGAGCGCCTCCAGGGCGAAGTCGCGGTCGGAGACGCTGTCGAGGGAATTGGCCGTCGGGCAGTCGAAGCCCAGCGCCTGGGCGGTGGCGTGCCGGTCGATCGGGAAGGGCGAGCCGGCTAGGGCCGCGGCGCCGAGCGGGCACTCGTTCATCCGGGCGCGGGCGTCGGCGAAGCGGCCGGCGTCGCGGCCGAACATCTCGACATAGGCCATCAGGTGGTGGCCGAAGGTGACGGGCTGGGCCGGCTGCAGATGGGTGAAGCCCGGCATCAGGGTGTCGGCGTGCGCTTCGGCCTTGGCCAGCAGGGCCCGTTGCAGGGCCTCGATACGGGCCGTCGCGTGCTCGCAGGCTTCGCGAACCCACATGCGGAAATCGAGCGCCACCTGGTCATTGCGCGAACGGGCGGTGTGCAGGCGTCCCGACGGCTCGCCGATCAGCTCGGCCAGCCGCGCCTCCACGTTCATGTGGATGTCTTCGAACTCGTCACGGAACGGAAAGGTCCCGGCGGCGATCTCGGCCTCGATCCGGCTCAGCCCATCCTGGATGGCGGCGGCGGCCTCGGGCGAGATGATCCCCTGCTGCAACAGCATGGCCGCATGGGCTTTCGACCCCGCCAGGTCGTGCGGCCACAGGCGCTTGTCGAAGCCGATCGACACATTGATGGCCTGCATCAGCTCGGCCGGCTTGGTCTCGAAGCGTCCACCCCATAAACTCTGGCCCTTGGCAGGCTGGCGGGCGGCGCCGGGCGGATCAGAGGCGTCGGACATGGCGGATGACTCGAATAAGGGCGTAGGCCGGGGACTGACCCTGGCGATCGTGGCCGCCGTCCTGGTGGGCGGCGCTGCGGTTCTATACGTCATGGCGGGCGCCGCATTCAAACCCGCAAGCTCCACCGGAATGAAAGCTGTGGCCACGGGCGCCATGGCCAAGCTGCAGGAGACCACGCCCACCCCCCCGCCGCCGGCGACCTTCGTGGACGCCGAGGGCAAGACCCTGCGAATCTCCGACCTCAAGGGCGAGGTTCTGGTGGTCAATCTGTGGGCCACCTGGTGCGGCCCCTGCGTCAAGGAGATGCCGACCCTCGCCGCCCTGCAGAAGGCCTATGAGGGCAAGCCGGTGAAGGTGGTGGCCATCAGCATCGACGCCGCCAAGGACACCGACAAGGCCAAGGCCTTCATCGCCACCCACGCCCCCCTCGCCTTCTACCAGGACTCCACCCTGGAGATTCCCTTCGCCTTCAAGCCGCCGGCGCCGGGCTTTCCCACCACCATCCTGTTCGACAAGGCGGGGCAGGAGCGCGCCCGCCTGTCCGGCGACGCCGATTGGTCGACCCCGGAGGCCCGGGCCGTGATCGACCGTTTGCTGGCGAGCTAGGTGTCAGGCCCCTGGGAGCCGCCACCGCCGCCCAGGCGGTCCGGCCGTCCCCGCCGGCTGGCGCTGGCCCTGCTGATCGCCGCCCTGCTGGGGCTGGGGATCTGGGCGCTGACGCTGCTGAACGGCGCGCGGGAGCTGTCCGGAGGAGAGTGGCTGAACGTCGCCTACGCCCTGGGCTTCTTCGCCCTGGTCTCGTCCACCCTGTTCGCCCGGCGGCTGCGGCTGGGCCAGGCGGTGCGCTACGCCCTGATCTGGCTGGCCATCGTGGCCGTGCTCCTGCTCGGCTTCACCTTCCGCGACGAGCTCGGCTTCGTCCGCCAGCGGGTGACCGCCGAGCTGGCCCCGTCGCAGCCCCTGGCCACCGGGCCGAGAGAGATGGCCGTGCTGCGCGAGGAGGACGGCCATTTCTACATCACAGGCACGGTGAACGGGACGGCGGTGCGCTTCATGGTCGACACCGGCGCCACCGACATCGCGCTGAGCCCGGGAGACGCCCAGCGGATCGGGGTGGACCTGGCCTCGCTCGAATTCACCCGCAGCTTCGAGACCGCCAACGGGGTCGGCCGCGGTGCGGCGTTCGTCGCCGACAGCGTGGCGGTCGGCCCGATCCGCCTCACCAACGTGCCGATGACGATCATCCAGACCCCGATGCGGGCGTCCCTGCTCGGCCTCAGCTACCTGCAGCAGCTGGATTCCTACGAGGTCCGCGGCCGGCGGCTCTATCTGCGCTGGAAGCCGGACCGCGTGAACGGCTAGCTTTATCGGCCCGCTTCTGGATCGGCGCGTTCGAGCGCAGCGGCGCAGCGGCGCAGCAGATCGCCGAGAAGACGCGCCTCTTCCCCGGACAATCCCGACAGCATCTGGCGCTCCACCGTGTCGGCGGCGATCGTTCCGGCCTCCACCACCCTGCGCCCGGCTTGCGTCAGCTCCGTCATGATGATCCGGCCATGGTCTGGGTGAGGGCTGCGCACGATCAGGCCGGCGCGCTCCAGGTTCACCAGAATGCCCTGCATCGATTGCGGCGTGACGAACGCCGTCCGCGCCAGGGACGCGTTCGAAATCTGCGCATTGGCGGCGATCGCCAACAGGGCGGCGTTCTGGGGTGCGGTCACGCCGATCGCCGACAGCTCCGCATCAAGGCGCTGCCGCAGCAGATGCTGGGTGATCTTCAGCTGATAGCCGACCCATACGGCATCGCCGCGCCCATCGATCCCGGCCGTTGACATATCAGGAACCTGATATAAATATAAGGACCCTGATATTACGCACGGAACGCAGCCATGACAATGCCGATCGGCCCCGACTTCATCGCGCTGCAGGTGCGTGATCTGACCGCATCCGCCCGCTTCTACGCCGACGTGTTCGGCTTCGAGGCGCAAGAGCGCAGTCCGCCTGGGGCGGTCGTGCTGAAGACGCGGCCGATCCCCCTGGCGCTGCGCGAGCCGCTGCGACCCCTTCCGCAAACCGGCCCGCTCGGCGTCGGCCTCGCCCTGTGGATCGCCTGCAGTGACGCGGACGCGCTCCACGCCCTGATCGTCGATCGGGGCGGCGTCATTCTCAGCCCGCCGGCGGACAGCCCGTTCGGGCGCTTCTTCGTCGCCGCCGATCCCGATGGCTACGCCATCACCTTCCATACCGGTGCGGCCTAGCCGCCGGCTTCGCCCAGCCCCTAGCCCGGCGGCACGGTGATCGTCGCGCCCTGGGCCTTCAGCCGGTCGAGCACGCCATTGGGGCGCAGCAGGAAGTTCATGTCGACGATGGCCACCGCCTTGCCCGGCCTGGCCAGGGCCGCGGCTATGGCCCGGGTGGAATCTTCGGTGCCGCGCTCGACCACCGCCACATTCGGCACCTGCTGCAGGCAGCGCTCGAGGGGCGATGGCGGGTAGCCGGCACGCACCGCCTTGAGGTCGCCGGCGGCCCAGGCGGCGGCCACCGCGCGGGACTGGTCGTTCTCCCACTGCACCTGGTCCACCGCGTCCTGCAGGCAGGCCAGGCTCTCGGCCTGGCTCATCGGGCTGGCGGTCTTGATCACCGAGGCGACCTTGTACTCCGCGACGGGGCGGACCGGCACCCGGTGCGCCTTGGCCAGTTTCAGCACCGTCGAGTCGGGCTTGGCGGCCGACAGGCCCGCCGCTTCGCGATAGTCGCCCACCAGCATGAAGGCCGCCACATAGGGCTTGAGCCGGCCATAGCGTCCGGCGTCCTGCCGGGCGGCGGTCCGGGCGCCGACGAACTGATCGCGCAGCTGCGGCGGCAGGGTCTCTTCCAGGGGCTTGTCCTGACGCGCGCCGCCGCCGCCGACCTTGAAGCGGATCATGTCGACCAAGCCTATGCTGAACTTGGGCTGGACCAGCAGGAATCGCCCTTGGTCACCTTCCACAGGGCGGGCCCCGGCGGCTGGGCCACGACCTCCAGCGCCTCGACCACCGGGCTGCCGAGATCGACGCTGGCGGTGGGCGCCGCGAGGGTCACAGGCGCCTCCTGGGCGGAGGCCGAACCCACTGCAGCTAGAAGCATGGCGACGCCAAGGATGCGCATGATGAGATCTTTACACCCGATCGAGCGAGAAGTGATGCGCTGCGGTCGTGCGTGCTTCGAGACGCGCAAGGCTTTCGCCTCGCGCTCCTCAGCATGACGAGCTTTGCAGCCCACACACCTTCGTCATCCTGAGGAGCCCGAGCGGAGCTTGGGCGTCTCGAAGGACGCAGAACAGAGGCGCAGTCCCCGTTACCGCGTGGGGACCGGAACCTCGCCGCGATAGTCATAGAAGCCGCGGCCCGTCTTCTTGCCCAGCCAGCCGGCCTCCACGTATTTCACCAGCAGCGGACAGGGCCGGTATTTGGAATCCGACAGGCCTTCGTAGAGCACGTTCATGATGGCCAGCACCGTGTCCAGCCCGATGAAGTCGCCCAACTCCAGCGGCCCCATCGGGTGGTTGGCGCCGAGCTTCAGGGCCGTGTCGATGGCCTCCACCGTGCCCACCCCCTCATACAGGGTGTAGACCGCCTCGTTGATCATCGGCACCAGGATGCGGTTGACGATGAAGGCGGGGAAATCCTCGGCGTTGGCCGTGGTCTTGCCCAGCGACTGGGCGAACTGGCGGGCGGCCTCGTAGGTCGGGACCGAGGTGCCGATGCCGCGGATGATCTCCACCAGCTTCATGACCGGCACGGGGTTCATGAAATGCAGGCCGATGAAGCGGTCCGGCCGGTCGGTGACCGAGGCCAGGCGGGTGATCGAGATGGACGAGGTGTTGGAGGCGAGCAGGCAGGTCTCGTTCAGGTGCGGCACGAGTTCGCGGAAGATCGCCTTCTTGATCTCCTCGTTCTCGGTCGCGGCCTCGATGACCAGGTCCGCCTCGCCCAGGCCCTCGGCGCCGCCGGCGGGTCCGATTCGGGCGATGGCCGCATCCACCTCGGCCTGCGACAGGGTCCCCTTGGCGACCTGCCGGCCCATGTTGCGGCGGACCAGGTCGATCGCTTCGTTGATCCGGTCGGCGGAAACGTCGTGGAACAGGATCTTGTAGCCCGCCGCCGAACAGACGTGGGCGATCCCCGCGCCCATCTGGCCGGCCCCGACAATGCCGACGGTCTTGATATCAGTCATGCTCGCAGCGCCTTTCCGGCTTTAGCGACCCCCAATTGACGCATGTTTCTAACACGACACGAGGCGTCGCGGAAAAGTCTTTGCTGCGATGCAACGCAAGGCGCCGGCCGCAGGCGCGGCGGCGCCGGCCTAGCCCAGGGCGCGCATCAGTTCGGGGATGGCCGTCTTGTAGTCCGCCACCAGGCCGTAGTCGGCGATCTGAAAGATCGGCGCCTCCGGATCCTTGTTGATGGCGACGATGACCTTGCTGTCCTTCATCCCGGCCAGGTGCTGGATGGCGCCAGAGATGCCGATGGCGATGTAGAGGTCCGGCGCCACCACCTTGCCGGTCTGGCCGACCTGGTAGTCGTTGGGGGCGTAGCCGGCGTCCACCGCCGCGCGGGAGGCGCCGATGGCCGCCCCCAGCTTGTCGGCCAGGGGCTCGAGCACCCCGTTGAACTCCTCGGCCGACCCCAGGGCCCGGCCGCCGGACACCACGATCCTGGCCGCCCCCAGCTCGGGGCGGTCCGAGGCCGTGACGGCCTCCGAGACGAAGCGGGCGTGGGCCTGGACCGTCGGTGCGGCCACGGTCTCGACCGGCGCCGAACCGCCATCGGCGGCGGCCTTGAAGGCGGTCGGCCTCACCGTGATCACCTTCTTGGCCTCCGAGGAAGACACCGTCTCCAGGGCGTTGCCGGCGTAGATGGGGCGCACGAAGGTCGAGCCGTCGACCACTTCGATCACGTCGGAGATCTGGCTGACGTCCAGCTTGGCGGCGATGCGCGGGGCGACGTTCTTGCCGACCGAGGTGGCGGGGGTGAGGAAGGCGTCGTAGCCGTCCATCAGGGGAACCACGGCGGCGGCCGCCGCCTCGGCCAGCATGGCCTTCAGCTCGGGCCCTTCCATCAGGAGCACCTTGCGGACGCCCGCGATCTGGGCGGCGGCGTCGGCCACCGCCTTGGCGCCCTCGCCCAGCACGAGGACGTCGACATCGGTGGACAGGATCTGGGCGGCCGTCACCGTCTTGGCGGTGGTGTCGCGCAGGTGGGCGTTGTCGTGGTCGGCGAGGACAAGGACGGCCATCTTCAGAGCACCCCGGCTTCGTTCTTCAGCTTCATGACCAGATCGGCGGCGGTCTCGACCTTGACCCCGCCCCCGCGCTTGGGCGGCTCGGTGACCTTGAGCACCGTCAA
Organism: Caulobacterales bacterium 32-69-10; assembly: GCA_002280485.1. The sequence continues at coordinate 31,082 of NCED01000039.1, forward strand.
CCGCGGCGCGATATCGACCCCATAGTCGGCGGCCGCCTTGACCTCGATCGGCTTCTTCTTGGCCTTCATGATGTTGGGCAAGGAGGCGTAGCGCGGCTCGTTCAGGCGCAGGTCGGCGGTGACCACCGCCGGCAGGTCGACCTCGATGGTTTGCAGGCCGCCGTCCACCTCGCGGGTGACTTTCGCGCTCGCCTCGCCGTTCAGCTCCACCGCGGAGGCGAAGGTCGCCTGCGGCCAGTCGAGCAGGGCGGCCAGCATCTGGCCCACCGCGTTGTTGTCGCCATCGATCGCCTGCTTGCCCATCAGGACCAGCTTGGGCTGCTCCTCGCCGACCACCGCCTGCAGCAGCTTGGCGACGGCCAGGGGCTCGAGGTCCTGGTCGGTCTGCAGCAGCAGGCCCCGGTCGGCGCCCATGGCCAGGGCGGTGCGGATGGTGTCCTGGGCCTGGGCCGGGCCGATGGATACGACCACCACCTCGGTGGCGACGCCCTTTTCGCGCAGGCGCACGGCCTCCTCGACGGCGATCTCGTCGAAGGGGTTCATCGACATCTTCACATTGGCGAGGTCGACGCCGGTCTGGTCCGACTTCACCCGGACCTTCACATTGTAGTCGATCACCCGCTTGACCGGGACCAGCACCTTCATGGGGACTCCGTGTGGCGTATCCGCGCGCGGTCTTGCCGCGTCCGTTCGTCGAACCCATAAAGGAGCCCATGACGCGTTTCTACAATCGCCTGATGCTCGGGTTCTGCGCCCTGTTCGTGGTTGGGGTCGCCGTGGCGGTCGCCTACCAGTTCATGTACGTGATCCCGGCCCAGAAGTGCGAGGGCGTGGGCCACTGGTGGGAGCCGACGACGCGCACCTGCGCCACGCCTCTTTACCTGCCGCACATCACCGGCCGCCCCCTCACCGTGGACGCCCGCGCCGCGGCCGCCCAGCAGGCCCTGGCCGAGGCCGAGCGTCGTTCGCCCCAGGCCCAGGCCGATCCTCGGCCATCCTTCTAGGCGCCACAACCTAACCGTGTGATCCTTTCCACACGAAGCCGGCGACCAGCACCAGAACGGCGATGAACTGCAGCAGCACGCGCAGGCGCATCAGCTTGTTCGAATAGCTGCGGCCGAACTCCCCCCCCCTGAACAGGGAGTACACGCCCACGCACAAGGTGATGAACACCGCCGCGAGGCAGATGGGGATGAGAACGTTGAAGAGGGTCTCCATTCGTCAAGTCTAAGCCGCCGCCTCGATCGGCGCCAGCCGAGGATTGGTGTTCGCCTGACAGGTGTTGAACATGGTCGGCGAACATGTTAGCCCATATTTTCGCCAGCAGTGTGCGCCGGTGCGCGCTAACGTCGCGCGTTCTCGCCTTGTCATCATGACGCGACTACGGATAGTCCCTGCAACGGGTTCGGTTACTCATCGAGCGCGGCGGGGGTTTGTTGTGCGAGTACGCGATGCGAGAAAGCAGGCGAGCCGGGCCCGGGTGCTGGAAGCCGCTCGGGTCTTGTTCGATGAAGTCGGCTTTCAGGAAACCACCGTCCGCATGATCGCCGAGCGCGCCGGCCTTTCCCCGGGCGGCGTGTTCACCACCTTCGACGACAAGGTCGCCATCCTGTGCCAGATCCTGGCCGAACAACGAGAACAGCTGTTTCAGGAGGCCGAACGGCTCCGGCCCACGCTCACCGGCTCAACCCGAGAGCGTATCGAGGCCCTGATGGCGGTGGCCCACGCCTATGAGGCGCCGCGCACTCGAATGGTCGTGGCCTATATCGGCGCGTCCTACGGCTGGAGCCGTAAGCTCGAGGAGGAGCACCGCCTGCGCCATTCCGGCTTGGCCCGCGCCCTGCGCAGCCTCCTGGTCGAGGGCGTCGAGCGCGGCGACGTCCGGGCAGACGCCGACATCGACATATTGATCGACCTGATCTCCGCCGCCTATCTGCGCAACTTCCGCACCGCCCACTACGCGGCCCTCGACGCCGAGGAGTTGGACGCCCATTTCAGCCGTCAGCTCGACCTTCTGTTCACGGGCGCCGCCGCCCGCTAGGCGGCTGGCGGCCCGGCTGCGGGCGCGTCGCGTAGCCCGGCGCCGGTGGCGGCGAACAGCTGGGCCGTGTGCGTGTAGCGCTGGGCCTGGGCGCGCACCTCGGCCACCCGCGTCATATTCAGCTGCCGCCCCGCATCGACCACCGGCAAGATGCCGGTCGCCCCGCCGCGGTAGGCCGCCTGAGCCAGCTGCAACGACCGCCCCGCGGTCTCGCGCGCCCTCACCTGAGCCGCGAGTTCCTCCTCGTCATGGGCGATGGCGGTGAGCAGGTCGGCGACCTGGCCGAAGGCGGTGAGCACGGTGGCCTGGTAAGTGGCCAGGGCCGCCTTGGCGTTCTGGCGCGCCACCTCCCTCTCGGCCTTGCGGCGACCGCCGTCGTAGATCGGGGCGGCCAGCGCCAGGCCGAGGTTCAGCACCGTGGCGCTGGTCGAGAACAGCTTGTCGGGCGACAGGCCGGTTTGGGTCAGGCCGGCGGTCAGCTGCATCTGGGGGTACAGCTGGGCGGTCGCGACCCCGATCTGAGCGGTGGCGGCGTGGAGTTGCGCCTCGGCGACCAGGATGTCGGGGCGCCGGCGGACCAGTTCCGAGGGCAGGGCCAGCGGCAGACGCTGGGGCAGGGTCAGCCCGGCCATGTCGAAGTCCGGGGGCTGCCAGTCGGCCGGCGCCTTGCCGACCAGAACCGCCAGCGCATGGCGGGCGGCGGCGAGGTCCTGGCGCAGCGGCGGCAGGCGCGCCAGGTCGGCGTCGAGCAGGGCCTGGGCGTCGACCTGGGGCCCCTGGGCCTGGGCCCCGGCCTCCTCGGCCTTGCGGGCCAGGTCGATCAGCCGCCGGTCGTCGGCGATGATGGCCTCGACCGTGGCGATCTCGGCCCGCACCGCGGCGATCTGCGCGGCCTGGACGGCGATGTTGCCGGTGATGGTCAGGTAGGCGGCGTCGATCTGGTGGGCCTGGGCCTCGGCCCGGGCCGCCGCCCCCTCCACCGCCCGCCTGTTCTGGCCCCAGGGCGAGACCCCGTAGCTGACCGCCGGCCCGATCGAATAGAGCACGAAGGACGGATTGGCGTTCAGGTCCGGGAAGCTGGCGGTGTCGAAACCGAACGAGTTCAGGTTCAGGCGCTGGCCTTCGACGCCGGCGTTGAGAGTCACCTGCGGCGCCGAGCCCGCCTTGGTGGCGCGGGTCTGCATCTGCAGCGCGGCGAGCGTCGCCTCGGCGGCCTGGATCGACGGATTGCCCGCCACCGCCATCCTCATCACCTGGTCGAGCTCGGCCGAGCCGAAGTAGCGCCACCAGTCGGCGGCGACCTGTTCGCCCAGCGCCGCCTGCTGGGCGCCGGCGACGGCGTCGCCCGGAGCCAGGTAGCCGGAGGTGGCCGGCGCGGCCGGGCGCTCGAAGTCGGGCCCCACGGTCTTGCAGCCGGCGAGGGCGCCGATCAGGGCCAGGGCCGAGGCGGACTTGGATAGAAGGGTGCGGGGCACGAGCGGTCCTACTCCATCACGGCGTGGGCGGGTTCGGCCTTCTGGGCCGCCTGGCGTTTGGCCGACCGCACCAGCAGAAGCAGCGGCACGCAGGCCAGGCACAGCAGGCCCGTCAGATAGAAGGCGTCCACATAGGCGATCATGGCCGCCTGACGGTTGACCTCGGCGTTGAGCAGGGCGAGGCCGGTCTGGGAGTCGAGGTTGTAAGGCCCGCCCAGGGCGCCGATCAGGGGATTGTCCGGCCGGATATGCTCGGCCAGGGAGCTGCGCGCCGCCCCGATGTTGTTGAGCTGGATCGCGCCGATGATCGAGATGCCCACGCTGGAGCCGATGTTGCGCACCAGGGTGAACAGGCTGGAGGCGTCGGTCCTCAGGTGGCCGGGGATGGTGGCGAAGACGATGGTGGTCAGGGGCACGAAGACCATGCCCAGACCCAGGCCCTGCAGCGCCCCGCCGATCACGATCAGCCGGTCGTCCTGGCCCAGCGCCATGTGGGTCATGACCCACAGGGCCACCGCATTGAGGGTGAAGCCCGCCGCTATGACCAGCCGGGCGTCGATCCGGCCCATCACCCGGCCCATGATGAACATGGCGAAGAGGGTGCCGATGCCGCGCGGCGCCAGCGCCATGCCGGTCTGCAGGGCCGGATAGCCCATCAGCCGCTGCATCAGGGGCGGCAGCAGCGCCAGGGTCGAGAACAGCATCACCCCCAGGAAGAAACCCAGGACGCAGGCGGTGACGAAGTTGCGGTCACGGAACAGGGCCCGGTCCACGAAGGGCCGCGCCGTGGTGGCGGTGCGGATGGCGAACCACCAGAAGCCGAGGACGGCCAGGCACATCTCGAACCAGATTTCGGCGGAGGCGAACCAGTCCTCGCCCTGCCCCCGGTCGAGCATCATCTGCAGGGCCCCGATGCCAAGGCTGAGCATCAGGAAGCCGACGAGGTCGAGCTTGGGCGGGACGGCGTCCTTGCCGCCATGGATGAACAGCACGATGACGGCCGCGGCGGCGATCCCGACGGGCACGTTGATGTAGAAGCACCAGCGCCAGTCGTAGGTCTCGGTCAGCCAGCCGCCCAGGACCGGCCCCAGGATCGGCCCCACCATCACCCCCATGCCATAGAGGGCCATGGCCTGGCCGTGCTTCTCGCGCGGGTTGATGTCGAGCAGGATCGACTGTCCCATCGGCAGCATCGGCGCGCCGAACACGCCCTGAAGCAGCCGGAACATCACCATCTCCTCGATCGAGGTGGCGATGCCGCACAGGGCCGAGGCGATGGTGAAACCCGCGACGCAGACCAGGAACAGGGTCTTGCGCCCCAGCCGGGCCGCGAGCCACCCGGTCAGGGGGGTCATGATCGCCGAGGCGACGATGTAGGAGGTCAGGATCCAGGTGACCTGGTCCTGCGACGCGTTGAGCGTGCCCTGCATGTGCGGCAGGGCGACATTGGCGATCGTCGTGTCGAGCACGATCATCAGGGTGGTGGTCATCACCGCCAGGGTGACCATGGGGCGGTTGACCGCCGGGACCTCCGCCGGCGCGACCTTGGTCACGGCCGCGGACTCGGCGGCGGCGTCTTGCCGAACAGGGTGCGCACGTGCCCGGTGTCTATGGTCACCTTGGCGCTGAGGCCGGCGTGCAGGCGGTTGCGCACGGCCTCAGGGTCGTCGAACACCACGCGCACCGGCAGGCGCTGGGTCACCTTCACCCAGTTGCCCGTGGCGTTCTCGGCCGGGAGGATCGAAAAGGCCGAGCCCGTGCCCGGGCTCAGGCTCTCCAGGTGGACGGCGAAGGCCTGGCCGGGATAGGCGTCGATCTCCGCCTCGCCCTTCTGGCCTTCGCGCATGTAGGTGAGCTGCACTTCCTTGAAGTTGGCGTCGATCCACATCCGCTCCGACACCAGGGTGAACAGCGGCTGGGCGGCGTTGATGTACGAGCCGACCTGCAGCTGCTCGACCTTGGTCACCAGCCCGTCCTGGGAAGCGGCCACGACCGTGTAGGAGCGGTTGAGGACGGCCTGGTCCAGGGCGGCCTGGGCGGCCTGCACGGCGGGATGGCTGTCCGTGGGTCCGCTGGGCGAACCGCCGATGGTCGCCAGGGCCTCCTCCAGGTTGGCCTGGGCGGTCGCCACGCGCTGGCGGGCGACGTTGACGTCGTTGGTGCGTTCGTCGAGTTCGCGCTGCGAGCCGACCTCGGTGGCGGTCAGCTGGCGCTGGCGCGCCAGTTCCTTCAGCCGGTAGGCGAGGTCGTTCTGGGCCGCCTTCAGCTCGGCGGCGCGCGGGGCGTAGGACGACTGGGTGGAGCGCACCTGCAGCCGCGCCTGGGCCAGTTGGGCGCGGGCGTTGGCGATGGCCACATCGTAGTCCCGGGCGTCGATGCGAAACAGCACCTGGCCGGCCTTCACCGGCTGGTTCTCCTTGACCAGCAGCTCGACCACCCGGCCGGGGATCGAGGCGCTGACCTGCACCCGGGCGGCCTGGACATAGGCGTCGTCGGTGGATTCGTAGCGGCCGCCGTTCAGGTAGAACACGGCCGCCGCCGCGATCATCGCCACCGGCACGATCACCATCAGCGGCCAGCGCAGACGCCGCATGAGGGAAGGCGGCGGCGCCGCCGCAGGCGCGCTTCCCGCACTATTGTCGATTGACGCCATCGGCCCCTCGTCCCCTCGGAAACGGCGCAAGCTGCCGCACGATTCCGCTCAATTTCGCGGTGCACACATAAGCGCTGGTCGCTATGACTCAAATGAGAGTTGGTCACGCCGGTGATGAACGTGCCTCATTTGCGCAATCTCGACCTGAACCTCCTTAGAGTGTTCCTGGCCCTCGTCGATGAAGGCAGCGTTACCAGGGCCGGAACCCGGCTCGGCCTGACCCAGTCGGCGGTGAGCCACGCCCTGAACCGTTTGCGCTACGCCCTCGACGACGAGCTGTTCATCCGCGGGCCCTCCGGCATGCAGCCGACCGCCCGCGCGCTGGAGATCGCGCCGCGCCTGCGGCAGGGCATGGGGCAGTTGCAGACCGCCCTGGCGCCGGCCGCCTTCGATCCGGCGGAGACGGACCGCGACTTCGTCATCGCCGCCGGCCCCTACTCCGCCAGCGTGCTGCTGCCGGAGGTCATCGCCCGGGTGCAGGCCGAGGCGCCGCACGCCTCCATCCGCGTACGCAGCCCCTCGCGGGGGGCGGTCGAAGAGCTCGACGCCGGCCGGTCCGACCTCGTCGTCGGGGGGTTCGGCCGCACGCCTGACCGTTTCGACAGCGAGACCCTGTTCCGGGACCGGATGGTCTGGGTCCTGCGCGCGGGACATCCCGCCGCGGCCCGCCCCCTCACCGTCGAGGCGCTGGCGGCCCTGTCCCACCTCGTTGTGACCACCGTCGATTCGGCCGCCACCATCCAAGGCGCGGTCCTGGAGCAAGGGGTGGAGCGGCGGGTGGCGGTGGACGACAATGTCGATGACGAGTTCGCCGCCAGGGGCCTCGTACGCACCGTGGCGCTCACCCTGCCCGACCTGCATTCGGCCCTGGCCATCGTCGCCCGCTCCGAAACGACCACCCCCGCGCCGCTCGGCATGGTGCAGGTCTTCGGCAAGGCCCTGGGCCTGATGGCGATGGAGCCGCCCTACCCCTCGCCGCCCCTCGACGTCGTTGGCCTGTGGCGCAAGGACAACGATGGGCCCGCCCTGCAGTGGCTGCGCGGCCTGTTGAAGGAGGCGGGCGCCGGCTTCATGGCCCGGCTGGAGGCGCCTAGCTGCGCCACCGCAACACGGCCGCCTGGACCGGATTGACGATCACCGCGCCCGGCAGCTCGCGCGGCGCCAGGCTGCCGTCGGCCAG
>NCED01000098.1 GCA_002280485.1 Caulobacterales bacterium 32-69-10
GCCGTCGTCCTTGTCGCCCTGGCGATACCAGCTGTCGGTGTCGCGCAGGCCCCAGACGGTGAAGGCGAACCGCTGCGCCGGGGGCAGGGCGGTGAAGGCGCCGGCCAGTTCCGTGACGCGGGCGGACTGGCGGGCCAGCCGGTCGGCCTGGGACCGCAGATCCAGCGGGTTTTCCGTTCGCAGGGTGCAGTCCAGCTCGGACACATGGATCGGCAGGCCGAACTGGGCGATCTCGCGCATATAGGCGGCGATGACGCCGTCTGGAATGTCGATCCAAAGGTGGGACTGCAGCCCCAGCCCCTGCAGCGGACAGCCGGCCTTCAGCAGGCGTTCGACCAGTTTCAGGAACTGGGCGCCCTTGGCCGGTATGGATTCCTGATTGTATTCGTTCAGGAACAGCACCGCCTCCGGATCGGCGATCCGGGCCTGTTCGAACGCCCGCACTATATAGCCGTCGTGGCCGTAGCGGGCGCTCCAGTGACAGTCGCGCATCGCCGAGCCGTCATCCAGGATCGGTTCGTTGACCACGTCCCAGCTGCGGACCTTGCCGCGATACCGGCCGGCCATGGCGGCGATATAGCCGTCGAAGGCGCGGTCGAAGGCGGCGCCGGACAGGCCCTCGAACGCTTCCTTGCCCTGCGAGTACCAGATCAGGGTGTGGCCGTGCAGGGCCATGCCCTCGGCGGCGGCGAAGGCGGCGATGCGGTCGGTGCGGTCGAAGCGGGGCCGGTCCAGGCCGTCGGCCAGGACATATTCCATCTTCATCTCCCACTCGGGCGTCAGCTGGGAGACATTGGCGCGGGCCAGGGCGACCCAGTCCGGGTCGTCGATCTGCATCGCCTTTATCGCTGTGCCGAACGGGCAGGGGGCGACGGATTTCAGCGGGGGGACGTTCGGCGGGGTCGGTTCGGCCGAGGTGCGGTCGCAGGCGGCCAAGGGCGCAGCCAGAGGAAGCGCGAGGCCCGAGGCGAGGACGGTGCGGCGGGAGATCGACATTCTATTCCCCCTCCCCCTGCGGGGGAGGGGGGCGAAGGCGTAGCCGAAGCCGGGTGGGCCGGGCCGGGCAAGGCCCCACAGACCTGTGTCGTCTCAAATCTGTGCGACGGCGCCTTGCCGCCCCCACCCCGTCGCTACGCGACGCCCCTCCCCCGCAGGGGGAGGGAGAGGTTTGTGTCTGGCTAGACCGCACGCTTCCGCAGGCCCAACTCGTCGAAGGCGGCGGTTTCGCGCTTGGCGATGGCGATGAGCTTGTTCAGGCGGGTGGTTTCGGCGACGTGTTCGAACTTCTTCAGCTCTTCGAAGGCGCCGGTCAGGGCGTCGCGGGCGCCGGCTTCCTCGGCGTCGACCACGGTCAGATCACCCTCGGCGGCGGCCTTGCGGGCCTTCCAGCCGTTCAGATAGGCGCCCAGCATCATGCCTGCGTCGGCGTCCATCCGGGCGCGTTCGCGTTCGATCTCGACCTCGGCGTCCAGCACGGCCAGGCGCATTTCGGCGGTGGCGCGGCGGCTGGTGATCTCGGCCAGGCGCTTCTGCAGGGTCTCGACTTCGTAGTTGGAGATGCGGATCAGGGATTGGGCCCAAGCGGTCATTTCTTCACTCTCTGATCATGCCTTGGTTCAGAATATGTTCGAGCCGGGTAAAGGAATCGGTAAGACGCGTGGCGTCGTCCTTGTCCTGACCCAGGAAGTCTTCCAGCGCGGGGTTCAGCGCGATGGCGCGGTCCACCACGGGATCGGCCCCGGTGCGATAGGCGCCGATCTTTATCAGCTCTTCCATGTTCGCATAGGCCGACAGGCACTGACGGGCGCGCTTGTTCAGCTCGCGCTCGGGCGGGGTCTGGCAGCCGGGCATGGTGCGGCTGACGGATTTCAGCACGTCGATGGCGGGGAAACGGCCGCGTTCGGCGATCTTGCGGTCCATCACGATATGGCCGTCCAGAATACCGCGCACGGCGTCGGCGATGGGCTCGTCATGGTCGCCGCCGTCCACCAGGACGGTGAACAGGGCGGTGATGGGCGCCGCCGTGGTGCCGTCGGGCCGCACCGGTCCCGGCCCCGCCCGCTCCAGCAGTTTGGGCAGTTCGGTGAAGACGGTGGGGGTATAGCCCTTGGTCGTCGGCGGTTCGCCCGCCGCCAGGCCGATCTCGCGCTGGGCCATGGCGAAACGGGTGACGCTGTCCATCAGGCACAGCACCTCCAGGTCCTGGTCGCGCAGATATTCGGCGATGGCCATGGTCATATAGGCCGACTGGCGGCGTTTCAGGGCGGGCTCGTCCGAGGTGGCCACCACCACGACGGCGCGTTTCAGCCCCTCTTCGCCCAGGGTCTCTTCGACGAACTCGCGCACCTCGCGGCCCCGTTCGCCGATCAGGCCCACCACGACTGCGTCGCAGGTGGCCTGCCGGGCCAGCATGGACAGCAGCACCGACTTGCCCACGCCCGAGCCGGCGAAGATGCCCAGGCGCTGGCCCCGGCAGGTGGTGGTGAAGACGTCCATGGCCCGCACCCCCAGATCCAGCCGCTCGCCCACCCGGCCGCGCGAATGGGCCGGGGGCGGGGGCGCGCGCAGCGGATAGGGGGCCGGCCCCTGGGGCAGGGGGCCTTTGCCGTCGATGGGCTGGCCGAAGGCGTCGATGATGCGGCCCAGCCAGGCGGTGGTCGGGCGCACGCTGGCGGCCTGGTCGATGATGCGGATCTCGGCGCCGGGGGCGACGCCCTCGACCGGGCCGAACGGCATCAGCAGGGCCTTGGAATCGCGGAAGCCCACCACCTCGGCCGGCAGGGCCGTCAATCCGCGCCGGCTGATCTCGGCCCGCGCCCCGACCGCCAGACGCGAAAGGCCGCCGCGCGACTCGATCAACAGACCCGACACGCCCGCCACCTTGCCGGTGACGACCAGCGGATCGATCGCTTCGACGGCGGCGACGAGAGTGTGCAAAACGGACCCCAGGAACAGGCGTTAACCAAATGGGCCATCGTGGTTAACGGGGGGTGACGGGCCGGCGCCCAGGGTCGTCACGCGCAGCTCAACGGTGAAGTTGTCCGCATCGCCTTCGCTGCGAGTGCGCACCAACAGGGTTGCTGTTCCGACAGTGCAGCGTCGTAGAAGGCTCTCCTTGGTCGGGATTGGATCGCCCGCCGGCGTACAAGGCAACCCCTGCACTTCAGCTAAGGGTCTTGAAAATCCTTCACGCAGGTAGGTGTCGGCGCAGATCTCGACCGACGGCGGCTTGTCGCCAGACGCCTCGCTTCCCAAGGCCTCGACCCGCCACAGTTCGGGCGGATCGGCTGCCGCCTGACGTTCAGCCCAGCGTTCAGGGCGAGCCTCGCACCCCGTCAACGGGATCAGGACGGCCAAAAGCAGGAGCCGGTTCACGATAGGCCGCCGATGGGCGCGCGCACCTGATCCGGGCGGACCCTCGCTGAGCGTCCGCCGTCGCGGAAGATGGATGCGAAGACAGGAGCGGCGGACAGGCACATTTTATCCTCCATTCAGCGAACGGGGAATAATGAAATTACAAATGTAATACTGTCAAGCCGTCTCTGCTGTGCGGACGGGCTGCGGTGAAGCCTGAGGCGGCAAGAGGCGCAGGTTCAAAATTCTGGGCCTCGGATCTTGCGTCTGCTCCGGCGACGCCGGCTGAACCGCCCAGGCCGCCCCCGCAATGGCCAGGGCCAGACCGGTGGCGGTCAAGACGGCGGTCGGGCTTGGCGCATGATGAGGCAGACGCAGGCTGGTCACTCGCGTTTCCAGCGCCCCGCGTCCAACATCGCCCCAACTGCAACTGAACGGAGCCCCTACAACGGAATCCGCCTTTAGCAAGGCCTCGGCATAGAGGCGGCGGCGGCCAACCTGCATCGCCATCACCGTCGCGTCGCAGGCCAGTTCCTGGTCAAAACGGAAACGCATCGCCGCGACATGCGCCAGAGGGTTGCACCAGAATAAGCACTGCAGCAACGCGACGACCGAATTGACCCGCAGATCACCTCGTTCGATATGAGCGTGTTCGTGGGCCAGGATCAGGGTCTTTTCGTCTGGGCGCCAGCGGGTCGCGCTGTCGGCGGGCATGACGAGTCGCGGCACGATCACCCCCGTCACGGCGGGACCGGCCAAGCCTCGACGCGCGAGGTCGCCAAAACGCACCTGCTCGATGGCCAGGTAATGCTCGGCCAGCTCCAGCTCCTGCCACAGCGGCACAGCCTCCTGGGCATCGGCCAGGGCATGGCGGAACAGCTCGCTCAGGTCTTCGAGCAGGCTCTCGGCCTTGGCGGGCTCCTCGCGCACCAAGGCAATCGCACTGTTGAGCGTGTTGAACAAAAAGTGCGGCCGGATGCGTGCCTGCAGCTCGGCCAGGCGAGCCGTGGTGCCCGCCGGCATGCGGGCCTTGGCACGCCACACCAGTGCACCCACGAGCACCGCCGCCACCAGCGCACCCGAGGCGCCGCTGGCCACCCAGGGCGCAGGATTGGCCAGCCCCATGAGCACGAGCAGGCCACAACCGTACAGCCCCGCCAGCACGCCCAGGCCCACACCGCAGGCCCACTGGGCCTGCACTTCCATGCGCCCGAGCTTGCGCTTGAACGCGCAGACGCACAACAACCAGGCCAGCACGGCGGGCAAGGCGGCGCCGGTGAGCACGGCCATCTGGGTGATCCAGCCCACCGGGTTGGCCGCGCCGAAGATGGCGGCCACCGCCACGATCGCCTGCACAAACAGCACGGC
>NCED01000040.1 GCA_002280485.1 Caulobacterales bacterium 32-69-10
CTATCCGACGCGTATCCACCGCCCAGCCCTTTGGGTCGATAAAGAAGAATGCAAAGGCGCTTTTGGGGATGTCGAGCAGGATGGTGGGCGCTTGGTCTACGGTACGCGCAGCCGGGTGGGACTTGAGGTTTTTCGAAGTTGCCAGATCAAGGCCCTGCGGAAGCAGGAAGAAGCTAGGGGCGTGGCCAAGATGAATGCCGCCGTCGCCGCTACTAAACAAGGCGAGATGTTCGGATCTCTCGCAGGGTTGGCCCCTGATTCCTCCTGGGCTTTCCTGAGCGGTGAAGAGCGCCTCGCGGAGTCCTTCCTTCGTGACCTGATCCCAGAGGCGCCTGCAACGGCCGCTTGGCGTGACCTCTGGCCGAAGGTCCTGGAGCGACACGTAATCGGAAAGGCCAGGGTCAATGAACTCGCCAACGAGATGCGGAAGGCTGACGCGGTAACGTTCACTGGTTGGGGTGCGCGCCAACGCTCGCCAGACGATCAAAACCTAGCCAGCCGTACGGTCTCTTGAAGCCACTAGCTAGGCGAGCTTCTCGCGGAAGCAGGCCTTTCAACGTCACCTATGAGCCCATTGCAGACATCGGGCGTTACGCCCTGCGTGGGGGGCTAGCTGGAGTCCGGGCCAAGTCCGAGAATGGCGGCGGGGGCGGGGGTCAGTCGCGGCAGCCACGGAGGGCGGGGCCGGCGACGGGGCCTCGGCGATCTGCATCCCGATCGCGGCCAGCCGCTCCGCATCGCCCTCCGCCGCGCGCGTTGCGGCGCGCCCGCCCCCCCTCCGGCTGTCAGAAGGCCCCGCCCATCGGGCGCACGATCATCTCGTTGATGGCGACGTCGGCGGGTTGGTCGATGGCGTAGCGGATGGCCTGGGCGATGACGTCGGGCTTGAGGGCGACCATCCGCGCCTGTTCGATGTAGGCGGCGGTGTCGGGGTCGGTGATGGTGGCGGCCAGCTCGCTCTCCACGACGCCGGGCGAGATGATCGTGGTGCGGATCTGCGGATGCTCCTGCCGCAGCCCCTCGGTGATGTTCCACACCGCGGCCTTGGTCGCCGAATAGACCGCCGTCGTCGGCCACACGCCGTGGGCCGCGACCGAGGCGACGTTGACCACATGGCCGCCGCCCTGCGCCTGGAAGCGCGGCAGGACCGCGGCGACGCCGTTGAGCACGCCGCGGACGTTGACGTCGATCATCCGGTCCCACTCGTCCGTCTTCAGCGCCGCCAGCGGCGACAGCGGCATCAGGCCGGCGTTGTTGACGAGGACGTCCACGCGGCCGAAGCGGGCCTCGGCGAAGGCGACGAAGGCCTCGAACGCTGCGGCGTCGGCGACGTCGAGGGCCTGGAACGCGGCCTCGCCGCCCGCGGCCTGGATCTGCTGGACATGGGCCTGCAGGCGGTCGGTGCGGCGGGCGCCGAGGACGACCTTCATGCCGGCGGCGGCCAGGGTGCGGGCGGTCGCCTCGCCGATGCCGCTGCTCGCCCCGGTGATGACGACGACCTTGCTGTGTGTGTCTGACATGATCTTCTGGCTCCTTCGGGCCGACCCGGGATGGCGTCGGCGCTGAAGCCTTTGTCGTCCGAGCGACGGCTCTGGCGGTAGAACGGCTCTCCGGGATTCTTGCACGATCCTGCAAAACCCCGTCGCGGGTTCTTGCCCCGGGCGCGGGGAGGCGACAGGGTGCGGCATGCGCCAGATCGACGAACTCGCCGAGATCATCGACCGTCACGTGCCGGCGGAAGGGATGCACCCCAGCATCCTGCCCCGGCTCAGCCTTATCCGATCCTGCAGGCCGACGGAGGCTGTGCCGTCGGTCTACCGGCCGTCGCTGTGCATCATCGCCCAGGGGCGCAAGCAGGTGGAGCTGGGCGGGCGCAGCTATGTCTACGATCCGGCGAAGTACCTGCTGGTGTCCGTCGACCTGCCGCTGGTGGGCTCGATCCTGGAGGCGAGCCTAGAGCGGCCGTACCTGTGCCTGGCGCTCGACATCGACCTGCCGGCGCTGTCCGACCTGATCCAGCAGAGCGCGCCGGAGCCGGCTCCGCAATCGATGGGGCAGCCGATGGGGCAGCCGATGGGCCCCGCCCTGGGCGTCAGCCAGGTGGAGCCGGGCCTGCTGGACGCGGCGCTGCGGCTGGCGCGCCTTCTCGATACGCCGGCGGACGCCCCCGCCCTGGCCCCCCTCGCCGAGCGGGAAATCCTCTATCGGCTGCTGTCGGGGGCGCAGGCGCCGATGATCCGCCACATCGCCGCCGCCGAGAGCCGCCTGGCCAAGGTCAGCCGCGCCATCGCCTGGCTGCGCCGCCACTACGCCCAGCCGGTCAGCGTCGAGCGCCTGGCGGCTGAGGCCGGCATGAGCCCCTCGTCGTTTCACAGCCACTTCAAGGCGGCCACGACGCTCAGCCCCCTGCAGTATCGCACACGGGTGCGGCTGCAGGAGGCGCGGCGGATGATGGTGGTGGAGGCGATGGACGCGGCCAGCGCGGGCTTTGCGGTGGGCTACGAGAGCCCCTCGCAGTTCAGCCGCGACTACAGCCGGCTCTATGGCGCCCCGCCATTGAAGGACGCCAACCGGCTGCGCGGTTCGCCGGACTATTCCCTGGTGGCCTAGGGGCGGTCCGGCGTCTTTTGTGGGTTAGTCGCGCTGGCCGCGGCCGCCGCGGATGGCGGAGCCGGCGACGTGGCCGGTGGCGCCGACCGCCGAGCCGGCGACCTTGCCGGTGGCGCCGATGGCGCTGGCCGCGATGGTCCCCACGCAGCCCTGCACGCCGAGGCTGGTCGCCAGAAGGCTGACGGTGGCGACGACGCGCAGCAGCAAGACGGTCTTGGAAGTCAAAGGCGTGGCCCCCCGGCGCATGATGTTGAGGCCATCATGGGGGGAAGGTGTTGCGAAAAGGTGGCTAACGCCGGCTAAGCCTCACGCCGCGCGGGCGGCGGCGGGGGCGGCCTCGTGCTGCAGCAGCCAGGCCTTGCGGTCCATGCCGCCGCCATAGCCGGTCAGGCCGCCGTTGGCGCCGATGACCCGGTGGCAGGGGACCACGACGCCGATCGGGTTGGCCCCGTTGGCCAGCCCCACCGCGCGCACCGCCGCCGGCCGGCCGATGTGGGCGGCGAGGCGGCCGTAGGTCCAGGTCTGGCCGGCCGGAATGGCCCGGAGCGCCGCCCACACCGCGCGCTGGAACGCCGTGCCGCCGGTCTCCACCGCGATGTCGTCGATGGCGGCGAGGTCGCCGGCGAAATAGGCCTGGAGCTTGCCGGCGAGCGGTTCGGGCGCCGGGCCGTCCTGGAGGCGGACGGCGCCCTTGCCGTACTGGCGGTCCAGCAGGCGCTGCATGCGCTCGGTGTGGGTGTCCCAGTCGAGCACGCGCAGGCGGGCTTGCGCGTCGGTCGCGACGAGCATGGTCCCCAGCGGGGTGGGCAGACGCGAGAGGGTGAAGACGAGGGCCTGGGTCATGATGCGATCTCCTTGTGCGGGAGAGCATTTCATTCCAGGCCCCGCCCCGAACTCCGATCCTTGCTCCGGAATCGGCCCGTGGCTAGGCCGCGTCGACCAGGACCACCTCGGCCTCGCCGTCCACCGCCGTGACCTGGATCGCGGCCTCGCCGGTGATGGCGGCGCCGTCGCGGGCGTTGAGCCGGACGCCGTTGACCTCCACCACGCCCTTGGTCGAGACGAGGTACAGGTGGCGGCCGGGGTCGGCGCCGTAGGTGGCGGTCTTGCCGGCCTCGACCGTGGCGCCCAGCACGCGGGCGTTGGCCCGGATCGGCAGGACGTCGGTGTCGCCGGCCACGCCCGAGGCCAGGGGCACGAAGTGGCCGGCCCGGTCGGTCTTGGGGAAGGCGGCCGCGCCCCAGGAGGGCTCGCCGCCGGCGCGGTCGGGGATGATCCAGATCTGGAAGATCTTGGTCAGCTCGGTCTCGCGGTTGTACTCGGAGTGGCGCACGCCCGTGCCCGCCGACATCACCTGGACGTCGCCGGCCTCGGTGCGGCCCTTGTTGCCCAGGGAATCCTCATGGGTGATCGCGCCTTCGCGGACATAGGTGATGATCTCCATGTCCCGGTGCGGGTGGGGCGGAAAGCCCGTGCCCGCGGCGATCTCGTCGTCGTTCCACACCCGCAGCGCGCCCCAGCTCATGCGCTTGGGGTCGTGATAGTCGGCGAAGGAGAAGTGGTGGCGCCCCTTCAGCCAACCATGGTCGGCATAGCCGAGGGCGTCGAAGGGCCGGCGGTCGATCATCGCAAACGCTCCTTATCTGTACCAGAACTTGTTGCGGATCAGATAGGCCGGCAGGGCGGGGATTCAAGGCCAGTCATACACCCGCTCATCCCCGCGGAAGCGGGGACCCAGATCTTTGCAGAAAGTGCGGCGGCTAAACCCTGGGTCCCCGCTTCCGCGGGGATGAGCGGAAAAACTCAGACCAGCTGGCCGTGGCAGTGTTTGAACTTCTTGCCCGAGCCGCAGGGGCAGTTGGCGTTGCGGCTGGTCTTTTCCCAGTCGCCGGGCAGGGCCGAGACGGGCAGGGCCTCGAGCTGTTCGGGGGTCATGTTGCCGCCCGCATAGCCGCGGGCGCCGTACTCCAGGGTGTTCTCGCCGGTCGACGGGTCGAGGTGGATCTCGGTCAGCTCCGGGGTCTCCAGGGGCGGCTCGTTCTGCTCGAAGTAGAACTCGACCGTCATCACCCAGCGGGTGACGTTCTGGCGCAGCTCGACCAGCAGCTTCTCGAACAGGGAGAAGGCCTCGGTCTTGTACTCGTTCAGGGGGTCGCGCTGGCCGTAGCCTCTGAGGCCGATGACCTGGCGCAGGTGGTCGAGGTGCATCAGGTGCTCGCGCCACTGCATGTCGATCATCTGCAGCAGGAAGTTCTTCTCGAGGCCGCGCATCTGCTCTTCGCCGATCAGGGCGAGGCGCTCGGCGGCGCGAGTCTCGACCGCCTCGAAGATCCGCTTCTCCACGTCCTCGTGGCCGATGCCTTCCTCGGCGGCCCATTCGGCCAGGGGCAGGTCGAGGCCGAGCAGGAACTTGGCCCGCTCGGACAGGCCCTCGATGTCCCACTGCTCGGCATAGGCCTTGGGCGGCAGGTGGCGGGCGACCAGGTCGGCGACGGTGTCCCGGCGGAACTCGGCCACGATGTCCGACAGGTCGGTGTCGTGCATGAACTCCTGGCGCTGCTCGAACACGGCCTTGCGCTGGTCGTTCACGACGTCGTCGTACTTCAGCAGGTTCTTGCGGATCTCGTAGTTGCGCTGCTCGACCTTCTTCTGGGCCGTGGCGATGGCCGAGTTCAGCCACTTGTGGGTGATGGCCTCGCCCTCGGCGACGCCGAAGTTCCGCATGATGGCTTCCAGCCGCTCGCCGGCGAAGATGCGCAGCAGCTCGTCCTCGGTCGACAGGAAGAACTTGGAGCGGCCCGGGTCGCCTTGGCGGCCGGTGCGGCCGCGCAGCTGGTTGTCGATGCGCCGGCTCTCGTGGCGCTCGGAGCCCAGCACATAGAGGCCGCCGGCGGCCAGGGCCGCGGCCTTGGCGGCGGCGATCTCGGCCTGGACCTGGGCCTCGTAGGCGGCGGTGCTTTCGTCCGTGACCGCGATCCCCTGGTTGCGCTGCTCCTGGCGCCAGCGCTGCATGCGCATCTCCAGGTTGCCGCCGAGCTGGATGTCGGTGCCGCGGCCGGCCATGTTGGTGGCGATGGTCACCGCGCCGGGGACGCCCGCGTCGGCGACGATGAAGGCCTCCTGCTCGTGGTAGCGGGCGTTCAGCACCTGGTGCGGCAGGCCCTTGCGGACCTTGCCGTCGGCGTCGGTGTATTCGTAGGCGGTGAGGAGCTCGGACAGCTCCTCGGACTTCTCGATCGAGACGGTGCCGACCAGGATCGGCTGGCCGCGCACGTGGCAGTCGGCGATCTGGGCCAGGATGGCCTGGTTCTTCTCGGCGGTGGAGCGATAGACCTCGTCGTCGTCGTCGATGCGCGCGACCGGGCGGTTGGTCGGAATCTCCGACACCGCCATCTTGTAGATGTCCTGGAACTCGGCCTCCTCGGTGGAGGCGGTGCCGGTCATGCCGGACAGCTTCTTATAGAGGCGGAAGTAGTTCTGGATCGTCACCGAGGCCAGGGTCTGGTTCTCGGGCTGGATGTCGGCGCCTTCCTTGGCCTCGATGGCCTGGTGCAGGCCTTCGGACAGGCGGCGGCCCTGCATCATGCGGCCGGTGAACTCGTCGATCAGGATCACCTCGCCCCGTCTCGTTGCCGTGCTCGGTCAGCAGGACCTGCTTCTGCTTCTCGTCGTGGTCGTAGGTGTCCTTGTCCTTGATCAGCTCGCGGACCAGCTTGTCGATGGTCTTGTAGAACTCGGAGCGGTCCTCGGTCGGGCCGGAGATGATCAGGGGCGTGCGCGCCTCGTCGATGAGGATGGAGTCCACCTCGTCGACGATGGAGAAGTTGTGGCCGCGCTGGACCATCTCGCTCGCGTCATAGACGAGGTTGTCGCGCAGGTAGTCGAAGCCGAACTCGTTGTTGGTGCCGTAGGTGATGTCCGAGCCATAGGCCCGCTTGCGCTCGCCCTGGGACAGGCCGTGGACGATCACCCCGACGCTGAGGCCGAGGAAGCGGTAGACCTGGCCCATCCACTCAGAGTCGCGGCTGGCCAGGTAGTCGTTGACGGTGATGACGTGGACGCCCTTGCCCTCGAGGGCGTTGAGGTAGGTGGGGGCGGTGGCGACCAGGGTCTTGCCCTCGCCGGTGCGCATCTCGGCGATGCCGCCGAAGTGCAGCACCATGCCGCCGACCAGCTGCACGTCGTAGTGGCGCTGTCCGAGGGTGCGCTTGGAGGCCTCGCGCACGGCCGCGAAGGCCTCGTCGAGAATGTCGTCGAGGGTGGCGCCCTTGGCCAGGCGGTCCTTGAACGCGGCGGTCTGGCCGCGCAGTTCGTCGTCCGACATGGCCTGGAACTTCGGCTCAAGGGCGTTGATCGCAAGCGCCCGAGCCGCGTACGACTTGAGCTTGCGGTCGTTGGAGCTACCGAAGAACTTCTTGGCGAGACCGAGCATGAAACGTCCGCGAACAGGCGGATACGCGTCGCAGGTGCGCATAATCCGCCGAGGGAAAGGACACGAAGCCTGAGCCGAAAAAAGGGCCGGCGGCGGCAGCGTCCAGCCGCCGCTCGCACCCGGAAAAACCGCTCGACTTGCGCGCGCGCGAGACTTAAGCAGCCGACCAAGGCCTGTCAACGCGACGGCCTTTTCCTCCCAATCCCGTCACAGCTGTCATCCCGGCCGGAGCGCAGCGGAGAGCCGGGACCCAGGAGGGACCGGGCGCGCCTGTAGCCCTGGGTCCCGGATCGGCCCTGACGGGCCGTCCGGGATGACAAGGATTGGATGACTAAACCCATGGCGGCCACGACCTTTCATCCCAGGACGGTCCTCGCGTTCGCGCTGGCGGCAGCCTTCGCGCTCGCCGCCTGCGACCGGGAGCCCAACGCCAACGCCCGCCCCGAGCCGGGCGACCGGGCGGCGGCGCGGGTGGCCGGCGAGACCATCTGGGTCTCCGACGTGCGCCGCCAGGCGGTGACCCAGGGCCTGATCGGCGAGGGCGAGCCCCTCGACGTCTCGTCCGACCTGTTCCGGCGCACCCTCGACCAGGTGGTCGACCAGAAACTGCTGGCCAAGGAGGCGCAGCGGCTGCGGCTGCAGCGCGATCCGCTCGCCCAGCGGCGGCTGCTGGCCGCGCGCGAGCGGGTGCTGGGCGACATCCTGGTCGAGAGCGTGGTCGACCGGGCCGTCAACGAGAACGCCATCCGGGCCCTCTATCAGGAGCAGCAGCGCCTGTCGCAGCGCTCCGAGGAGATCAAGGCGCGCCAGATTCTCGTCGCCACCCAGGCCGAGGCCGAGGCGGTGAAGAAGCTGCTCGACACCGGCGCCTCGTTCGAGACCCTGGCCCTGCAGCGCTCGATCGACCAGGCCACCCGCTTCAACGGCGGCGACCTGGGCTATTTCACCCTCGACGCCATGCCCGACGCCTACAAGACGGCGCTGAAGGCGGCGCAGAAGGACCAGACCGTCGGCCCGTTCCAGACCACCGACGGCTGGGCCCTGGTGCGGATCGAGGACATGCGGCCGGAGGAGCCGATCAGCCTCGAGGACGCCCGGCCGCAGATCATCCGCTTCCTGACCTATGACGAGATCCGCTCCCTGCTGGGCCGCCTGCGCGAGGGGACCAAGGTCGAGGTGCTGCTGAGCCGCCCGGCCGACGCCCCCGGCGCGCCGCGCGAGCCGGCCTCCGCCGCGCCGGCCGCCGAAGGCCCGCCCGTTCCCCCCGCCTCCGCCAACACCCAGGCCCGCTGATGACCGCGCAACCCACCGCCCCCGGCAAGCCGGGCCTGGCCGTCTCTCCGCTCGCCGTCCCGTTCCCCGCCATGGGGACCGTCGCCGGGGTCGAGCTCGCGGCTGCGCGCGCGGGATTCTATAAGCACGAGCGCGAAGACCTGGTGGTGATGCGCTTCGAGCCCGGTACGACCTGCGCCGGGGTGTTCACGCGGCACGGGGTGCGGGCGGCGCCGGTCGACTGGTGCGTCGACGCGCTGAAGGCCACCGGCGGCGAGGACATCCGCGCCATGGTGATCAACGCCGGCTGCGCCAACGCCTTCACCGGCGCCGCGGGCTATGAGGCCGCCAGGCGCTCGGCCGCCGCCGTCGGCGCCATCGCGGGCGGGCGGCCCGAACAGGTGCTGGTCGCCTCCACCGGCGTGATCGGCGTGCTGCTGGATGCGGCCAAGATCGAGGCCAAGACCGGCGAGGTCGAGGACCGGCTGTCGGCCGACAACTGGGCCCGGGCCGCCGCCGGCATCATGACCACCGACACCTTCCCCAAGGGCGCCACGGCCATGGCCCAGATCGGCGGCGTGCCGGTGCGCGTGTCGGGGATCGCCAAGGGCTCGGGAATGATCGCCCCCGACATGGCGACCATGCTGGCCTTCGTGGCCACCGACGCGGCGATCTCGGCCAAGGCGCTGCAGGCCCTGCTGACCCCGGCCGTGGTGCGCACCTTCAACGCGGTGACGGTCGACGGCGACCGCTCGACCAACGACACCTGCCTACTGTTCGCGACGGGGGCCAGCGGGGCGCCGCGGATCGAGGACGCTTCCGACCCCCGGCTGGAAGCCTTCCGCATCGCCCTGATGAGCGTGCTGATGGACCTTGCCCAGCAGCTGGTCCGCGACGGCGAGGGGGCGACCAAGTTCGTCAAGGTCACCGTCTCGGGCGCGACCACCGAGGCCTCGGCGCGCAAGATGGCCCGGACCATCTGCGAGAGCCCCCTGGTCAAGACCGCCTTCGCCGGCGAGGACGCCAACTGGGGCCGCATCACCATGGCGGTTGGCCGCGCCGACGAGCCGATGGACCGCGAGAAGCTGTCGATCCGCTTCGGCGAGCTATGGGCCGCCAAGGACGGGGCCGTGGCTGCGGACTACAGCGAAGAGGCCATGAGCGCCTACATGAAGCGGTCCGAACTTGAGGTCGCCGTCGAGGTGGGCGTCGGCAAGGCGTCCGCCACCATGTGGACCTGCGACCTGACCCACGGCTACATCTCGATCAACGGCGACTACCGGTCTTAGGCTATTATTTCCGCTCATCCTCGCGGAAGCGGGGACCAGGTCTTTGGCTGGGCGTGCGGCGGTTCGAACTGGGTCCCCGCTTCCGCGGGGATGAGCGGGTTTTAGGATGTCGTCCAAGCTGCTCCTTGTGGTCGCTGCCGCCCTGGTCGACGTCGACGGGCGGGTGCTGATCTGCCAGCGGCCCGAAGGCAAGCAGCTGGCCGGTCTGTGGGAGTTCCCCGGCGGCAAGGTCGAGGCGGGCGAGACGCCGGAAGCCTGTTTGATCCGTGAACTGAACGAAGAGCTGGGCATCGAGGTCAAGCAGGCCTGCCTCGCCCCCTTCGTCTTCGCCAGCCACGCCTATGAGGACTTCCATCTGCTCATGCCGCTGTATCTGCTGCGGCGCTGGGACGGCTTCGTGCAGCGGCGCGAGCACGCGGCCCTGGCCTGGGTCAAGCCGAGCGAGTTCGCGAACTACCCGATGCCGCCGGCCGACGAGCCGCTGTGTGCTTACCTGAGGGACTGGCTCTAGCGATCTGCGTCCTTCGAGACGCCCGAGTTCCTCGGGCTCCTCAGGATGACGAGCGTGGGGAATTGCAGAAACCGTCGTCAGGCTGAGGAGCGCGAGCGCAGCTTGCGCGTCTCGAAGCCCGCACTAGCAGGCGAACGGGCCGTAGCCCTCGTAATCCGCCAGCGTCGCGCCCTTCGGGGCCGCCGGGCTGGGGGCGCCGCGCCAGAGCAGGAAGGCGTGCTCGACGATCGAGGCCTGCTGTTCGAGGTTGTAGGCGTCCCAGGCCTTCAGCGGCAGGCCGTAGCGATAGCCGGGCTGGCCGGGGCCGTAGCCGCCGCCGACGAGGACCATCGCCCAGCTGGCCAGGGTGCGGGCCGGGGCGGTCTGGAACTGCCAGACATGGGTCAGCTCGTGGATCAGCCAGGCCTGCAGCTTGACGCCCTCGGCGGCGAAGTTCCTCGGCGCGGGATGGTGGGGCGGGAAGGTGATGCGTGATCCGAACACGATGGCGGCCCAGCCCCAGGACCGGTCCGAGATGGTGACCTTGGCGTAGTCGATGGCCTCGCCGAACACGCTGCGGGCCAGGGCGACCTCGCCCGCGGTCAGCGGCCGGCTCATTCGCGGCCGAGCTTGTGCTCGACCACGCCGAGCGCGTCGGCCAGGCGCATCTTGGCCGAGCCGGGGCGCAGGGGCTGCTGCTGCGAGGCGTGCGGGGCCCAGCCGGTCATGGAGACGATCTCGAAGGTGGCGGGGATGCGCCCGTCGGGGAGGCCGAACTGCTGCTGGTAGATCTCGCAGGTGCGCGCCAGGACCCGGCGGCTGAGGGGCTTCCTCGCCCGGTCGATCAGGGCGTTGGTCTCGCCCATGGCGCGCAGGTCGGCCATCAGCTTCAGCGGATGGTCGTAGCGGACGGTCAGGCGGTCGATGTCGGACACCGGCAGGGCGAAGCCGGCCCGCTGCAACAGGCCGGCGGCGTCGAAGCCGTCGGCGAAGGGCGAGACCCTGAGGCCCGCCCCGTCGGACAGCTCGGCCTCGGCCAGCAGCAGCGACTGGCGCAGCTCGGTCAGGGTCTGGCCGCCGAACAGGGCGCCGATGAACAGGCCGTCGGGCTTCAGGGCCCTGCGGATCTGCACCAGGGCGCCCACGAGGTCGTTGGTCCAGTGCAGGGAGAGCAGGGAGACGACGAGGTCGAGGCTCTCGGGGCCGAAGGGCAGCCGCTCCTCGTCCACGACGGCGCGCAGTCCCGCCGGGTTGTGGCCCAGCATCCTTGAGGACAGGTCGGCGGCGATGATGGTCCCGACCCGGTTGGCGGCGGGCTCCTGTTGCAGGGCGCGGGCCAGGGCGCCGTCCCGCGAGCCGAGGTCGAGGGCCAGGGGGAAGTCGCGCAGGATGGTGAAGAGCCGCTCGGCCGCGTCCTCGGCGACCCGCTGCTTGAGGAAGCCGGCGTAGCCGCCCGCGGCGCGGTCCAGGTGGCTGCGGTGCACGGCGCGGTCGAACAGGCGGGGCGGGGCGTCGCTCATCGGCCGGAAGATGGGGCGGGAGCGGCAAGGAGGCCACCCCCCATCGTCATCCTCGGGCGGAGCGTAGCGAAGACCCGAGGACCTAGCGGCACGGACGGGGAAGCTGGGTCGTGCGGCGGCAAGGGCGGGGCTGCTGGGTCCTCGGGTCTACGGCCTGCGGCCTTCGCCCGAGGATGACGGGATTGGGTGCTTGACGCCGGGCGTTGGGAACTCGACGCTTGGCCCATGCACCACGCCGTCGCCGCAGCGCTCCGGGGCGCGCTCGATCTGGTCCTGCCGCCGCAGGCGCTGGACGGCGGGGCGCGGCCGCAGAGCGTGGGCCTTTCGGGCGGGGCCTGGGGGCGGATCCAGTTCCTGGAGGACCCGGTCTGCGACGGCTGCGGCCTGCCGTTCGAATACGGCCTGGGGGAGGGGGCGCGCTGCACCCTGTGCGAGGCGCGCCCCGCCGCCTTCGCCCGGGCGCGGGCGGCGTGCCTGTACGACGACAACTCCCGCGACCTGATCCTGCAACTGAAGCACGCCGACCGGCCGGAGCTCGCCGTCCTGTTCGCGGCATGGCTGTCGCGGGCGGCCGCCCCGCTGATCGCCGACGCCGAGCTGATCACGCCCGTGCCGCTGCATCCGCTGCGCCTGCTCTCGCGCCGCTACAACCAGGCCGCCGAGATCGCCCGGCCCCTGGCCCGCCGCACCGGCCTGACGCATGTGCCCGGCCTGCTGCGCCGCAAGCGCGCCACCGCCAGCCAGGCCGGCAAGTCGGGGCGGGGGCGGCGGATGAACCTGCGCGGCGCGATCGAGGTCGCGCCGGGCCAGGCGGCCAGGGTGGTCGGCAAGCGGGTGCTGCTGATCGACGACGTCTTGACCACGGGCGCCACCGCGGAGGCCTGCGCGCGCGCTTTGCTGGGCGCCGGGGCGTCGGCGGTGGACGTGGCGACGGTCGCGAGGGTGCGCGCCGCCGCGGACCTCACTATATGAAGCGATCCCTTTTCAGCTTCGGGTTCTGATTGATGGCTTCCGTCGAGATCTACACCAGACCGTTCTGCGGCTACTGCGCCCGCGCCCTTGGCCTGCTCACCAGCAAGGGCGTCGACTTCAAGGAGATCGACGACGCGTCCCAGGATGTGAACAAGAAGCGCGACATGGTGCAGCGGTCGAACGGCCGCTCGACCTTCCCGCAGATCTTCATCGACGGGCGCCACATCGGCGGCTGCGACGACCTCTTGGCCCTGGATCGCTCCGGCGAACTCGACAAGCTGCTGGCCGCATGACGACGCTGCGCGCCGCCGTCGTCCAGCTGCGCACCCCGGCCCGCCTCGCCGATGCGCTCGCGCACGCCGAGCCGCTGGTGCGCGAAGCGGCGGCCGGCGGCGCGCAGCTGATCGTCACGCCCGAGGCCACCAACATCATCCAGAAGGACAAGGCCAAGCTGGCGGAGCAGATCACGTCCGTGGCCGACGATCCGGTGGTGCAGGGCCTGTCCCGCCTGGCCGGCGAGCTGAGGGTGCGGCTGCTGATCGGCTCGGCCCTGGTGCGCCGCGAGGATGGGGCGGGCTTCGCCAACCGCTCGATCCTGGTCGGCCCCGACGGGGCCATCCAGGCCACCTACGACAAGATCCACATGTTCGACGTCGACCTGCCCAATGGCGAGCGCTACCGCGAGTCGGCGGTCTATATCCCGGGCGAGACGGCGGTGGCGGCGGAAACGCCGTTCGGGCCGATGGGCCTGACCGTCTGCTACGACATGCGCTTTCCCGCCCTCTACCGGGCCCTGGCCGAGAAGGGCGCGACGGTGATCGCCGTGCCCGCCGCCTTCACCCGTCCCACCGGCGAGGCGCACTGGGAGACCCTGCTGCGCGCCCGGGCCATCGAGACCGGCGCCTTCATCCTGGCGGCGGCGCAGGGGGGGATGCACGAGGACGGCCGCGGCACCTGGGGCCGCTCGCTGATCATCGGCCCGTGGGGCGAGATCCTCGCCCGCGCCGACGACGACGCGCCCGGCGTCTTCCTCGCCGATCTCGACCTGGAGGCGGTGACCAAGGCGCGCGCCGCCATCCCTTCGCTCCTCAACGCCCGCGCGTTCGCCGCGCCATGATCCGGTACGCGCTTCTCTGCGATCAGGACCATGCGTTCGAGGCCTGGTTCGACAGCTCCGATTCCTATGACAGCCAGACGGAACGCGGCCTGGTGGAATGCCCCTTCTGCGCCTCGCACGCGGTGAGGAAGCAGATCATGGCCCCGGCCGTCGCCGGCACCAAGCGCACCGCCGCCGCCATCCCCGACGCGGCGCGGACCATGATGCTGGAGCAGATCGAAAAGGCGCGCCGCCACGTCGAGCAGAACTTCGACTACGTCGGCGATCGCTTCGCACAGGAGGCCCGCGACATCCACGAGGGCGACAGCGAGGCCCGCCACATCTACGGCGAGGCGACGGCGCCGCAGGTGCGGGCCCTCGTGGAGGACGGCATCCCCGTCGCGGCCCTGCCGCCGGCGATCACGCCGCGGCGGAAGGACCGGGAGAACTGATCTCAACCCTCCCCCCTTGCGGGGGAGGGAGGGGCCCGTCGCGTCAGCGATGGGAGGGAGAGGGGTCTCGCGACGATGGCCGGTGAGGGCGGCGCGACCCCTCACCCTCCCAGCCTGCGGCTGGGCCCCTCCCTCTCCCACAAGGGGAGAGGGCAATTCACCCCCACGGCCTTTGGCGGAACCACTTGGTGATGACGTACTTGGTCCCCGCCCGCACCTTCATGCCGGCGTGCAGGGTCCAGCCGTTGACGAAGCCGTTGGCGTCGAGGTTGTTCCAGGCCAGCAGCTTGCCGGTCTCCGGCTTGATGACCCGGTCGATGCGCTTGAAGCGGGTGGCGCCGCCGTCTTCCGGTTCGTTGAGGAAGATCATCACCGTCCAGGTGCGCTGGCCGGCGACGGCGCAGAACTGGGCGAAGTCGGCGCCGTTCGGCTCGAAATAGTCGGTGTGCAGCTTGAACTCCTGGCCGACGGCGTAGCGCTGACCCTGGGTCGGCTCGCCGTGGCGCGGATCGAGGCCGGTCAGGGCGCAGATCTGCGCCTCCACCCCCGCCACCACGGGATCGGCGCTGTCGAGGTCGCAGGTCTCGCTGGTGCGGAAACCGGGGATTCCATAGTCGTCGGCGATGGTCGACGGCCTCCGCTTGGCGTCGATGCGATCGACCAGCTGGGCGCAGACCTCCGGCGTCAGGAACGCCTTGCGGAAATAGAGCTCGATGGTCTTGGCGGGGATGCGATGCACCCCCGGCTGAGCGGCGAGGACGGCGGTCATGAGGCGGTTAGCGGGCCGGCATGGTGAAGGTCGTCGGGACGTTGGTCCCTTCCATCAGCCGCTTGTCGAGGGCGGCGCGCTGCGGCCCGAAGAAGATCTGCCAGCGCGAGCCCTCCAGGCTGGTGGCGCTGCGGATCGCCTTGGAGTCGACGAAGATGAAACGGCCCTGGTAGGCGCCGGCGACCGTTCCCCCAGCCTGGAGGAAGAGGCGCTCCAGGTGGGCGGCGCAGGTCTCGAGGTTGGCGACGTTCTTGGCCAGCTCGACGTAGCGGGGGTTCTCCTCGCCGCCGATCATGCGAAAGCAGATTCCCCGATCGTCCGGGGCGGCGGTCGAGCGCAGGGCGCCGGAGAACACCATGCCGGCGCCGACGACGATGGCGACGCCGAACACGGCGCTGATCCATACGCCGGGCGTGATCTTGCGCTTAGCCATCGGCGGGCGTCCTCAAGACGGTCATCATATAGTTCACGTCCGTGTCGGCGCTGAGCGACCAGCGGTCGGCCAGGGGATTGTAGGAGACCCCGAACGGTCCTTCGACCGTCACCGGCTCGCCGGCCAGGAAACCCCGGACCTCATCAGGCCTGAGAAACTTGTTCCAATCGTGGGTGCCGCGGGGCAGCCAGCCGAGAATGTACTCGGCGCCGATCTTGGCCAGGGCCAGGGCCTTGAAGGTGCGGTTGAGGGTGGCGACGATCATCAGGCCGCCGGGCGCGACCAGGGCGGCGGTGTCGCGCAGGAACCGGCCGGGATCGGCGGTGTGCTCCACCACCTCCATGTTCAGCACCACGTCGAAGGGCCCCGCGCCCTCGGCCAGCAGCTGTTCGGCGGTGGCGCAGCGGTAGGCGATGTCGAGCCCGGCCTCTTCGGCATGGACGCTGGCGGTGCCGATGTTGCGCTTGGAGGCGTCGACGGCGGTGACGGCGAAGCCCAGCCGCCGCATCGGCTCGGACAGCAGACCCCCGCCGCAGCCGATATCGAGAAGGGTCAGCCCTTCGAACGGCGTGCGCGCCGCCGGATCGCGGCCGAAGCGGTCGATCGCCTCCTCGCGGATGAAGGACAGGCGCACCGGGTTGAAGCGGTGCAGGGGGGCGAACTTGCCGTGCGGGTCCCACCATTCGGCGGCGATGGCGGAGAAGCGGGCGACGTCTTGCGCGTCGACGCTGGGCCCTTCGGCGTGCGGGCTGTCCTGGCGGGCGGCGGCGTCCATGACCCCAGTCTTAGCCGAGAAGACGGGCCGCTCCCAACCCGAAGGGTGACGAAAGCCAAATCCATCGCTAGAAGCGGCGCCTCTTCGAAGAAAAAGGTCGAGACAGGCGTATGGCCTCGCGGCTGGTGATGAAATTTGGCGGCACCTCGGTGGCGGACATCGAGCGGATCCAGCGCGTCGGGCGCCTGGTGGCCGCGGAAGTGCGCGCGGGACATTCCGTGGCGGTGGTGGTTTCGGCCATGTCGGGCAAGACCAACGAGCTGGTCGCCTGGACCGACGCGGCCGGCCAGGCCGCGCAAGGGCTGCCGTCCTCCGACGACGAATATGACGTGGTGGTCGCCTCGGGCGAGCAGGTGACGGCCGGCCTGCTGGCCATCGTCCTGCGCAACATGGGCGTTCCCGCCCGGTCGTGGCTGGGCTGGCAGATCCCGATCCTCTCGGACGGCGCCCACGGCCGGGCGCGGATCGAGGATATCCCGGGCGAGGCGCTGGGCGCTGCGATGGATAGCGGTCAGGTGGCGGTGATCGCCGGCTTCCAGGGGGTCACCCCCGAGGGCCGCATCACCACCCTGGGCCGCGGCGGCTCGGACACCAGCGCGGTGGCCATCGCCGCGGCGGTGCGGGCCATCCGCTGCGACATCTACACCGACGTGGACGGGGTCTACACCACCGACCCGCGCATCGAGGACAAGGCCCGCCGCATCCCGCGCATCTCCTACGAGGAGATGCTGGAGATGGCGTCGCTCGGCGCCAAGGTCCTGCAGACCCGTTCGGTCGAGCTGGCCATGGCCCAGCGCGTGCCGGTGCGGGTGCTTTCGAGTTTTGTCGAGCCGGGGGAGGCGTCCGCCGACACCGGCACCATCGTCTGCGACGAGGAGGAGATCGTGGAGAAGCGGATCGTGAGCGGGGTCGCCTACAGCCGCGACGAAGCCAAGATCACCCTGCGACATGATCGTCCAGTCGCGCTCCCGCGACGCCAAGATCGCCAACATGGACTTCACCGTCGGCAAGCGCGACGCCGGCCGGGCGGTCGAGATCATGCGCGGCGCCCAGGGCGAGATCGGCTTCGAGGACGTGGTGGTCGACGACAATGTGTCGAAGGTCTCGGTGATCGGCGTCGGCATGCGCAGCCACGTCGGCGTGGCCAAGACCATGTTCGGCGCGCTGGCCGAGAAGGGCGTCAACATCCAGGCCATCTCGACCTCGGAGATCAAGATCAGCGTCCTGATCGACGCGGCCTATACCGAACTGGCCGTGCGCACCCTGCACGCGGCCTACGGGCTGGACCAGGCGTAGGAAATAGACTCCGCTCATCCCGGCGGAAGCCGGGACCCAGTTCTTTGCGGGGAGCGCGGCGGTTAAAACCTGGGTCCCGGCTTCCGCCGGGATGAGCGGTTTTGGGAGCCATGATGTCGCCTGAAGCCACCGCGCCCCTCGCCCAGTCCCTGAAGCCCTGCGGTCCGGTGACCGACACGGCGGCGGCGGAGCGGGCGCGGGAGGTTCTGGGCGAGACGGCCGGCGCGGCCTGGCCGGCGCTGGCGCCGGTGTTCGCGGCCTCGCCCTATCTGTCGGGCCTGGCCCGGCGCGACCCGCCGCGGCTGGCCCGCATCCTGGCCCGGCCGGCGGGCCCCCAGCTGGACGACATCCTGGCCGCCACCCGGCTGGTCGCGGACGAGCCCGACACGGACGCCGCCGCCAAGCGCCTGCGCCGGCTCAAGGCCGAGCTGCACCTGCTGACGGCCCTGGCTGACCTCGGCGGCGTGTGGGGCCTCGACCAGGTGACCGGGGCGCTGAGCCGCTTCGCCGACGAGAGCCTCAAGAGCGCCCTGGCGGTGGCCGCGGCGGGCGAGGCGGCCAAGGGCCGGCTGGTCCCGCCCACGAACCAAGCGGCCGGTCCGGTCCCGGGCTACTTCTTCCTGGCGCTCGGCAAGCACGGGGCCTTCGAGCTCAACTATTCCTCCGACATCGACATCACCGTCTTCTACGAGCCCGAGGCCATGCCCGTGGCCGAGGGCGTGGAGCCGCAGGCCCTGGCGCTGAAGATCACCCAGGCGGTGGCGTCCCTGCTGCAGGACCGCACCGCCGACGGCTATGTCTTCCGGGTCGACCTGCGGCTGCGCCCGGACCCGTCCTCGACCCCGGCCGCCGTGCCGGTGGAGGCGGCGCTCGACTACTACGAGAGCGTCGGCCAGAACTGGGAGCGGGCGGCGATGATCAAGGCCCGGGTCGCGGCCGGCGACATGGCCCGGGGCCAGGCCTTCCTGGACGAGCTGCTGCCCTTCGTGTGGCGGCGGAACCTCGATTTCGCGGCCATCGCCGACATCCATTCGATCAAGCGCCAGATCCACGTCCACAAGGTCGACGAGCGGCTGGCGGCCAAGGGCGCCAACCTGAAGCTGGGCCACGGCGGCATCCGCGAGATCGAGTTCTTCGTCCAGACCCAGCAGCTTATCCTGGGCGGCCGCGACCCCGCCCTGCGCAGCCCGCGCACCCTGGACGCCCTGGCCGACCTCGCCCGCGCCGGCCATGTCGGCGAGGCCGCCGCCAAGATGCTGGCCGAGGCCTACGACACCCTGCGCGGCCTGGAGCACCGGGCCCAGATGATCGCCGACGACCAGACCCACATCCTGCCCGAGGCCGACGAGCCGCGGCGGCGGATCGCGGCCCTGGCCGGCTACACCTCGCTCGCAAGGTTCGACACCGACGTCGGCAAGCTGCTGAAGCGGGTGAACGCCCGCTATGGCGAGCTGTTCGCCGAGGACGAGGCCCTGTCGTCCTCCTTCGGCAGCCTGGTCTTCACGGGCGTCGAGGACGACCCGGAGACCCTGGCCACCCTGGCCCGGATGGGGTTTTCGCGGCCGCCGCAGGTCTCGGCCACCATCCGCGCCTGGCATCACGGCCGCATCCCGGCGACCCGCACCGCCCGGGGCCGCGAGCTGTTCACGCGCCTGGCGCCGCGCCTGCTGGAGGCGGCCCACGCCACCGGGGCGCCGGACGCGGCCTTCGACCGCTTCGCCGACTTCTTCGGCGGCCTGGCCTCCGGGGTGCAGATCCAGTCGCTGTTCCTGGCCCAGCCCAAGCTGTTCGAACTGGTGGTCTCGGTCCTGGCCCTTGCCCCGCGCCTGGCCTCGACCCTGGCCCGGCGCCCCGCAGCCTTGGACAGCATGCTGGACGCGGGCTTCTTCTCGCCCCTCGACCCGGCCGAGACGGCGGAGGCGGTCGCCGAGGCGGTGGGGGAGGCGTGCGAAGACGGTTTCGAGGCGGCGATGGACGCCGCCCGCCGCATCCACCGGGAGCAGGCCTTCCGCGTCGGAGTGCAGGTGCTGTCGGGGACCGCCGACGCGGAGGGCGCAGGGGCCGCCTTCGCGGCCCTGGCCGACGCCTGCCTGGGCGCGCTGGCCCCCGCCGCCCTGGTCGAGGCCACGCGCCTGGGCGGGGCCTTCCCGGGCGAGGTGGCGGTGGTGGCCCTGGGCAAAGCCGGGTCGCGGGAGATGACGGCCCGCTCGGACCTCGACCTGATGACGGTCTACGCGCCGGCCGGGCCGGACGCGGTGTCGGAAACCAAGGGGTGGGGGGCCGAGACCTTCTACGCCCGCTTCACCCAGAGGCTCGTCGCCGCCCTGTCGGCGCCGACGGGGGAGGGCGACCTCTACGAGGTCGACCTGCAGCTGCGCCCCTCCGGCACGGCGGGGCCGGTGGCGGTGAGCATGGCCGCCCTGGAGCGCTACTACGCCGAGGAGGCCGAGACATGGGAGCTGCTGGCCCTCACCCGCGCCCGGGTGGCCTGGGCGACCTCGCCGGCCTTCGCGGCCAAGGTCGAGGCGGCGATCGAGACGGCCCTGCGCCGACCGCGCGATCCGGCCGAGGCGGCCAGGGACGTGCGCGAGATGCGCCAGCTGATGGCCAAGGAGCGGCCGCCCTCCGGGTTCTGGGACATCAAGCTGATCAAGGGCGGCCTGGTCGACATCGAGTTCGCGGCCCAGCACCTGCAGATCGTGCATGCCGCGGGCGGCGGTCCGCTCAGGGTCCATACCGCCGAGGCGCTGGAGGCCCTGACCACGGCGGGCCTGGCCGATCCGAAGCTGGCCGGCGACCTGGTCGCGGCCTGGCGGCTGCAGCAGGACCTGTCGCAGGTGCTGAAGGTGGCGCTGTCCGACGACGCCGACCCGGCGGCCGAGCCGCGCCGGCTGCAGGCCATCCTGGCCCGCGCCGGCGGCGCCAAGGACATGGCCGGGCTGAAGGCGAAGCTGACCCGGGCGAGGGAGAAGGCTCACGCGGCCTTCGACGCCATCACGGACGGCGGCGACGGAGTTCGAGGGGGCCGCCGTTGAATGGGTCGAGAGGGGCGTCACAGCCTTCTGGGAGACCACCAAATGAACAGGACCATACTGATCGCCGGCCTCGTCGCGGTCGTCACCGCCGGCGCCGCCCTGGCGCAGGCCCCGCCCGCCCCGCCGGCTCCGGCCGGCCAGGACAAGGGCCCCGGCTTCCACGGCGGGCGCGGCTTCCATGGGGGCCAGGGCGGCCCCGGCGGTCGCCGCTTCATGCGCCAGCCGCCCACGGCCGAACAGGTCCAGCAGCGCAACGCCGCCCTGGTGACCCGCATGGACGCCAACCGGGACGGACGGGTGACGTTCGAGGAGTTCCGCACCGATGCGGAGCGCCAGCGTCTGGAGCGTCAGCGCCGGATGTTCGAGCGCTTCTCCGGGGAGAAAGACTCGTTCACCCTGGACCAGCTCAATGCGCGCTCGCTGGAGCGGCTGAATGATCGCAAGGATCGCCAGGAGCGTGGGGGCCGGCGCGGTCCCGGTCGCGGCCCTGGCGGACAGACCCCGCCTGCGCCTCCGGCGGCGCGGTAGACGGCAAGGCTAGGCCGAAAGGCGCGGGCGATGAGGAACGAGGACGGCGTTGGCGGGCGGGTCGAGGCAAGGCGCGGGGGAAGACCCGGACCAGGACCTGGTCGCCCGCGTCGGCCGCGGCGAGCCCGCGGCCGTGCAGGCCCTCGTCGCCCGCAAACTGCCGCGGATGCTGGCGCTCGCCCGGCGCATGCTGGGCGACGCCGGCGAAGCGGAGGACGTGGCCCAGGAGGTCTTCGTCCGCGCCTGGAAACAGGCGCCCAAGTGGACGCCGGGGGCCGGCAAGTTCGATACCTGGATGCACCGGGTGGCCCTGAACCTTTGCTACGACCGGCTGAGGCGGCGGCGCGAGCAGCCGATGGCCGAGCCGCCCGAGCAGGTCGATCCGTCGACCGGGGCCGAACAGGGCCTGCAGGACGCCGACGTGTCGAAACGGGTGGAGGCGGCGGTCGCCGCCCTGCCCGAGCGGCAGAGGGAAGCGGTGGTGCTCTGCCACTACCAGGATCTGACCAATATCGAGGCCGCCGCGCTCATGGGGGTGAGCGTCGAGGCCCTGGAGAGCCTGCTGTCGCGCGGTCGACGCGCCTTGCGGGCCGCCCTGACCGACATGGCGCCGGCCAGAAGCTAGGATAAGGAGGGCGAGATGGATATCGAACGCTACCGCAGCCTTGCCGAGGCCTACGGCGCCGACATGAGCCGCTGGCCGCAAGATCAGCGCGATCCGGCGCTCGCCCTGCACGCGCGCGAGCCCGAGGCGGCGGGCCGGATCCTGGCCGAGGCCGCCTTCCTGGACGAAGCCCTGGACGCCTGGCGTCCGCCGACGGTCAGCCATGCTCTGCGCGAACGGGTGCTGGCCGGCGCCCCGCGGCCTCGCGCCGCGTTGGGCGGACGCTCGTTGGGCGGACGCTTCGGCCTGTGGCTCTCCGGAGCGGGGCTGGCCGCCGCCTGCGCCGCCGGGATCGTCGTCGGCATGGCCGGCTCGTCCGCGGCGATCTCGGACGTCCGCGCCGACGAAATGCTCGCCGCCGCCGCTTCGGAGGATGCCTCCACGGCGCTGGCGCCCTTCACGGTCTCGGACCGGCTGACCCTGCGGAGGGAGGCATGACCCCGCGCTGGAAGATCGCCATCGCCGTCTCCCTGGTGCTGAACCTGTTCCTGATCGGGAGCCTGGTGGGCGTGATCATCGTCGGGCTGAAGATGGCCGACGAACGCGCCGAGGTGCGCCGCGGACGCGGACACGATATCGGCGCGGCCCTGCAGGCCCTGCCCGACGAGCGGCGCCGGGCGTTCCGCGAGGTGATGCGGGCGAGGGCGCTCAGCGCGGCCCCCGACTTCCGGGCCGCCGGAGAAGCCCGCCGCGAAGCGACGCAGCTGATGGCGGCCCAGACCTATGACGCCGCCGCGGTTTCCGCCGCCCTGGCGCGCGCGCGCGCCGCCGAGGCCCGGGCCCGCGCCCGCATCGACGCGACCCTGGCGACGCGCCTGTCGGAGTTCTCCGCCGAAGAGCGCAAGCTGTTCGCCCAGGTGATGATGCGCGGCCCCGGCGGCCGTGGCCGTCGCGATCGCGGCCCTGGCGATCACCGTCCGGACGGCCCGCCGCCGCCGCTTCCGCCGCCGGAGCCGCCGGAAGCCCCGCCGCCGCCGGAAGCCCCGGCGCCGCCTCTCAAATAGCCGTCATCCTCCGGGCGCGGCGCAGCCGTGATCCGGGGGACCCAAGCGAGGTCTGCGCCAGCTGCGCAGTTCTGCCATTCAGGCGCCGTTGCTTGGGTCCCCCGGATCGCGCTTACGCGCGACCGGAGGATGACGGGTTTTGTTTAGTTCAGGCGGCCGCCGGATTGCGGCGGTCGGCGCCGGGCTCGATGACGGTGCGGCGCTTCACCGGGATGGTGAAGGCGGCCACGGAGCCGCAGCCCAGGCCTTCGCTCGACAGCTCGAAACGGCCGTGGTGCATCTCGATCAGGGACTTGGTCAGGGCCAGGCCCAGGCCGGACCCTTGCGTGGTCTTGGAGTGCTGGCTCTCGATCTGCTCGAAGGGCCGCGCCAGCCGCGCCAGGTCTTCCTTGGTGACGCCGATGCCGGTGTCGACCACCTCGACCCGCACCCGGTCGGATTCGGGGTGGCCCCGGTCGCCGATCAGTTCGGCGCGCACCGTCACCCGGCCGCCCCGCGGGGTGAACTTCAGCGCGTTGGACAGCAGGTTGAGCAGCACCTGCTTGACCGCCCGGTAGTCGGCCTCGACCTCCGGCAGCCCCGGGGCGAGGTCCAGGTGTACGGTCAGGCCGGCGGTCTCGGCCCGGTTGCGCATCAGCCGCACGACGTCCTCGGTCACGTCCTCGATGTCGACCCGCTCGAAACGCAGGTGCAGCTTGCCGGCCTCGATCTTGGCCATGTCGAGGATGTCGTTGATCAGGGCGAGCAGGTGCTGGCCGGAGGAGAGGATGTCCTGGGCGTACTCCTTGTAGCGGGGGTCGCCGAGCTTGCCGTACATCTCGGTGGTCATCATCTCCGAGAAGCCGTTGATGGCGTTCAGAGGGGTGCGCAGCTCGTGGCTCATATTGGCCAGGAACTCGCTCTTGGCCCGGTTGGCGTCCTCGGCCCGGATCTTCTCCATCTCGTACTTGTGGGCGAGCTCGGCCAGCTGGCCGCGGCTCTCCTCCAGCCGGTCGACGGCGCCCTGCAGCGCCTCCTCGTTGGCCCGGCGCTGGGCCTCCTGGCGCTTGACGGCGGTGATGTCGGCGGCGGTGATGACGAGGCCGCCCTCGGCGGTGCGGCGCTCTGAGATCTGCACCCAGCGGCCGTCGATCAACTCGGCCTCGCGGACTCCTTGCTGGCCCCCGGCCGCCGGCTGGGCGGCCTTGATCGAGAGGTCGGCGACCGAGCGCACCATGTCGTGGGACACGCCGGGCTTCAGCAGCCGCGGCTCGAGATTGAAGAACTCCCGGTAGGCGTTGTTGCACATCAGGAGGCGCCCGCGCCGGTCCCACAGCACGAAGGCCTCGGACACGCTGTCGATGGCGTCGCGCAGGCGGGTTTCGGCCGCCTGGGCCCGGTCCTGGGCCATGCGCTCCTCGGTGACGTCCAGCGCCACCCCCAGGATCGAGGCGTAGCCGTCCTCGTCGGGCTCGCCCACCGCCTGGCCACGGGCGTCGATCCAGGCCGCGCCGTGCGGCCCAGGCACCCGGAAAGAGACGTCGAAGGCGCCGAAGCTGCCGGCCCCGCGCAGGGCCTGGCGGACCCGTTCGCGGTGCTCGGGGGTGATGCGGGCGATGACTTCCTCGCCGCGGACGGCGCCGGCGCCGCCCCAGCCCAGCATGGCGCCGGTGACGTCGGACATGACCACCACGTCCTCGCGCAGCCGCCACTCCCAGATGCCGCAGCGGGCGCCTTCGACGGCGAGGCGGAACTTGCGCTCGGTGTCGGCCATGGCCTTCTGGGCCTCGCCCGTCTTGCGGGCCTGACGCAGGACGACGAGGGTCAGCATGATGCCGATGGCCAGCGGCGCCAGCAGGGAGAACAGGTCGCCGGCCAGGGTGGTGCGCGCCGCCCCGACCACCACCTCGTCGGAGACGGCGGCGGCGGCGATCAGGCCGGCGTCGGGGGCGGAGGCCGTCGCGACCCGGGCGGCGCGGCCCCCCGGAAAGGCGCCCTCCCGGGCCCCGCCGTCACGGGCGACGGCGAGGGCCTGGGCCGGCGTCAGGCCCAGGGCTGCGGACAGGGTGAGGGCCTCGGCCTCGATGCCGCCGCCGCGGCGGGCCAGCACGGCGCCCTCAGAGTTGGTCAGGACCACGGCGTCGGCCGCGGGCCGCGCGGTCAGGCGGCCGAAGTCGACGGCGGCGATGACATACATCGGCCGGCCGCGGGACGGTTGCACCTGGGCGGCCATGTAGGCGGTCCCCGCGCCGGCCTGGGCCCCGGCCGGGCCCAGCCAGATCGACTTGCCCGAGGCCCTGGCGGCGGCCGCCGCTTCGACCCAGGCCAGATCCCTGGCGCTGGCGGTGGAGGCCAGCACGCCCTGTTCGCCCACCACCGCCGCGGCGCGGGCGCCGGGGGCGGCCATGCGCAGGGTGGTCTCAGCCGCCTCGAGGGGCTGGCCGGGGTTGCGCTGCAGGCGCTGGGCCGCGGCGACGATGCTCAGGCGCAGGCGCACGGCGTCCGTCTCGGCCCGGGCGACCAGCAGCTGGGCCTCGCTCTGCAGTTCACGGGCGGAGCGCTGCTCGGGGCCGCTGCGGTCGATGCGGCGGACCGACAGGGCGGTATAGATCGCCAGGAGCAGAAGCGACGAGAGGATGAGGATGCGGGCGGCGACGGGGAAGGCGGCGCTCGGCGGCGCCTCCGCCTCGAAGCCGTCGCTTCGGCGTCTCGCGCCGGCTCGCCGGTTTACGCGGCTGGCCAAGCGAGCCCCTCCCGATTCGTCCAAAGGCGAACGTACTCGGCCCGCCTGGGCCGTGTCATCCTGCCTTTGCCGCGGCCGCCCCCGAATCCGCCTGGTTCATCCTGTCGCGGCGCTTTTCCGGGCCGGTGAAGTCGGTGTCGTGGCGTCGGCGATCGGGGCCGAAGTAGCTGTTGGTGCGGACGAAGGAGCGGGGGCGCTCGATCACCTCGACGATCTTGCGGTAGATTTCGATGGCGGTGACGGGCTTGGCGCAGAATTCGGTCACGCCGGCGTCCCGCGCGGCCACGACACGGTGGTGTTCGGTATAGGCCGTCAGCATGATGATCGGCAGATAGGGGTTGGGGCTGTCGGTGGCCGTGCGCATCAGCTTCACGAACTCGACGCCGTCCATGAACCCGAGGTTGTAGTCGAGGAAGACGAGATCGATGGCGTACTGGCGCACCAGAGAGAACGCCTCGGCGACGTCTTTGGCCTCATAGACGTGGACCACGCCGAAGTTCTTCAGGATCGTCTTGACGATCTGCACCATGTTGGCGTTGTCGTCGACGACCAGGAAGGCCAACTTGCCGAGGGGGGACGTCAAGGCATGCGTCTCCGCCCTCGCACGGCGCAAAGGGCTTCACACGCTTAGATTGCCGGTTTTATCCTTTACCGATAGTTGACAACATATCGTCAGTTCAGGGCCTTTTCGGCTAACTCCAGGACATTCTTGGAGATATTCGGAGCGGCGGCGATCCGCGACAATTCGTCCCGCATGAGTTCGCCCAGGTTTTCACTGTATCGGCGCCAGCCGCCCAGGGGCTCCAGCAGTCTTGCGGCGATCATGGGGTTGAAGCTGTCGATCAGCAGGATCTGGTCGGCGAGGAACCGATAACCGGCCCCGCTGGGGTCGTGGAAGCGGGCGGGGTTGCCGCTGGCGAAGCTGGCCACCAGGGCGCGCAGCCGGTTGGGATTCCTGGACTCGAAGGCCGGATGGGTGGTCAGGGCCGCCACCTTGGCCAGGGCGTCCGGCGCCGGCGATCGGGCCTGCAGGGCGAACCATTTGTCGACGACCAGGGGCTCGTCCTTCCAGCGCTCGTAGAAGGCGGACAGGGCCTCCTCGAAGGCCGCGGCGCCGTCGGGGGTGACGCTCATCTGCATCAGGGCGTTCAGGCCGCCGATGGAGTCGGTCATGTTGGTCGCCGCCTCGGCATGGCCGACGGCGCGGGCGAGGTGGACGGCGGTCGGCTCGGCGGCGAGGAGATCGAGGACGGCGTTGCGCAGGGCCCTGCGGCCCGCGCCCGCCGCGTCGGGCGTGAACTCGCCCGGGTCCTGCATCGCCCCGTGCAGGCGCACCAGCACTTCGGACAGGTGCACGGCGATGCGGGTGCGCAGGGCCTCGCGCGCCTCGTGCAAGGCGGCGGGGTCGGCCAGGCCGCCTCGTTCGGCCATTCCTCCCCTTTCAGATTGGGCCAGCGCCAGGTCCGATTCGCTGGGCAGGGCCAACAACAGGGCCTGAAAGGCGGGCTCGGCGGACTGGTCGGACAGGGCCCGGCCGATGGCGTCGGCGTAGCGCTCCTCATTGACTTCGTCAGGCGCGCCGGCGGCGCGGGCGAGGATCAGCTCGCGCGCGAGATCCTGGCCGGCTTCCCAGCGGTTGAACGGATCGGGGTCTGCCGCCAGCCGGACATAGGCGTCCTTGGCCGGCGCATCGACGACCAGGCGAACCGGGGCCGAGAAGCCGCGCAGCAGCGAGACCACCGGCTCCTGCGTCACTCCGCCGAGGCGGACTTCGGCCTGGGCCTTGTCCAGCACGACCAGGGCCTCGGTCACGGGGGCGCCGCTCGCCGGGTCGTGGAAGGCCATGACCTCGCCGTCACGGTCGAGCAGGCCCAGGCGCACCGGAATGGGCAGGGGCGCGTCGGCGGGGGTGCGGCCGGCCTGGGCCAGCGACAGGACCAGGATCTGGGCGGCCTCGTCGTAGGTGGACTCGACGGTGAGGACCGGGGTGCCGGGCTGCTGGTACCAGGCGAAGAAGCGCGAAAGGTCCTGGCCCGAGGCGGCCTCGAAGGCGCCGACGAAATCCTCGACCGTCGCCGCCGTGCCGTCGCAGCGCTCGAAGTAGAGGTCCATGCCGGCCCGGAAAGCCTGGGGCCCCAGCAGGGTGTGCAGCATGCGGATGATCTCCGCGCCCTTCTCGTAGACCGTGGCGGTGTAGAAGTTGTCGATCTTGACGTAGCTGGACGGGCGCACCGGGTGGGCCAGCGGGCCGGCATCCTCCGGGAACTGACGGGTGCGCAGGGCGCGGACATCCTTGATCCGCACAACGGACTCGCCGCGCTCCTGGGCCGAGAAGCTCTGGTCGCGGAAGACGGTCAGGCCTTCCTTCAGGCACAGCTGGAACCAGTCGCGGCAGGTGATGCGGTTGCCGGTCCAGTTGTGGAAGTACTCGTGGGCGACGACGCTCTCGATGCGCTCGTAGTCCATGTCGGTGGCCGTGGCCGGGTCGGCCAGCAGCAGGCTGGAGTTGAAGACGTTGAGGCCCTTGTTCTCCATCGCCCCGAAATTGAAGTCGCGCACGGCGACGATCATGAACAGGTCGAGGTCGTACTCGCGGCCGAAGGCGGTCTCGTCGAACGTCATCGACCGCTTGAGCGCGTCCATGGCGTAGAGGGCCCGCTCGCTCTGGCCGGGGTCGACGTAGATGCGCAGGTCGATGGTCCGCCCGCTCATGGTGACGAAGCTGTCGGCCAGTTCGTCGAGCTCGCCGGCGACCAGGGCGAACAGGTAGCAGGGCTTGGGGAAGGGATCGCGCCACACGGCGTAATGACGCCCGCCCTCCAGCGGGCCTTCTTCGACCCTGTTGCCGTTGGCGAGCAGGCGGTGGAAGGCGCGGTCGGCCTCGATACGGACGGTGTAGCGGGCCAGCACGTCCGGCCGGTCGGGGAACCAGGTGATCTTGCGGAAGCCCTCGGCCTCGCACTGGGTGCAGAAGCGGCCGCCGGACATGTAGAGGCCATCCAGCGAGGCATTGGCCGCCGGATCGATCTCGACCTCGGTCTCAAGGGCGAAGGTCGCCGGGACGTCGGCGATGGTCAGGTATTCCGTATCGATGGCGTAGTCGCTCGCCGCCAGGACGCGGCCGTCGATGGCCACAGAGATCGGCTTCAGTCGCTCGCCGTTCAGGACCAGGGGCTCGGCATGGACGCCGTTGCGGCGCAGGCTGAGCCTGGCCTTCACCCGGGTGGCGCTGGGCTTGAGGTCGAAGTCCAGATGGATCTCGTCCACCAGATAGGCCGGCGGGCGATAGTCGGACAGGCGGATCGGCTGGGGCGTTTCGGTGCGCATGTCACCGATGTAACCCCGCCTGCGGTCCCTCGCCAGGGGGCGGGGACCAAACCTGCTCAGGCGGCGTCTTCGGCCAGGTCCGGCTGGGCTTCGGCGGCGGCGGGGATCTGCTGCAGGAACCGGTCGACCTTGCGGGCCTCCTCGGCCAGGCGGCGGATCTCTGGCGGGGCGTCTTCCGGCGCTTCATCCACCAAGGCCGACAGATGCCGGGCGATGGACAGCAGCCGTCGCGACGAGGTGATCAGCCGGGCCTGGAACTCGATCTTCAGCGGGTCGCGATCATATTCGGCCCCAGGCACCCGCCAGCCGCCCCAGTCATTGGCGTCGGTGACCACCACCGGATAGGTCCCGGGATAGGGATGATGGGCGCAGTCGTCGGGCTGCTGCCACTTGTTGCGGGCCCGCAGGAGACGCCAGCTCGGCTCGTCATCGTTCACGAGTTCGTGGCTCGATTGCTCGGCGCGAAGCTCATGGGCGTGAAAGTCACGGCCCAGACCCACATCGTAGGTCACGCGCACGGGCTCATCGAAACCGCGCGCCCAGACAGGCACGATCTTCTCGATCACCGCCCAGGCGCCGACGCTTTCGACCCACACCTTTTGATTACGTTGGAAGACAGCCTTGGCCATACGCACCCACCGATACTTGTTTCAGCCCATAAGACCCTGAAATCCTTGACGCGAGGTCAATCTTTCCACGCCCGCTGCGATGCGTATGGTGGGGTTTCCAGGGAAACGCAGACGCCGTGAACACGGCGGGACAAGACGGGCATGAATTTCGATTTTTCCGACGACCAGAAGTTTCTGAAGAACGAGGCGCGAAAGTTCCTCGAGGCCCAGTGCCCGACAAGCCGGGTGCGCAAGGTCCTCGACGAGGACGCGAAGTCCTATGACGAGGACCTCTGGAAGGCGGTGGGCGAGCAGGGCTGGCTCGGCGCGGCTATCCCGGAAGAATATAACGGCCTGGGTCTCGGCCGGCTGGAGCTGTGCGTGATCGCCGAGGAGCTCGGCCGGGCCGTCGCCCCGATCCCCTTCGCCTCCACCGTCTATTTCCTGGCTGAAGGGATCATGCTGGCCGGATCGGAGGAGCAGAAAGCCTATCTGCTGCCCCGTATCGCCGCCGGCGAAGTGATCGGCGCCATGGCCGTCTCTGAAGGACCGGGAGTCACCACCGCCTCGACCCTGCAGGCCACGGTTGAGGGCGGAAAGCTCAACGGCGTCAAGCTGCCGGTCACGGACGGCGACATCGCCACCGTCGCCCTGGTGCTGGCCAAGGAGAATGGAAAGCCAGGTCTGTTCATCGCCGACCTCACCGATCCTTCGGTGACCCGCGAGGCGCTCAAGACGCTGGATCCCACCCGGGACGCCGCGCGCCTGACCTTCAAGGACGCGCCGGTCAGACGCCTGGGCGAGGCCGGCCAAGGCTTCGACCTGCTGGAGCAGATCAACGACCGCGCCGCGGTGCTGCTGGCCTTCGAACAGTGCGGCGGCGCCGACCGCTGCCTGGAGATGGCCAAGTCCTACGCCTTGGAGCGCTACGCCTTCGGCCGGGTGATCGGCTCCTATCAGGCCATCAAGCACAAGCTGGCCGACATCTATGTCAAGAACGAGCTGGCCCGCTCCAATGCCTATTACGGCGCCTGGGCGCTCAACACCGGCGCGGCCGAATTGCCCGTCGCCGCCAGCGCCGCGCGGATCGCCGGCTGCGAGGCCTACTGGTTCGCCTCAAAGGAAAACATCCAGACCCACGGGGGCATCGGCTTCACCTGGGAGATGGACTGCCATCTGCACTACCGGCGCTCGCGCCAACTTTCCCTCGTGGCGGGCGCGCCGCGGGTCTGGAAGGAACGGCTGGTCAGCCAGCTCGAACGTCGTAACGCCGCCGCCTGAAAGGGATCCTGATCATGGACTTCAAAGACACCCCCGAAGAGGCCGCCTACCGCCAGCAGGTGCGCGAGTGGCTCAACGCCAATGCGCCCAAGAAGCGTGAGGGCGAACCCGACCCGCTGGGCGAATCCAGCGACGGCCTCGCCGCCTCCAAGGCCTGGCAAGCCAAGAAGGCCGCCGCCGGCTATGCCTGCATCACCTGGCCCAAGGAATGGGGCGGCCAGGGCGGCAACCCGATCCAGCAGGTGATTTTCAACCAGGAAGAATCCGCCTTCCCGACCCCGGGCAATCCTTTCCAGATCGGCCTGGGCATGTGCGTGCCCACGGTGATGACCTTCGCCGATGAGGAGACCAAGAAGCGCTTCGTCGGCCCCGCCATCCGCGGCGAGGAAATCTGGTGCCAGCTGTTTTCCGAACCCTCCGGCGGCTCAGATGTGGCTGGCGCCCGCACCCGGGCCGAGCGCGCCCCGGACTGCTCGGGCGACTGGATCATCAACGGTCAGAAGGTGTGGACCACCGGGGCACAGTTCTCCGATTTCGGCATCGTCATCTGCCGCACCAATCCGGACGCGCCCAAGCACAAGGGCATGACCATGTTCTGGATCGACATGAAGGATCCGGGCGTCGAGGTACGGCCGATCCACCAGATGTCGGGCGGTTCGGGCTTCAACGAGGTCTTCTTCACCGACCTGCGGGTCAAGGACAGTCAGCGTCTCGGCGCCGTCGATGACGGCTGGCGGGTTTCGCTGGTCACCCTGATGAACGAGCGTCTGGCTGTGGGCGGCGCCTCGGGCGCAGGCTGGAGCGCCTTCCTGGAATCGGCGCGCCAGACCCCCGGGCTGGACGGCGGGGCGGCGATCAAGGATCAGGCCCTGCGGGAAAAGCTGGCGGACTGGTATGTCCAGGCCG
>NCED01000041.1 GCA_002280485.1 Caulobacterales bacterium 32-69-10
CGGCCTGTCGAACCATCAGGCCAAGTA
Source organism: Caulobacterales bacterium 32-69-10 (assembly GCA_002280485.1). The sequence continues at coordinate 28 of NCED01000041.1, forward strand.
CTTTGCGCACGAGCTTCAGCGCAGCTACGCCAACGACCACGTCGGCAAACTGGCAGGGCTGCTTTTCGACGCCCAGGTTGAACCGAAGCCGCACCAGATTGACGCGGCGCTCTTCGCCCTGCAGACGCCGTTCTTGCCGGGTGTGATTCTTGCTGACGAGGTTGGCCTCGGGAAGACGATTGAGGCCGGAATCGTCATTAGTCAGTACTGGGCCGAACGGCGCCGCGACATTCTGGTCATCGCACCGTCGAGCCTTCGCCAGCAGTGGCAGCAAGAACTCAGCGAGAAGTTTCTCATCCCGTCGAGCATTCTCGAGCCCCGCACGAAGGATTCGTTGCTGACTTCGAACAGCCGTCGTCAGCCACTGGTCTTGATTTGCTCCTATGAGTTCGCGCTTCGACACGAGGCGTCGCTCTTGCGATCGTGGGACCTGGTGATCGCTGATGAGGCGCACCGCCTGCGCAATTTCTGGACGGGTAAGGGGAAGGTTTCCGACGCGGTCTCCCATATCGTTCGAGGCGCGCACAAGACGGTGCTGTTGACTGCCACCCCGCTCCAGAACAAGCTCGAGGAGCTTTACGGGCTGGTGTCGGTGTTCGACCCGGACTACTTCTACTCGCTCGACGCCTTCCGTGAGCGTTACGTCAAGCACCGCGACATCAGCGGTGACGATCTCGCCGACCGTGTCGCCGTCATCTCGAAACGCACTCTTCGCCGGGATGCTGACAAGTACATTCACTTCACCAAGCGTCTGCCGCTCACGGTGGAGTTCACCCCGAGTGAGGATGAGCGCAGGCTCTACAACCTCGTCAACGAGTATCTGCAGCGTCCGCTCCTGTATGCCTTCGCCGGGAGCCAACGACACCTCTCTGCGCTGATCATTCGCAAGCGACTTGGCTCATCTACGTACGCGGTCGCGAGCACTCTGGAGAACATCGCCAACCGACTGGCAGCTGAGATCGAAGCCGGCCAACGCCGGGATGCTCGCGGGGGGATCATCTCGATCGACTTCGACGGTGATGAACTGACCAGCGAAGAACTTGAGGAAGCCGAGGCCGCAGACCTCAATGCGGCAGCCGCAGAGCCCACACAAGACGACGTGGACGAAGCGGCGCGAATCGCGGCCATGAAGCAAGAGGTTGCAGAGCTACGCGAGTTCGCAGCTCTCGCCCGATCAATCACCGTCAACCAGAAGGCCGTGAAGCTCGTCGAGGCGATTGGGCTTGGGTTCGAACGGCTCCGTCAGCTCGGTGCTCCCGAGAAGGCGATCATCTTCACCGACTCCACCAAGACACAGGAGTACATCGCCCGCTCGCTCACCGAAGCAGGGCTCGGCGACGGACTCGTGTTGTTCAACGGGTCCAACACCTCGCCCGAGCAGAACGCGATCTATCAGGCATGGCTTGAGAAGAACAAAGACGGCGACCTGATCACGGGCATCCCTGCCGTCGACCGCCGCAAGGCACTCGTGGAGTACTTCCGCCTCGATGGCACGATCATGATCGCCACCGAAGCTGCCGCTGAAGGCATTAATCTCCAGTTCTGCTCGATGGTGGTCAACTACGACCTGCCGTGGAACCCGCAACGAGTCGAGCAGCGCATCGGACGCGCCCACCGATTCGGCCAGAAGTACGACGTCGTCGTGGTTAACCTCTCGAACAAGGGCAACCTCGCCGAACAACGCATCCTGCAGCTACTCGATCAGAAGTTCCACCTGTTTTCCAGCGTCTTCGGCGCCTCCGATGAAGTACTGGGCGCGATCGAAGATGGACTCGACTTCGAGAAGACCATCAGCAACATCCTGAACTCCAGTCGCACCGACGAGGAGATCCTCGACGCCTTCCTGGGCCAGTTTTACGAGGACAAGCCGATCCCCCGGCTGGCCCTGCTCAGCCATGATGTGCCCAACCGCGAACTGCTGGCCGAGGCCTTCTGCATCCAGCGGGGGAGCAAGGTCGAGCTGCAGGTCCCCAGGCGCGGCGAGAAGAAGGACCTCGTCGCCCACGCCATGACCAACGCCCGCGAGGCGCTGGGTCGCAAGCTGGCCGAGAGCTCGGCGCAGGGCAAGCTGCTGGAAGGGGTTTGCGAGACCTTCGGGCTGGAGGGGCGGCCCGAGCGGATCGAGGTCTACGACAACTCGCACATCATGGGGACCAATGCGGTCGGCGGCATGATCGTGGCCGGCCCCGAGGGCTTCATCAAGAACCAGTACCGCAAGTTCAACATCAAGGGGACCGAGCTCACCCCCGGCGACGACTACGGCATGATGCGCGAGGTGCTGAAGCGGCGCTTCTCCCGGCTGGTCAAGGAAGAGGAGGAGGGGCAGGCGCCGGTGCGGCCCGACCTCGTCCTCATCGACGGCGGCGCGGGCCAGCTCGCGGTCGCCCGCGAGACCATGGAGAACCTGGGGTTGCACGACATCGTCGTGGCCGGGGTCGCCAAGGGGCCGGACAGGGACGCCGGCCTGGAGCGATTCTTCATCCCGGGCCGCGAGCCCTTCATGCTCGATCCGAAAAGCCCGGTCCTCTATTACCTGCAGCGTCTTCGCGACGAGGCGCACCGCTTCGCCATCGGCAGCCACCGGGTCCGGCGCAAGATAGACATGACCAAGAACCCTCTCGACGAGATCGAGGGGGTGGGGCCGGGCCGGAAGCGGGCCCTGCTGCACGCTTTCGGGTCCGCCCGGGGCGTTAGCCGCGCGGCCGTGGCCGACCTGATGACCGTCGACGGGATCAGCGAACCCCTCGCCCAACGGATCCACGCCTTCTTCCGCAAGGCCTGATTCACGCTCGAATTGTGGGCGCCCACCCACTTTGGGGCGGGACTCCCCTGCGTCGAGTTGAAGCGCTCTACAATAGCGCGTAGCATAGTCTCAGGTCATAACAGTTTTCCACAGGCTGTGCCTAAGTCTACGAGCACAGATTTTGGACAAATAAGCAAAATTCCGGCACTGAATATTTGCGTTAATGCACCGTTAACGCCCGATTATCGGAGATAAGACTATGGTAGAGTCGGAGTATGGCGACAAATTCTCTAGAGTTGGCAGTCAAGCTAGAGGGGCGGATGCCCGGGCGGCCTTTGTGGCGTCACAGGCTTATCTGAACCAGAACGTATCGGGCTTCTTCTACCGCTGGGGCGGATTGCTCTCATCGACCCTGATAAGGATTCGCAGCCGGTTCCGGGGGGACCTGGACCAGTATCTGATCTATCTGGTCTTCCTGCTGAACGACCTTTCCCGGGAGATTTCCACCCGCAGCCTTCCGGCAGGGCGGCGGCCCGAGGCGCGAGGATTGAACGCCCTCAGCATCGCGGAGATCACCGGCATTCCACGCGAGACGGCGCGCCGGAAACTCCAGATGCTGGTCGCCGAGGGCTATGTGGAGCGGGCCTTTGACGGCCTTTATTACCTCGGCGACCGCTACGGTCTGGACCAGTTCTTCTTCGATCTCAGCCCGCTGTTCTGCGACGGGGTGAGGCTGGACGGAGAGCCGTCACCCCAGGCGGTCGAGCCACAACCATAGGTCGCGGATCGCCAGGGCTCGCATGGCCGCATCCTCGGTCTCGAGCCTGGGCAGGCCGGCGAGGGCCAAGCCCTCGTTGAGGGTCATCGGCCGGTCCTGGGGCGCGCACAGGCGGTGGACCTTGGCGGCCTCCTGCATCCGCCGCCAGACGCAGCGGAAGGCGCTCGCGCCCTCGACCGCGGCGCTGGGCAGGAGTCCGCCCTGCAGGACCCGGTGAAAGCCCACCAGGGTGGTCCCCCGGCAGATCGGCGCCAGCAAGCGCTCGAAGTTGTCGGCCTCCAAGGGCTCGACCCGGAGGTCCTCGTGCAGCGGGCCGCCCAGCCGGGGGACGGGGCTGGGAGCCTTGACGAAGACGCTGAGCACGACGTTGGCGTCCCGGTCGACGAAACCGAACTGAAGCGTGTGGGCCTGGTCGCCCGAGGCGAAGGACCGGACATTAAAGTAGAGCGGGTCCGCCTCCGCCGGCCGGGCCACGGGCCGCAGCGGGCGGCGCCGCTCGGCCTCCGCGGGGGTGTTCTCTATCAGCGAGGCCCCGAACGGATGGTCCAGGCCCAGGGCCCACTGCGTCCGCTCACGCAGCCGCTGCTTGGCGGAGAAGAAGTCCAGGATCGAAGTCATGATGGGTTCTCCCAGGTGATGGGAGAATAGTCATTTGTCGGCCGCTTTAGATCAACTCAGACTGTACTTGTATTGGGTAGATTAAGTGCTATTTTTCTACTCAATTTGAGCCGAACTCCACGCGGAGCGGCCAAGGCTCCGCGTGGCCTTCGAGCCTGGGCCGGGCATCAGCCGTGGCCGACAAGGATGGTGGAGCTGATCGCCAGCAGCGCGACAAGCGTCGCGCCGCCGAGCAGAGACGCGCTGGCGATGGAGCGCTGGATGAGGGTCTTCATGGTCTTGTCCTCGTCTTTGTCCTGCTTCAGCAGGTCTCGGACCCGTCGTCCGATAAGAAGAGGATGCGCGGCCCATATTGAAGGCGGATGGCGCGGATATTTCCGGCAGGGAAGCTTGGCTGCAACAGGCCGGCCGGCCCGGACCGGCCCGAAACATTTCCGCCCCGCGGATGTGGGCCGCAAAAACAACCACTTGGACGCTAGCCGCCGGGGCGAAGGACCGCGGTTGCGTACAGGGCTGCAACAAACCGCCGTGGGGCGATTGAGGCCATTTCGGACGCGGACGAAGCCGGGTTGGGGTCGGCGTGTGAGCCGGGGCGGCGACCGCGCCTCGCCATTCATCGTGCGAGCCCCTAAATAGCGCCCATGTCGCTGGACACCCCCATGTCGCTGGACCGTGTCGACGCCACCCGTGCCGAGACGAGCGCAGCCCAGGCCGTCGCCCTGCCTGCAGGCGCGCGCGTGGTCGCGGCGATGTCCGGCGGCGTGGATTCCACCGTGGTCGCCGCCCTGCTGTCCCGCGCCGGCTATGATGTGGTGGGCGTGACCCTGCAGCTCTACGACCATGGGGCGGCGGTGAAGAAGGCGGGCGCCTGCTGCGCCGGCCAGGACATCCGTGACGCCCGCGCCGCGGCCGAGCGGATGGGCGTGCCCCACTATGTGCTCGACTACGAGAGCCGCTTTCGCCAGTCGGTGATCGACGATTTCGCCGACGCCTATCTGCGCGGCGAGACGCCGATCCCCTGCATCCGCTGCAATCAGACGGTGAAGTTCCGAGACCTGGTCGAGGTCGCCAAGGAGTTGGGCGCCCAGGCCATGGCCACGGGCCACTACGTCCGCCGTCTTGAAGGGCCGAACGGCCCGGAGTTGCACCGGGCGGTCGATCCGGCCCGCGACCAGAGCTATTTCCTGTTCGCCACTACCCGCGAGCAGCTGCAGTACCTGCGTTTCCCCCTCGGCGACCTGCCCAAGCCGGCGGTGCGCGAGGCCGCGGCCGAGCTCGGCCTGTCGGTGGCCACCAAGCCGGACAGCCAGGACATCTGCTTCGTGCCCGAAGGCAAGTACTCGACCCTGATCGACAAATTGCGCCCCAATGCGGCGGGCGCCGGCGACATCGTCCACATGGACGGCCGGGTGCTCGGCCGTCACGAGGGGGTCAGTCGCTATACCGTCGGCCAGAGGCGAGGGCTGAACGTGGCGGTGGGCGATCCCCTGTTCGTGGTGCGGCTGGAGCCGGAGGCCAAGCGGGTGATCGTCGGCCCGCGGGAGGCCCTGCTGACCGCGTCCCTGACCCTGAAGGAAACCAACTGGCTGGGCGACGCGGCCAGTATCGAGGCGGCGGCCGGGGCGGGCCTTCCCGTGCTCGCGCGGGTACGTTCTACCCGCGACCCGGTTCCGGCGCGGCTCGCCCTGGTTGCGGACGCTGTTTCGGTCGTGTTCGAGACGCCGGACGAGGGCGTATCCCCCGGGCAGGCCTGCGTGCTCTACGCCGCCGACGTCCCCAGCCGCGTCCTCGGCGGCGGGTTCATCGCCTCGACACAGGCCGCCCTCTAAGCTCGTCATCCTCCGGGCGCGGCGCAGCCGCGATCCGGGGACCCAGGCCCCCGTTGTTCATCCGGCGCCGTCGCTTGGGTCACCCGGACAAGCCGGGTGATGACGAATTTTTTGCGCCCTATTCCGCCGCCCAGCGCAGCGGCTCATCCTCGTCGTTCGCGGCTTCCATCACGAAGGATTCGGTGGGGCCGAACAGCAGCAAGCGGTCGTCGTCGCCGACGGGCCGGTCGATGCTGAGCAGCCGCGCCAGGGTCTCAGGGCTCAAGCCGTGCAGGATCATGGGAGCGCCTCCGATGCGAGATGAGAATGACTCGCAATAACCGGGGTGGCAATCCTCTAATTCCGCTCATCCCCGCGGAAGCGGGGACCCCGTTCGAGCCGCCGCACGTCCCGCCAAAGAGCTGGATCCCCGCTTCCGCGGGGATGAGCGGGAAAATTGGGCCTAGGACATCCGCTCCGGCGGGGGCGGCGGGTCTTCGGGCAGGGGGATGAACTCGGTGTCGTCGGTGGGGGGCAGGGCCATACGGCCGGCCTTCCAGTCGGCCTTGGCCTGCTCGATCCGGTCGGGGCGGGACGAGACCAGGTTCCACCAGATGGTGCGCGGCCCAAGCGGCTCGCCGCCGAGCAGCATGACGGTGGCGTGGGTGTGGGCGGTGACGGTGGGGCGCTTGCCGTTCTCGAACACCGCCATCTGGCCGGCGTGGAAGGTGCGGCCGTCGATCTCCACCGAGCCCCTGGCTACATAGGCGGCCGCCTCGGAATAGCCGTCCGGGGTGGCGCCCCTGGCGCCCGGCTGCATCTCCCAATGGACGTAGAAGATCGGCGAGTGGGTGTTGACCCCGGCCTTGGCGCCATAGGCCTCGCCGGCGACCAGCCGGGCCCACAGGCCGTCCTGTTCATAGGTCGGCAGGGCCGCTTCCTCGACGTGGTCGAAGGAGGGCTCGATCTCCTCCAACTCGGCCGGCAGGGCGACCCAGGCCTGCATGCCGTGCATCGGCCCGCCGTGGATGCGGATCGAGGGGTCGGTGCGCTCGGAGTGGACGATGCCGCGCCCGGCGGTCATCCAGTTGACCTCGCCCGGCCGGATGGCCTGGGTATAGCCCAGGCTGTCGCGGTGCAGGATCTCGCCCTCGAACAGATAGGTCAGGGTCGACAGGCCGATATGCGGATGCGGACGCACGTCGATGCCCATGCCGGGATCGAACATCGCCGGGCCCATGTGGTCGAGGAAGACGAACGGCCCGACCATCCGCCGCTTGGCGAAAGGCAGGATGCGCCCGACCTCGAAGCCGCCCAGGTCCTTCTTCCGCGCGTCGATGACGAGGTCGATCATGCGGGGTCCTCCGTCAGGTGTGGGTTGACCAGCCCGAGCGGGATGGCCGTGGAATTCTTCACGCTGCGCATGACGATACGGCTCTGCACATTGGCGACCACGCCCAGCGACAGCACCTTCTCGCGCAGGAATTCGTCAAAGGCATGCATGTCGCGGGTGATGATGCGCATCACATAGTCGGCCTCGCCCGTGACGGTGGCGCACTGCACCACCTCCGGAAAGGTGCGGATGGCGGCCTCGAAGGCGTCGAGGTTCTCCTTGGTGGGCAAGGAGAGCTTGAGGGTGGCGTAGACCTCGAAGTTCAGCCCCAGCTTCTCCCGGTCGAGCAGGGTGGCGCGTCCGGTGATGACCCCGGCCTCCTCCATCCGCTTGATCCGCCGCCAACAGGGCGAGGAGGACAGGCCGACCCGCTCGGCCACCTCGGCCACGGACAGGCCGGCGTCCTCCTGGATCAGGGCCAGGATCCTGGCGTCCACGGCGTCGAAGGCTTCGGGCAAGGTTTTCTCCGTCAGGCGCATCTCGCGCACGCGCTTTGCGCCATGATGGCGGCGGGGACTGGAAACGCAAACCGGTCCGGCGTCATTTCGCTGCAAGGGACCTGGATACGATTCGATGAGCGAGTTCGATTTCGACGCCGTGGTGGTGGGGGCGGGCGCGGTGGGCCTGGCCTGCGGCTACGCCCTGGCCCAGCGCGGCCTTTCGGTGGTGGTGCTGGAGGCCGAGAAGGCCATCGGCCAGGGGGTGTCGTCGCGCAATTCGGAGGTGATCCACGCCGGGCTCTACTACCCGACCGGCTCGCTCAGGGCGCGGCTGTGCGTGCAGGGCCGCCGCCAGCTCTACGCCTTCTGCGACAGCCACGGGGTCCCTTATGACCGCTGCGGCAAGTTCGTGGTCGCCACCAGCGAGGAGGAGGTTCCGGTCGTCGAGCGTCTCGCCGAACAGGGACGGATCAATGACGTCGAGGGCCTAGCCTGGATCACCGGCGCCGAGGCGATGCGGCTGGAGCCCAACCTCTTCGCCTATTCGGCCCTGGTCTCGCCGGAGAGCGGGGTGTTCGACAGCCACGCCTATATGCTGGCCCTGCGCGGCGAGATCGAGGACCGCGGCGGGGCGGTGGCGGTGGACGCCCCGTTCGAGCGGGCCGAGCCCCTGGCCGGCGGCGGCTGGCGAATCTTCGCCGGGGGGGCCGAGCCGGCCGACCTCGCGGCGCGCATCCTGGTCACCGCCCCGGGGCTGGGCGCCCAGGCGGTGGCGGCGGGGATCGAGGGCTTTCCGAAAGAAGCCATTCCGGAGGCCCACCTCGGCAAGGGCAGCTATTTCGCCCTGAGGAGCGGCAAGGCGCCGTTCGCGCGGCTGATCTATCCGACGCCGCACCCCGGCTCGCTCGGCCTGCACTATCGCCGCGACCTCGGCGGCCAGGCCCGCTTCGGCCCCGACCTCGAATATATCGACACCCCCGACTACACGGTGCACCCGGACCGGGCGGATGAGTTCTACGACCACGTCCGCCGCTACTGGCCCGGCCTGCCCGACGGGGCGCTCGTGCCCGACTACGTCGGCATCCGCCCCAAGATCCACGGCCCGGACGAGCCCCAGCCCGACTTCCGCATCGACGGGCCGGAGGCGCATGGCCTGGAGGGGCTGGTCGTGCTGTTCGGGATAGAGAGCCCCGGGCTGACGTCGTCCCTGGCGATCGGGGACGAGGCGGCGGGGCGGTTGGGGCTCAACAACTGATCCGCTTGAGGGTCACCCCGGCAGCCGCACCACGGCCCTGAGGCCCCCCAGCGGGCTGCGTTCCAGGGTGACGTCGCCGCCGTGGCCGCGGGCGACGTCGCGGGCGATGGCCAGCCCGAGGCCGACGCCCTTGACGTTCTGGTTGCGGGCCTCGTCCAGGCGATTGAAGGGGCGGAAGGCCTCCTCGTAGTTCTCCGGCGCGATGCCGGGGCCGTCGTCGTCGATCAGGATCTCGACCCCGCCGGACTCGCGGGCGCGGGCGGCGACCTGGATGCGGTCGCCGTGGACAGCGGCGTTCATGACGAGGTTGGACAGGGCGCGCTTGAAGGCGTTGGGCCGCACGCTGGCGAACAGGGCGCCGTCGGCGTCCACATGCACCTCGGCGCCGGCGCGGGCTGCGCCCTCGCTAACCTCGTCGATGAGCAGGCGCAGGCCCACGCTCTCGACCGCCTCGCCGCCCTGGCCGCGGGCGAAGGCGAGGTACTCGTCGATCATGTGCTCCATCTCGGACAGGTCGCGCTTCATCGCCTCGATGCGCACCCCGGGCTTGGCCAGGGCCAGCTCTAGCTTCAGGCGGGTGAGCGGGGTGCGCAGGTCGTGGCTGACCGAGGCCAGAAGGGTGGTGCGCTGGTCGATGTAGCGTTGCAGCCGCTCCTTCATGGCGATCAGGGCGACGGCCGCCATGCGCACCTCGCGCGCGCCGTGCGGCTTGAACTTGGGGGCCTCTGCGCCCCGGCCGAAGGCGTCCGCCACCTCGGCAAGGCGCTCGATGGCGCGGACCTGGTTGCGGATGAACAGCACCGCCACCGTGGTCAGCAGCACGGTGGCGCCTGTCAGCCACAGGATGAAGACGTGACCCCGGGCGGCGAAGGCCCGGTCCTTGGGGGCGATGATCCGCAAGGTGCCGGTGGGGGCGGCGACGCGGATGTCGACATAGGCGGGGTAGCGGGTGGCGTCGACCCAGTAGGGGATGGCCAGTCGCTCGTCCAAGGCGTCGCGCAGGGCCTGGTCGAACACCGGCAGGAGGGAGTCGCGGCGGCCGGTGGGCAGGCCCAGGCCCTCCTGGAGCACGATCGACAGGGACTGGGTGCGTTCGGCCCGGTCGGCGATGCGGGCGAGGTTCTGCGGCGTCGGGTCGTCGAGATAGGAGCCGACGTCCCAGGCCACGTCTCCGGCGAGGCCGTCGGACAGCTGGGCGGTGACGGTCTGCCAGTGCGCTTCGAAGAAGGCCCAGGTCACCGCCACCTGCATCATCGCCACCGGCAGGACGATGATCAGCAGCGACCGCCCGAACAGGGTGGTCGGCAGCCATTTCTTGATCAGGCGCGGCCAGAGGCGCAGCGCGATCCGCATGGTCTCCCCTCGAGCCCGATCCCTCTAGTCCGGGGACAGCATATACCCAATTCCGCGCACGGTCTGGAGGTAGCGCGGGTTGCGGGGGTCGGCCTCCAGCTTGCGGCGCAGGCGGGTGACCTGGACGTCGACCGCCCGTCCGGTGGGCTCAGCCCCGTCCGCCGCCTCCAGCGCCAGGTCCAGCCGATCGATGGGGGTATGGGGGGCCGAGGCCAGGCGGCGCAGCAGCTTGGCCTCGCCCTCGGTCAGCCGCACGGGTACGTCGCCGAGCAGCAGCTCACCCCGCTCCAGGTCAAAGGCGTGGGCGCCCAGCAATACGCGCCGCGGCGCGGCGGTGCGGCCGGCGCGGCGCAGGATGGCCTCGAGCCGCAGCAGCAGCTCCTGCGGCTCGAACGGCTTGGACAGATAGTCGTCCGCGCCCGCCGTCAGTCCCGCGATGCGGTCGTCGGCCAGGCCGCGGGCGGTAAGGATCAGGACCGGGGTCGGGCCGCTGCCCCGCACCCAGCCGGTCAGGGACAGGCCGTCCTCGCCCGGCATCATCACGTCGACGATCAGGAGGTCGAAGTCGAGCAGGCCCATCAGCCGCCGCGCCGCCGCGGCGTCCGGGGCGACGGTGACCCGAAAGCCTGCCCGGGTGAGGAACTCCTTGAGCAGGGTGCGGATGCGGTCGTCGTCGTCGACGACGAGGAGATGGCGGCCGTGTCCCGAAGGCGCGTTCATGAGCGCAGGGTCCCGGGGCGGGGGGCGTTGCGGGGGCCGGCCAGGGCGGCCAGGATCCGCCGCGCGCCCGACACCGCGTCGAGGCCGCCCGTGCGATAGGCGCGGGTCAGCACCAGCCGCAGCCGCTCGGACACCCGGTGCTCGAAGGCCGCGCCCTCGCCGGTCAGGGTCGCGGGGCGGCGCCGGGCGTCGAGTTCGCCGGCGGACTTCTCGACGAAGCCGGCCCCCTCCAGGTCGCGCAGCACCCGGCTCGCCCCCTGTTTGGACAGGCCCGTCAGCCGGGCCAGTTCCTGCACGCCGATGCCGGGGCGGCGCTTGAGCAGGAAGGCGGCGCGCCAGTGACCACGGCCGAGCCGGGAGGGCTCGGTCTCCAGGGCGCTGTCGGCGGCGGTGGCCAGGGCCGCCTCGGCCAGCAGGAACAGCTCGAGCGCCGCGTCGAGCTCCTCCTCGCGCAGGACGAGCCGCGCTTCGGCGCTGAGCGGGGCGGCGGGAAGGCTCATCGCCCGGACATGCCGGCCGACGGGCTCAGTACGCCCTGTGGACCCAGCCGAAGGGATCGGCGGCGAGCCCCCGCTGGATGCCGACCAGGGTGTCGCGCAGTTCGGTGGTGACGGGTCCCGCCTTGTCCGGGTCGCCCACGGTGAACTCGCCCTCGGGGCTCTTCAGCCGGCCGATGGGAGCGATCACCGCGGCGGTGCCGCAGGCGAAGGCTTCGCGCAGGCGCCCGCTGGCGGCGTCCGCCCGCCACTGGTCGATGGCGTATTTCTCTTCGCGCACTTCCACGCCGCGGGCCCGGGCCAGGGTCATCACCGAATCCCGCGTCACGCCCGGCAGGATGGTCCCGTCCAGCGGCGGGGTGGCCATCGAGCCGTCGTCGAACACGAAGAACACGTTCATGCCGCCGAGCTCCTCGACGTAGCGGCGCTCGGCCGCGTCGAGGAACAGGGTCTGGTGGCAGCCGGCGCGCATCGCCTCGCCCTGGGCCCGCAGGGACGCGGCGTAGTTGCCGCCGCACTTGGCCGCCCCGGTGCCGCCGGGCGCGGCGCGGGTGTCGTTCTGCGATATCCACACCGACACGGTTTCGCCGGCGCCCTTGAAATAGGAGGCGACCGAGGAGGCGATGACCGAGAAGATGTATTCGTTCGACGGCCGCACCCCGAGGAAGACCTCGGTCGCGATCATGAACGGCCGCAGGTAGAGGCTGCCGTCCTCGCCGCCCGGGATCCAGTCGCGGTCGATGCTGACCAGCTGCTTGACCGCCTCCAGGAACAGGTGCTCCGGCAGCTGCGGCATCGACATGCGGTCGGCCGACTGGTTGAAGCGGCGGGCGTTGGCGTCGGGGCGGAACAGCAGGGCGCCGCCGTCCGGGCTTCGATAGGCCTTCATGCCCTCGAAGATCTCCTGGGCGTAGTGCAGCACCGCCGCGGCCGGGTCGAGCTGGAACGGCGCGCGGCCCTGGACGCAGGCGTCGTGCCAGCCCCGGCCTTCGGTGTAGCGGATGACCACCATGTGGTCGGTGAAGGCGCGGCCGAAGCCGGGATTGACCAGCAAGGCGTCGCGGGCGTCCGCCGCTACCGGCGCCGCATTCGGCTTGAGCTCGAACTGAAAGGTCTCGTCACCAAACATGGGCGTCATCCAACTCAGGTTCCCGGATGCTCTTTCCCAGAATCCGGGGCGGGTTGGAAGACGTCAGTGCAGGAATGCGGCAAGTCGCGCCCAGGAATGGCCGGCGTTTTCCCGCCGTCTACTTCGCGGCGCGCGCGCGCAGGCCGCGAACGGCGGCCGCGGTGTACTCCCAGCCGGTCCACAGGGTGATGGCGGCGGCGAGCCACAGCAGCACGTCGGCGGCGAGCCGGAGCGGGCCCGTGTCGCCGAGGGCGACGGCGAGCAGCTGCAGGCACAAGGAAACGAGCTGGACCGTGGTCTTCCACTTGGCCAGCTGGGTGACCGGGAACTTCAGGCCGCGGGCGCCGCCGACCTCGCGCAGGCCCGAGACCCAGAACTCACGGAACAGGATCACCCCGCCGGCGACCACGATGGGCGGGCGAGGGTCCAAGGCGGCGAGGCCGACGACCGCGCCGCAGACGGCGATCTTGTCGGCGATCGGGTCGAGCATGGCCCCCCACGCCGACATGGCGTTCCAGCGCCGGGCCAGCCAGCCGTCCACATAGTCGGTCAGCGACCCGATGACATAGGCGGCCAGGCTCCACATCGCCACGGCGCGCACGGCGGCCTCGGGCGGGCGGCCGGCCTGGCCGGGCAGGGCTCCGGCGGCGGCGGCGAGACCGAGGAAGACGGCGATCGCGAAGACGATGCGCGCGCCGGAGAGCAGGTTGGGAATGTCGTTGCGGGCCATGTGGATCAAAGCCTCCCGCGGCTCGAGCGTTCCGTCAACGTCCGGAAAGGGCGACGAGCAGGGAGGAGCCCTGCAGGGAGGCGAAAACCTGGGCCGAGGCCTGCACCGCGGTCTGGGCCAGCTGGGCCCGCGAAAGCGCGGCGGCCATGTCGACGTCGGTCATGTCCCCCAGCACGCTGGTGAGCGCCGTCTGGCGGTCGGCCAGGCCGGTCTGGATCGCCTCGACCCGGTTCTGCAGCCCGCCGTTTTCGGCCACCGCCTCGTTGAGGCCGTTCCAGGCGCTGTCGAAGCTGGCCAGCATGCCCTGCAAGGCGGTGCTCTGGGCCGTGGTCAGGTTGCCGGTCAGGGGGCCGAGGGGGCCGGCGTTGAGATCCTGCACCGCCTTGAGGGCCGTGAACAACGGCTCGCCCAGGTCGCTGGCCAGGAAATTGGTCGAGACGGACAGCTTGTCGTCGAGCCGGCTGGTGAGCTCCAGCTGGTCGTTGGCGAACAGGCTGGCGATGGTGGGGGCGGCGGACAGGTCGGCCAGGGTCAGGGCCGCCACCGGCTCGGTGTCCGAGCGGCCGCCGGCGAACAGGTGGCGGCCCTGGTACTCGGTGTTGAGGGAATCCACCGCCTGGCTGAGGAAGCCCTGCAAGGCGGTGAGCAGCCCTTCGGTGCCGCCGGTGGCGACGGCCTCGGCCACGGCGCCGCGGGCCTTGAGGGCGGCGTCGGCGAGCTGGCCCAGCACCTGGTCCTGCACCTCCAGGGTGGAGGCGAGCATCTTGCCGTTGTTGATGTGTGTGTCGACCCGCGCCCACAGGCTGCGGGTGGCGGTCAGGGCGTCGGCGTCGGCGCCGTAGCCCTTGAGGTTGTCGGCGATCTTGCCGGTGGCGACTTCCTGCTCGGCCGTATTCTGCCGCTTCAGCCCCGACATGATGTTCAGCAGCGAGGACTGGTAGGTATTGCGGGTCGAGATCCGATCCATGGCGGCGGCCTCCCTGGCTAGGTCATGCCCAGCAGGACATCGTACATCTCCTTGACCGCCTGGATCATGCGGGCGGAGGCGCTGTAGGCCTGCTGGTAGGTGGTGAGCTGGATCAGCTCCTGAGGCCGGCGGCGTAGTCGGTGATCTTCTGCGACACCTTGCCGACGGAGCCGGCGATGTCGAAGTCCAGGGCGACCTGGCCGGCGCGGGCCAGGGCGTCGGCCCCGCGGATGTCGCCGGTCGCCAGGGCGGGAACGCCGGCTCCGACGGTCAGGTCGAGTTGGGCCAGGGACAGCTTGGACGGGTCGCGGGCGATGTCGGCGCGGATCGAGAAGCTGGAGGCGCGGGACGCCCGGGCCATGTCGCCTATCCCGAACAGGGCCGACATCGAAGGGCCGTTGGCGCCGCGCTGGGTGGTGTCCTGGACGACCGCCAGGGAGGTCCCCGACCCGGTGGGCGGGGCGAAGGCGAGTTGGCCCTCGGGGCTGAGCGAGAAGGCGCCGTAGCCGCCCACCCCGGTGGCCGGATCGTTCAGGGCGGTGAGCAGGTTGGCCATGGTCGCGCCGGCCGGAACCGTCACCTTGACGTCGGTCAGGCGCGAACCGTCGGCGGCGGCGAGGCGGAAGGTGATCTCCTGGCCGGCGGTGAAGCCGTGCGCATCGGCGGGCTTCAGCCCGGTGTCGTAGTTGGAGAAGCTGGTCGAGCGGACCAGGTCGTTCATGCCGAAGAAGGCCGAGAAGCCGCGGCCGGCCTTGCTGCTCGGCGTGGTGGCGTCATCCTGGATGGCCACGCCGTTCGTGCCGGCGCCGGCAATGGTCAGGGTCCCGTCGGTGAAGCTGGCGGCGGCGGCGGGGGTCAGGGCGGCGTTGAGCTGAGTGAGGAAGTTGGCGGGGGTGAAGGCCGTCGTGCCCGGGCCCCCGTTGACCATCATCGTGCCGGCGGTGAAGTCGATCTCCACCTTGTGCTGCACGGCGCCGGCGGGATTGAGCAGGGCCACGGTGGCCTTGCCGCTGAAGCCGGAGACGGCGGTCGGCAGATCCAGCCCGGTGTTGCGGCCGACCAGGGTTCCGGCCGGCGGCACGGCGGCGTAGGCGTTGTGGATCTTGTTGAGCTGGTCCGCCGTCTTGGCCACCAGCTCGGACAGCTGGTTGGAGACCGCGGGCATGGCCTCGTTGCGCACGTCCAGCAGGCCCTTGATCTCGCCGCTGGTCAGCCGCGCGCCCATGAGCTGGGGTTGGCCCTCGGGACGCTGGATCCACAGCTCTCCGCTCGACCCGGTGCGCTTGTAGGAGAGGGTCGAGGCGCCGTCGCCGGCCAGGACGAACCCGTCCGACGCCCGCACCGTCACCCCGCCCTGGTCGCGGGGGCTGATCTTGACGTCGATGAGCGAGGACAGCTGGTCTATCAGCTGGCTCTGCTGGTTCTGAGGCGCGGTCGCGTCGTTGGAGAGGATCTGCGCGCGGCTGATCTCGATGTTCAGGGCGTCGATCTGCTTCAGCAGCTGGTTGACCTTCTGCACCCCGCCGTCGATGCCGGCGTCGGCCTGGTCGCGCAGGGTCTGCAGCTGGTCCGAGATCGATTGGGCGTTTTCGAAGAAGGCGGCGGCCTGGTCGAGGGCGCCCGCCCGCGCGGCGCTGGAGGTCGGGGCGGCCGAAAGGGTGGAGAAGGCCGAGAACACCCGGTCGAGTGAACTGAAGAAAGAGGTGTTCTCGGACGGGTCGCCGAATAGGCCCTGGGCCTGGTCCCACATGGCGGCGGCGGCGCCGGCCTCTCCCCGGTTTGCGGAGGCCGACAGGCTGGCGGCCTGCAGGAAGCGGTCCGCGGCCAGGCGGACCTGGGTGACGCTGACTCCCGAGCCGATGCCGCCATTGACGGTGGAATGCTGGTCGACCAGCTTGCGGACGTAGCCCGGAGTGTCGACGTTGGCGATATTGTCGGAGACCGCGCGCAGGCCGGTCTGGGCGGCCTGGAGGCCGGAGACGGCCGAGCCCATGATGCCGTTGAGGCTCATGCCCTAGCCCTCCCGCCCGGCAAAGCCCGGCGCGCCCGGCAGACCCGGCCGGCCGTTTTTGCCGGGCGCGGTCGCACGGCGTTGGGGGAGTTCGTCTAACATATTGAATTTGTTGGGCATGGCGTTGGCCGGCCTTTTCCGTTCCCGCATCACCGCGCAAATTGGGCGCCAGCCTTTTGCAAGCCGGCCCAGGCCGCGGCCGGACCATGGTCGAGGCCAGGGGGAGGTCGGCAGGAATGGTCCCATCTCCCGGCGCCATTACCTCGGCAAGTCTTGGCCACCGCCGCGACGAACTCCTTAACGACCGCTCTCATTTCAGAAGCAAAAACAAGCCTCTGCATGGTTAATGCTGGTTGGCGCGCCGGTTGCTTGGGCTAACGGCGGCGCAGCACGCGCCTTGGTCCCGGCGGAAGCCTCCCCCTATCCGGAAAGCTTAACGCCTATGTCCGCCAACGCCGTCGCTGCATCGGTCGCCCCACAGCACGCCAAGCCGGCCGCCAACGCCGCCGGCCAGGCCAAGGGCGGATCCGGCGACCTGTTCGCGGTCCTGGTCGGCATGGTGGGGAACGACGAGGGGGAGCCTGACGCGTCTGCGAAGCCGGCGACCGCCAAGCCTGCCGCGGGCAGGACAGACAAGGACAAGGCCGACAAGGCGGACAAGGCTGAGCGGACGGCCGACGCCGAGACCGCCGCCGACGCCAAGGCGGGCGCCGAGATGCAGGACACGGCCGCTCCAGCCGTCGATCCGGCCGTGACCACGGCGGCGGTGATCGTCGCCGCCGCATCGCCTCCCGCCGCGCAGCCGGCGATGACGCCGACCGCCCCCACGCCGCCCGAAACCACGACCTCGGGGGCCGCGGTCCCGGCGCCGGACGCCGCCCTCGCCACCATCCCGCCGCCGCCCGTGGCCGTTGCGGCCGCCGCGCCTCAGGGACAGCCGGTCGTCGCCGACGCCGCGCCTGTCCAGGACGCCCAGCCCGATCTGTCGACCTTCGCCCAGGCCGCCGCGCCGATCGCCGATCCCGCGCCGTTCGCGGCCAACGCCGCCCCGGTCGAGGCAGCCCCTGCGACGCCGGAAACGCCCCGCATCATCGCCTCCGCGCCGGCGACGCCAGCGCCCGCCCAGCCCGCCCCCGTGGCCCCTCAAGCGACGGCGGCGGCCCCGGCCGCGCCTACGCCCACGGCGCCGGCGCCGGCGCCGGCTCCCGCCCCCGTTCCCGCCGCCGTCGCCGGTTCGGCCGTCCAGCCGGCCGAAGTC
>NCED01000042.1 GCA_002280485.1 Caulobacterales bacterium 32-69-10
AGTGGGCCAGCTTTTCGAACAGGGCGGCGTTATCCGGGAAGACTTCCTTCTGGAACTTGACGACACCGGCTGCGAACTTGGGCATGACTTTTCCTGTTTCTAAGGACCGATCAGGATCCGGCGGTCCCGCCGCCGGGCAGACCAGGACACGCCTCGCAGCCGCGCGCCCGATCGGTGGAATAGGTATCTAAACTCGGCGACGTTCGGAAGGTTCTCGGTGCGGAATCAACCTTCGCCCCCCGGCCTATCCGGCCAGGGTCACGAACATTTCCTGCTCGATCACCCACTGGCCGCCGACCTTGCGCCAGGCGGCGAGGTAGCGCCCGGTCATGTCGGGGCGGCCCAGCCAGCGCCCGGTCCAGCGGCCGGTCTCGGCGGCGCGGTCGCCGCCGGCCGCGACCTCCACCGTCTCGGCGGCGCGCTCATAGGCGTTGAAGCCGGGCTCGGCGAACTGGGCGGCGAAGGCGGCGATGATGGCGTCCGCACCCGTGATCAGCCCGCCGCCGCCGACGATGACCACGGCGTCATCCGCGAAGAACGGGCGCAGGCGCGCCGCCTGATGCTCCGCGATCAGCCGGTTGGTCAGCTTGCGCCGGGCGCGGATGGCGGCTTCGGCCTCGGTGGCGGTCATGGGCTGCACGCTATAGGGGCGGGCGCTCCGGCTTCAAACGGAAAGCCGCCGACCTGTTGCCGAGCGGGGCGTGAGCAGCCTAACTGCCGCCCATGAACGCGCCATCCATGAACCCCGCCGCCCGCACCGCCCCGTCGACCGCCCGCAACCGCGATCCCATCCTGGAGGTGCTGCGCGAGCGCCTGACCGAGCCCGGCCTGGTGGTCGAGGTGGCCAGCGGGGCGGGGGAGCATGCGGTGCATATGGCCCGCGCCCTGCCGCACCTGACCTGGCAGCCGACCGACCGGGAGGACCTGGCCAGCATCGCCGCGTGGCGCGAGGAGGCGGGCCTGCCGAACCTGCTGGAGCCCCTGGCCCTCGACGCCGGCGATCCGGATAGCTGGCCGGTCGACCGGGCCGACGCCATGGTCTGCATCAACATGATCCACATCGCCCCGTGGAGCGCCAGCGAGGGCCTGTTCGCCGGCGCCGGGCGGGTGCTGCCCACGGGCGGGCGGATCTTCCTCTACGGCCCCTACCGCGAGGCGGGGGTGGAGACGGCGCCGAGCAACGAGGCCTTCGACGTCAGCCTGAAGGGGCGCGACCCGGCCTGGGGGCTGCGCCACCTGGACGAGGTGGCGGCGCTGGCCGGGCGGCACGGGCTGCAGCTGGCCGAGCGCATCGCCATGCCGGCCAACAATCTGATCGTGGTGTTCGAGAAGCGCTGATGTCCGACGAGATCATCGCCGACCTGGAGCGCCGCATGGCCGAGGCCGTGGCGGCGGACGACTTCGAGGCGGCCGCCGACCTGCGCGACGCGATCGAGGCGTTCAAGTCGGGCGGGGCGGGCTCCAAGCTGCGCCGCACCGCCCCTGGCGCCATGGGCCTGGGCACGAGCGACCCCGCCCACGTGCCGCCCAAGGGCTGGGTCAGGCCGAAGCGGCCGTCCCCCATGGTCGGGTCGCATAAGCCGCGCGGCGGGAAGCGATAGGCGGGTCCACCGGCTGGCCCGAGGCCAGGGCCTGCAGGCCGAGGCTGGGCGCCCCGGGGCCGCTGTCGCGGCGGATCCGGCACAGGCGCTCGCCGCCCTTCCACACCTCGACCGCCACGGCGGTCAGGCTGACCAGCATGGCCGCGCGGGCGCGAAGAGCCGCGTCGCCATCGTCCCGCGACTGGCCGATCTCGAAGGTGTCGACAGAGCCGTCCCTGTTGACGAAGTCGAACCTGTAGCCTGGCTCCATCTTCCACCGCCTCGCTGCGCACCCGTGGGCACGGAATAACCGGGAATCTGAATGGTTTGACGACAACGCCATCCAATCCTGCCGGGCGAATGCGGGGGCCGGATTAACGGTTGCGGGTTTTTGTTTAATGAGGCTGGGATCGGAGCCGTGTGACAGTTTGCGCGGCGCCGGCGCCGAATTCGCAGTCAGGCCCGCTTCGGCTAAGCTTCATCGATTCCGTCCCGGAGCGCGTCCATGCCTCGACACCCCCACCATCCGCCGCGCACCGCCCTGGCCCTGGCCGCCGCCCTGTTGGTCGCTGGGGCGGTTCATGCCGCCGTTCCCGCCGCGACGGAGGGGCCGGACACCCTGATCGGCGGCCCGGCCGGCGAGACGCTGCAGGGGCGGGGAGGCGGCGATTCGATCCGCGGCATGGACGGCGACGACCGCGTCTTCGGCAACCGCGGCGACGACAGCGTCGGCGGCGGTCCCGGCTATGACGAGGTCTACGGCGGTCCGGGCGCCGACCAGGTCAACGGCGGCCAGGGCGACGACACGGTCTCGGGCGACCGCGACGACGACACCGTGACCGGCGGGCTGGGGGCCGACCGCTTCCTCTTCGACAACCTGTCCGGCTCGGACACCATCACCGATTTCAGCAGCATCGACGGCGACCGGATCGAGCTGCCCACGGGCGTCGACTACACCCTCGCCGACACGCCCGCGGGATTGACCATCCAGCTCGGCGGCGGCGGGGGCCGGCTGCTGCTGGCCGGGACGAAGGCCTCCACCATCGGGGCCTGGCTCGCCACGGCGGCCACGGCGGGCGGACCGCCCAGCCGGCTGCAGCCGGTCGCCCAGCCGCCGCCGCCGCCCCGCAAGCGGCTGCTGGTGATGATCGTCGTCCTGTCCATCGCCTTCGTGGTCCTGCTTTCGATCGGGCTGGTGCAGCTGGTGCGCGGAGGTCGCGACCGGCGACTCTGAGAGAGGGCGTCTGTGAGGGCGCCCGATTCGGGTCTAGGCTGGGCGCGGAGGTCCGCCCCATGAACGCTCACGTCGCCCTGCCGCCTGTCGCCGCCGCCGCCGATCACCCGGAACGGCAGTACCTCGCCCTCCTGGCCGACATCATCGACAACGGCGTCCAGCGCGGCGACCGCACCGGTACGGGCACCCTGGGGGTGTTCGGCCGCCAGATGCGCTTTGACCTGGCCCAGGGCTTCCCCCTGCTGACCACCAAGAAGCTGCACTGGCGCTCCATCGTGGTGGAGCTGCTGTGGTTCCTGCGCGGCGACACCAATGTGCGCTGGCTGCAGGAGCGCGGCTGCAAGATCTGGGACGAGTGGGCCGACGCGGAGGGCGAGCTCGGCCCCGTCTACGGCAAGCAGTGGCGCTCCTGGGCCGCGCCGGACGGCCGCTCCATCGACCAGGTCGAAAAGCTGCTGCACGGGCTGAAGGCCAATCCGAACAGCCGCCGCCACATCGTCTCGGCCTGGAACCCGGCGGATGTGGACGATATGGCCCTGCCGCCGTGCCACTGCCTGTTCCAGTTCTTCGTCGCCAACGGAAAGCTCAGCTGCCAGCTGTACCAGCGCTCGGCCGACGTCTTCCTGGGCGTGCCGTTCAACATCGCTTCCTACGCCCTGCTCACCCACATGATCGCGCAGGTGGTCGGGCTGCAGCCGGGCGAGTTCGTGCACACCTTCGGCGACGCCCACCTCTATCTGAACCACTTGGATCAGGCCCGGCTGCAGCTCAGCCGTGAGCCCCGCCCCCTGCCGCGGCTGGTCATGGCGCCCCGGACCGACCTCTTCGCCTTCGAGCCCGAGGATGTCGTCATCGAGGGCTATGAGCCCCATCCGCACATCAAGGCCGCGGTGGCGGTATGAGCCGGGCCGACCTGGACCGGAAGGCCCCCTCTGACGAAATGGTTGTGGCGTGAGCGTACCCATCCTGACCGTCGGCCCCGTCGCGCGCGCCCGCAACGGGGTGATCGGGCGCGCCGGCGGCCTGCCGTGGCGGCTGAAGTCGGACCTCGCCCTCTTCAAGCAGCTGACCCTGTTCAAGCCGGTGATCATGGGCCGCAAGACCTGGGACAGCCTGCCCAAGCGGCCCCTGCCCGGGCGGCTGAACATCGTGCTGTCCCGCGACGGGACCTTCGAGCCCCACGGGGCCATTGTGTGCGAGCAGTTCCGCGAGGCTTTCGAGATCGCCCGCGAGCAGGCGGCCGAGGACGGCGCCGAGGAGATCTGCGTCATCGGCGGCGTGGCCCTGTTCGAGGCCGCCCTGCCCAAGGCCCGGCGCATCTACCTCACCGAGGTGGAGGCCGAGGTCGAGGGCGACGTGGTCTTCCCGCCGTTCGACGAGAGCGAGTGGAAGGAAGTGCGGCGCGAACACCACGCGCCCCAGGAAGGCGACGACCACCCCTTCACCTTTCGGGTGCTGGAGCGGTAAAACTCCCGCCTTGCCGGGGGGCGTTAGGAGATAGAGCGATGCTCGCCGCGATCCTGGCCGCCGTGCTGGCGGCCCTGCCGCAGCCCCCCACCCTCGACACGCGCCAGGGCGACTGGATCATCGTCACCGCCGATCGGGTGGTCGCGCCCGAGAACATGCCCGGCGAATGTTTCGTCCAGGCCAAGGTCGACCAGGTGGTGCACGGCGAGAACTTCCGCGTCGGCCAGCGCGTCGCCCTGGTCGTGCCCTGCCGCCAGGGCGGCCTGGAGCCGACCGTGGCGATCCTCGGCCAGGCCCCGCCCACCATCCAGACCCTGCGCACGCAAAAGCGCGCCCTCGTCCACCTCGACGCCGGCGGCCGCGTGCTGCGCAACGGCTACTACGCCCTCAGCCAGGCGATCCCGCTCGCGCCGGCGCTGAGCTAGGGCGCGCTCTTCCCCTCCCCCTGGAGGGGAGGGCGACTCGGCGAAGCCGAGCGGGGCGGGGGGATGTTTCAGCCCGCACCACTTTTCAAACCAACGCACTCTCCGCTGGCGTCCCCCCACCCCGCGGGGCTGGCGCCCCGTCGCCCTCCCCTCGAGGGGGAGGGAAAGTGGAGCCCTAGTCCTCGAACACGATGGTGGGCGCGGGCTTGGACGCGTCCGCCCCGGCCAGCCGCTCTGCGACCTGCTCGGCGATGTGCATGAAGGCCTTGGCGCTGGGGCTGTCGGGCTTGGCGGCCACGATGGGGCGGCCGTCGTCGCAGGCTTCGCGCAGGGCGATGTCGATGGGCACCTCGCCGAGGAAGGGCACGCCCATCTTTTCGGCCGTGGCCTTCGCGCCGCCATGGCCGAAGATCGGGATGGGCGCGCCGGTGGTCGGGTCGGGGAAGTAGGACATGTTCTCCACCACCCCCAGGATCGGGGTCGCGGTCTTCTCGAACATGGCCGCCCCGCGCCGCACGTCGATCAGCGCCACCTCCTGCGGGGTCGAGACCAGGACCGCCCCGGCCAAGGCCACCCGCTGAACGAGGGAAAGCTGGATGTCGCCGGTGCCGGGGGGCATGTCGACGACCAGCACGTCGAGGGGCTCGGCCTCGTTTCCCCACGCCACGTCGTTGAGCAGCTGGTTCAGGGCCGACGAGGCCATCGGCCCGCGCCAGATCATCGGGGCGCCCTCGTCGACCAGGAAGCCGATCGAGATGGCCTTGATCCCCCACGCCTCCAGCGGCACCAGCTTCTTGTCCGCATTGGTCTGCGGGCCGTCGTCGATGCCCAGCATCTTGGGGGCCGAGGGGCCATAGACGTCGGCGTCGAGCAGGCCGATGCGCAGGCCGAGCCGGGCCAGGGCGACGGCCAGGTTCACCGCCACGGTGGACTTGCCCACCCCGCCCTTGGCCGAGGACACCGCCAGCACCTGTTTCACATGCGGCGGCTTCAGCGCGCCTTCGGGGGCCTTGGGGATCGCCTGGCTCTGGGCGTCGGCCGACAGTCGCGCGCCCTTGCGCACGCGCACCGTACCCGGCGCGGGGGCGTAGGGCGCCGCCCCGCCTTCTTCCGCCGTCAGCACCACCTGGGCCTTTTCGACCCCCGGCACGGTGCGCAGCGCGGCTTCGGCCGCATCGCGGATCTGCGCGTAGAGCCGCACGTCGGCGGGGGGAACTTCCAGCATGAAGCCGGCGCGGCCCGGCCCGATGGCCAGGCCGTGCACCAGGCCGGCGGCCACCAGGCCCTGCCCCGACTTGGGGTCGCGCACCTGATTCAGGGCGGCGATAATGGCGGCGCGGTCGGGGGAAGCGGCGGCGCGGGTGGGGGTGTCGTCAGTCACGGTTTAGCCATCCGCCTTGCAGAATAAAGGGTCGCGCTTCATATCCCGAGTTGCCCAAGGGCGCGAGGACAGCCGATCGATGCCGTGGAACGATAACAGCAACCCGGGCCCATGGGGCTCCGCAGGCGGCGGACCCAAGGGCGGCGGCGACTCCGACAAGGGCGCTAACGGGGGCGGCGGCGACAAGAACGAACCGCGCAAGGGCAGCCCCTGGGGCCCGCCCGGCGGCGGCTCCGGCGGAAAACCTCCGGGAGGCGGCGGCGGTGGCGGAGGCCCGCGGCGGCCCGGCTCCGGCCCCGGCGGGCCGAACCGCCCGCCGATGAAGGCCCCGGACTTCGAAGACCTGATGCGCCAGATCGGCGACCGTTTCCGCGGCCGGTTCAGCGGCCCCGGCGGCCGGCCCCGCGCCGGCGTGCTGGCGGCGATCGGCGGCGTCGCGTTCTGCGCCTGGGCCCTGACCGGCATCTATATGGTCCAGCCCGACCAGGCGGCGGTGGTGATCCGCTTCGGCGCCTTCGCCCGCTCGGAAGGCCCCGGCCTGCGCTACCACCTGCCCGCGCCGATCGAGAGCGTCGAGAAGGTCTCGGTCACCAACCTCAACCGTCTCGACGTGGGCGGCAACTCGGGCACCGATATCCCCGAGGAGAGCCTGATGCTCACCGGCGACGAGAATATCGTCGACCTGAACTTCTCGGTGCAGTGGCGCGTCTCCGACGCCGCCAACTACCTGTTCCGCATCGACGACCCGGAAGCCGCGGTGAAGATGACCGCCGAAAGCGCCATGCGCGAGGTGATCGGCAAGGCCAATCTGCAGCAGATCCTCACCACGGGCCGCGGCCAGGTCCAGTCCCAGGCCGCCGAGCTGATGCAGCGCACCCTCGACGCCTGGGGCGCAGGGGTGTCCATCGTCGAGGTGCAGATCCGCACCGCCAACCCGCCGCAGGAGGTGATCGCCGCCTTCCGTGAAGTGGCCAACGCCGGCCAGGACGCCGAGGCCGCCGTCAATGAGGCCAACACCTATCGCAACCGGGTGATCAACGAGGCCAAGGGCGACGCCGCCCGCATCGTCCAGGCCTCCCAGGCCTATCGCGAGCAGGTGGTCCTGGAGGCCCAGGGCGAGGCCGACCGCTTCGCCGCCATCGAGGCCGAGTACCGCAAGGCCCCGGCCGTGACCCGTCAGCGCCTCTACACCGAGACCATGGAGCGCATCCTGCGCAACTCGAACAAGGTGGTGATCGACACGCCGGCGGGCGGCACCGCCCCCATCGTCCTGCCGCCGGATCTGCTCAGGAGCCGGACCCAGGCGCCCTCCGTGGCCGCGCCCGCCGCGACCGAACAGCCCCGTGAGGCCACCCGATGATGAGCCAGTCGCGCATGATCCTGATCGGCGTGGGCCTGGTGGCCCTGCTGATCCTCGCCGCCAACACCTTCTACATCGTCGACCAGCGCAAGCAGGCGGTGGTGCTGCGCTTCGGCGAACCGCAGCGGGTGGTCAACGCCTTCCGCGACAACGACCCGGGACTGAAGGTGAAGGCCCCGTTCCTCGAGAACGTCATCCTGCTCGACAAGCGCAACCAGGCGCTGGAGGCCGACTCCGAGGAGATCATCGCCGCGGACCAGGAGCGCCTCGTCGTCGACGCCTTCCTGCGCTACCGCATCTCCGACCCGCTGCAGTTCTTCCGCACCCTGCGCGATGAGCGCACCGCGGCCGACCGGCTCGAACGCCTCGTGAATTCGTCCCTGCGCCAGGTGCTGGGCTCGGTGCCGTCCAACGACATCATCGCCAGCCGCCGGGCCGAGCTGATGCTCGCCACCCGCAACGACGTCGCCACCCGCGCCCGGGCGGCGCGGCTTGGCATCGAGGTCATCGACATCCGCATCAAGCGGGCCGATCTGCCTCAGGCCAACCAGCAGGCGGTCTATCGCCGGATGCAGACCTCCCGCCAACAGGAGGCGGCGCAGATCCGCGGCGTCGGCGAGCAGCAGAAGCGCGAGATCATGGCCGGCGCCGACCGGGAGGTGACCGTCACCCTGGCCACCGCCACGGAGGAGTCGTCCAAGACCCGAGGCGAGGGCGACGCCCGCCGCGTGGCGATCTTCGCCCAGTCCTATGGGCGCGACCCCAGCTTCGCGGCCTTCTTCCGCTCGATGCAGGCCTATTCGGGGGCGCTCGCCAGCGGCGACACCACCATGATCCTGTCCCCGAAGAGCGACTTCTTCAAATATTACAACAACGGCCCGGGGCGTTAAGGCCGACGACGCGTTGCTTCCCCTCCCCCTTGAGGGGAGGGCGACTCGGCGTAGCCGAGCGGGGCGGGGGGACGTTTCCGCTTCGTGATGCTTTGGGATCTAGGTCGTCGCGGACCCCGCTGGCGACCCCCCACCCCGCTCGCTGGCGCGAGTCGCCCTCCCCTCAAGGGGGAGGGAAAGCGGGCTCACCCCGCGGGCAGGTTGGGCAGCTTCGGCTTGCCGGCCCGCCGGGCGTAGTCGGCCAGGGCTCCGGTCAGGTCCGCGCCCCGCGTGAAGGTGCAGCTCGGCGCCATCGCCCGCTTGGGGTCGATCTTCACCCCGTGGGCCAACGCCGCGTCACGGGCCGGCCCCAGGTCGCAGAACGGCACGTCGAGATAAATCCGCCCGTCCCGCCGCTCGGCGACGCCGTAGAGCCAGGCGCCCCTGCCGCCGACGGCGAAGGCGAACTCGCCGTCCAGCCCGCCCGGCAAGGGCGTGAAGAGGAAGCGGTCGGCCCTGCCGCGGCCGTCCCTGGTATTGATTGTGTACCAGCGGTCGGGCCCGAGGCTGATCTCGACGTCGTAGGGCCGCTCGCCCTCGTCGGCGAGGGTCTGGGTCCCCACCGCCAGGGGCGCGACCGCCTGTTTCGGGTCGAGCAGCAGCGCCTTGGACTCGTAGCAGCCGGCCAGGGCCAGGGCGGCGGCGCAGATCAGTCCGGCGGCGAGCGCTTTCATCCCGCCACGAATTCTTCGACGCGATAGCCCTGGAAGTAGAGCAGGGCGGTCAGGTCGGCATGGTCGACCCGCGCGTCGGCCTCGGCCGCCACGATGGGCTTGGCGCGATAGGCGACGCCCAGGCCGGCCGCCTCGATCATGGCCAGGTCGTTGGCGCCGTCGCCGATGGCCAGGGTCTCGAACAGGGGCGCGCCCAGCGCCGCCGCCTCTTCCCGCAGCGCCGTCAGCTTGGCCTCGCGGCCGAGGATCGGCTCGCCGACCTTGCCGGTCAGCTTGCCGCCGGCCTCGATCAGGGTGTTGGCGCGGTTGTCGTGGAAGCCGGCGGCCTGCGCCACCCGGCTGGTGAAGAAGCCAAAGCCCCCCGAGACCAGGACGCACCGGGCGCCGTTCGCCCCCATGGTCCGAACCAGGGTCCGCGCGCCGGGGTTCAGCCGCACCCGCTCGTCGTAGCAGCGCTGCAGGGCCTCCACGCCCAGCCCTTCCAGCATCCCCACCCGCTCGCGCAGGGCGCCTTCGAACTGCAGTTCGCCGCGCATGGCCCGCTCGGTGATGGCGGCGATCTCCGCTTTCTTGCCGGCGAAGTCGGCCAGTTCGTCCAGGCACTCGCAGCCGATGATGGTGGAATCCATGTCGGCGATCAGCAGCCGCTTCCTGCGCCCGTCCAGGGGCTGGACGCAGACGTCGACCGGCAGGGCGGCGATGGCCGCCTCGGCCGCCGCGCGCAGGGCCCGGGGGTCGGCGGCCTCGACCGATTTGTCTATACAATTGGGGCCAAGGTAACGGGTGTCCTTGACGCGGCCGCCGAGGCCCGCCACGGCTTGCTCGACCAGGGAGCGGGCGGGATCGACGGCTTCGGGATCGGGGCTGACGAGGGTGAGGGCGAAGTGCATGGCGAGCGTCTGGCTCATCGCCGGCCCGACCGCAAGCGGCAAGTCGGCCCTCGCGCTCCGTCTCGCCCGCGCGTTGGACGGCGAGATCGTCAACGCCGATTCCATGCAGCTCTATCGCGACCTCGCCGTGCTGACGGCGCGGCCGCCTGCTGACGAAACGGCCCAGGTTCCACATCATCTCTACGGCGTCGCCGACGCGGGCGACGGCTGGTCGGTCGGGCGCTGGTTGCGCGCCGCGCGCGAGGCCCTGGCCGACATCGCGTCGCGCGGGCGCACTGCCGTCGTGGTCGGCGGCACGGGTCTCTACTTCCACGCCCTGACCCGGGGCCTGGCGGAGATCCCGCCAGTGGCCCTCGCCGTCCGTCAGGCCGCCCAGGCCCGGTTTGACGCGCACGGGGAGGGGGTGTTCCGCGACGCCCTGCACGCCGTCGATCCCGTCGCGGCCGACCGTATCGCGCCCCGCGACCGGCAAAGGCTGGTCCGCGCCCAGGAGGTGCATGACGCCACGGGCAAGTCCCTGACCGAGTGGCAGGCCGAAGGGGCGGCCGGCGCGCTCGCGGACTACCGCGCCCTCGTGCTCGACCCGCCCCGCGACGCCCTCTACGCCCGCTGCGACGTGCGGTTCGCGGCGATGGTCGCGGGCGGGGCGCTGGAGGAGGCGCGGGTCCTACTGGCGCGGAACCTCGACCCGGCCCTGCCCGCGATGAAGGCGGTGGGCCTGCGCGAACTGGGCCGCCACCTGGCCGGCGAACTCTCCCTGGACGAGGCCGTGCCTGGAGGGGAGGGCGACGGGGCGATAGCCCCGCGGGGCGGGGGGACGCCAGCCAGAAGCGCGATGGGCGGATTGAAAGGGCGGCGGGGTGGACGCGTCCCCCCGCCCCGCTCGGCTTCGCCGAGTCGCCCTCCCCTCCAGGGGGAGGGAAGAAGCGACCCGCGCACGATCTTGCCCGCTTTCCTCCGCTTGACCGTCCGCGGCGACTGTGAGACACCTCTCACCGCTTATCTGGAGCAAGAGACGTGCGCACGAAGTCCGTACTTATTGGAGCGACCGATCTCGGGTAGTCGAAAGACGCCCGGAAGAGCGGTCGCGTGCGCAAAGGCCCCTCGGGGCCTTTTTTCTTGCCCGAAACCCTGCCGACCGAACCCTGCCGACCTGACCGATAGAGCCGACCATCCTGGAGCCCGCCATGACCCTGCACCAACAGATCGAAGCCGACGCGCCGGACGCCGCCGCGCCCGTCATGATGACCGGCGCCGAGATCGTGGTGCGGGCCCTCGTCGAGCAGGGCGTCGACACCATCTTCGGCTACCCCGGCGGGGCGGTGCTGCCGATCTATGACGCCCTGTTCCACGAGAACGAGGCGCACGGCGAGCGCCTGCGCCACTATCTGGTCCGCCACGAGCAAGGGGCGACCCACGCCGCGGAGGGTTATGCCCGCTCGACCGGCAAGCCCGGCGTGGTCCTGGTCACCTCCGGCCCCGGGGCGACCAATGCGGTGACCGGCATCACCGACGCCCTGATGGATTCCATTCCCATGGTCGTCCTGACCGGCCAGGTCCCGACCCACCTGATCGGATCGGACGCCTTTCAGGAGTGCGACACCGTCGGCATCACCCGCTCGTGCACCAAGCACAACGTCCTGGTGAAGGACGTGAAGGACCTGGCGCGGGTGATCCACGAGGCTTTCGCCATCGCCACCTCGGGCCGCCCCGGCCCGGTGCTGATCGACATCCCCAAGGACGTCCAGTTCGCCACCGGCCCCTATTACGGCAAGGACGAGGTCCGCTTCGCCCACGGCTACAACCCGCGGATCAAGGGCGACCAGGGCAAGATCGCCGAGGCGATCGAGCTGATCGCCAACGCGCGCCGGCCGGTGTTCTACACCGGCGGCGGGGTGATCAATTCCGGCCCCGAGGCCAGCCGCCTGCTGCGCGAGTTCGCCCATGCGGTGGGCGCGCCGGTCACCTCGACCCTGATGGGCCTTGGCGCCTTTCCGGCCGCCGACCCCCAGTGGCTGGGCATGCTGGGCATGCACGGGGCCTATGAGGCCAACCACGCGATGCATGACTGCGACGTCATGATCAACATCGGCGCCCGCTTCGACGACCGGGTCACCGGGCGCCTCGACGCCTTCTCGCCGGGATCGAAGAAGATCCACGTCGATATCGACCCGTCCTCGATCAACAAGGTCGTGCGCGCCGACGTCGGCATCGTCGGCGACTGCGCCAGCGTGCTGGCCGACATGATGGACCTGTGGCGCGAGCGTAAGCTGAGCCCCGACAAGGCGGCGCTGAAGGAGTGGTGGACCCAGATCGAGGGGTGGCGCGACCGCAAGGGCTTCGCCTACTCAGCGTCCGACACGGTCATCAAACCCCAGTACGCCGTCGAGCGGCTCTACGCCCTGACCCGCGACCGCGACGTCTATGTCACCACCGAGGTCGGCCAGCACCAGATGTGGGCGGCCCAGCTGTTCCGCTTCGAGGAGCCCAACCGCTGGATGACCTCCGGCGGCCTCGGCACCATGGGCTACGGCATTCCGGCCGCCGTCGGGGTGCAGGTGGCGCACCCGGACGCCCTGGTCATCGACATCGCCGGCGAGGCCTCGGTGCAGATGACCATGCAGGAGTTCTCGACCGCGGTTCAGTACAACCTGCCGATCAAGATCTTCATCCTCAACAACGAGTGGATGGGCATGGTGCGCCAGTGGCAGCAGCTGCTGCACGGCGAGCGCTACAGCCACTCCTACTCCGAGAGCCTGCCCGACTTCGTCAAGCTGGCGGAGGCCTTGGGCGGCGTCGGCATCCGCGCCGAGACCCCGCAGGAACTGGACGCCAAGATCCAGGAGATGATCGACATCCGCCGGCCGGTGATCTTCGACTGCCGGGTCGAGCGGGCTGAGAACTGCTTCCCGATGATCCCGTCCGGCAAGGCGCACAACGAGATGATCCTCGGCGACGCGGCGGCGGCGATCGATATCGGCACGATCATCGACGACGCCGGCAAGCGGCTGGTCTAGCCGACGGTCCTCAGGGGTGGGTGGCGCGCAGGTAAGCGACCACCGCCTTGGCGTCGTCGGCGTTGAGGCGGAAGGCCGGCATGGGCGGGCGGGCCATCGACCCGTCCGGCCGTACGCCGGTCTGCAGGAAGCTGACCAGCTGGGCGTCGGTATAGCCCGTCGGCCCGCCCGCGATGGGCGGGGCGATGGGCGCCCAGCCCGGGAACGGCGCGGTCGGGGCGAAGCTCAGGGCCGCTCCGGTCAGGGCTCGGCCCTTGGGCACATTGCCGGCCTCGTCCCGTGGCGAATGGCAGTCGCCGCAGCCGGTGACGGCGTTGACCAGGTAGTCGCCCCGCGCCACCAGCGCGGGCTGCGCCTGGGCGGCGCCCGCGGCCAGCAGGGCGGCGGCGGCGATGAGTTCACGACGCATGAGGCGCTCCGCTTGCTACGAAGCTAAGCCGTATGGAAATCCGTCGCGGTCGGCAAGATGACAGCCCCGCCCGCAAGTTCGCTTCGCCCAGCCCGCCGGATAAGCCATAAGGCGGCGGTTCACAGGATCGAGACCATGAGCAACCCTCCCGCCGGCGTCGGCTCCTCCGCCTATTTCCTCGACCATGCCGAGGAGACCGAACAGCGCGCCACCTTCGCGGTGGTGGTCGACAACGAGCCGGGGGTCCTGCACCGGGTCGTCGGCCTGTTCTCGGCGCGCGGCTACAACATCGAGAGCCTGACGGTCGCCGAGACCGACCACGCGGCGCACGTGTCGCGCATCACCATCGTCACCCGCGGCACCGCCCAGGTGCTGGAGCAGATCCGCGCCCAGCTCGAGAAGCTGGTCCAGGTGCGCGACGTGGCCAACGCCGGGCGCGACCCCAACAGCGTCGAGCGCGAGCTGGCCCTGGTGAAGGTGCGCGGGACCGGCGCCGACCGGGTCGAGGCCCTGCGCATCGCCGATATCTTCCGCGCGCACGTCATCGACACCACCCACGAGAGCTTCATCTTCGAGGTCACCGGCGCCACGTCGAAGATCGAGCAGTTCGCCGCCCTGATGCGGCCGCTCGGCCTGGTCGAAATCTCGCGCACGGGGGTCCTGTCGATCACCCGCGGCCCGGAGCGGATGTAAGGAGGGCGGATGTGAGCCTGATGCGCCGCACCGCCCTCCTGGCCCTGGTCCTCGCGGTCGCGTCCTGCGGCCCCGATCCCGGCGCGCAGGAGCGGGCGGCCCGCACCAAGGTCTTCACCGACCTCAGCCAGCCGGACATGGCCGTGGTGGTCGGCCCGGCGGTGATGCAATCCAATTTCGCCATGGTCGACTGGACCCGCGGATCCTTCCGCGGCGGCCGGACCCTGCTGCGCCGGGACGGCAAGGACTGGACCATGATCCTGTGCGGCGGCAAGCCGCTGACCGAGCGGACGGTTCTGGAGGCGGCCGGCGTGCCTGAGGCCGCCGCCGACGGCCTGGTCTCCAAGCTCCTGCGCGAGGAGGGCCGCCTGGACTCCAGCCGCCGCGATCAGTTCGACAAGTGGGAGGGCCTGGGGGCGCCCCGGGGGGTGACGTGCCCGGAGCCGCAAGAGCAGTAGCGCAGATTTTCACCCTCCCCCTGGAGGGGAGGGCGACTCGGCGCAGCCGAGCGGGGCGGGGGGATGCGTCCGCCCGCACCTACTGTCTGATCGGAGCGCTCTCCGCCGGCGACCCCCCGCCCCGCGGGGCTGACGGCCCGTCGCCCTCCCCTCCAGGGGGAGGGGAAGAATACGCCTCACCCCTTGAACCCGCCGCTATCCAGGAACGCCTGTTCCCCAGGCGTTGTCACGCGCCCCAGCACCGCGTTGCGGTGAGGGAAGCGGCCGAAGCGCTTGATGATGTCCCGGTGGATGTGGGCCCACTTCAGGCTGTCCTCATCCCCGCTCTCGCGGGCGTGGGCCTCGAACAGCGCCACGGCGAAGTCCTGGTGGGCGATGGCTTCCGAATGTTCGTACGGCAGGAAGAAGAACGGACGCATCAGCGGCTCGACCGCCTGATGGAAGTCGCGCCTTACGGCCGCCTCGGCGATCGCCCGGGCCATGGGGTCGGTGGCGAAGGCGTGGGCCGAGCCGCGGTACATGTTCCGCGGGAACTGGTCGGTCAGCAGCAGCAGAGCCAGGGCCCCGTCGGCCGTCCCGGCCCAGTCCGCCAGCTCCCCCCGCGCCGCCGCCAGGTGGACGGCTTCGAAGCCGCCGCGGATCTCGGCGTCGAAGGCGTCCGAGCGGGCGAACCATTTCTTGGGTCCGGCCTCGCGCCAGAAGGCGACGACCTCGTCGTACAGGGGCGGTTCCAGGGTCATGCGGCCTCCCATCGCGTTGCGGACGACTGCTAGCACGGCCCCAGCCTTGACCTTGGCGGAAAAAACCGCTGGATAGCGCCCCAAACCCGCCGGGGGCCTCAAGAGCCCCCTCGGCCCTATCGCCATTTCCCCGGAGACCTTCCCCATGCGCGTCTACTACGACCGCGACGCCGACCTCGCCCGCATCCTGAACAAGAAGGTCGCGATCGTCGGCTACGGCAGCCAGGGCCACGCCCATGCCCTGAACCTGCGCGACAGCGGCGTGAAGGAAGTCGCCGTGGCGCTGCGTCCCGGTTCGGCCACCGCCAAGAAGGCCGAGGCCGAGGGCCTGAAGGTCATGACCGTGGCCGAGGCGGCCGCCTGGGCCGACCTGCTGATGGTCCTGGCGCCCGACGAATACCAGCGCGAGATCTACGCCAAGGAGATCGCCCCCAACATCCGTGACGGCGCGGCCCTGCTGTTCGCCCACGGCCTCAACGTCCACTTCAAGCTGATCGAGCCCAAGGCCTCGATCGACGTGCTGATGATCGCGCCCAAGGGCCCCGGCCACACCGTGCGCGGCGAATACGTCAAGGGCGGCGGCGTGCCCTGCCTGATCGCCATCCACCAGGACGCCTCGGGCCAGGCCATGGACCTCGGCCTCGCCTACGCCTCGGCTATCGGCGGCGGCCGCTCGGGCATCATCGAGACCAACTTCCGCGAAGAGTGCGAGACCGACCTGTTCGGCGAGCAGGCCGTGCTGTGCGGCGGCCTCGTCGAGCTGATCCGCGCCGGGTTCGAGACCCTGGTCGAGGCCGGCTACGCGCCGGAAATGGCCTATTTCGAGTGCCTGCACGAAGTGAAGCTGATCGTGGACCTGATCTACGAAGGCGGCATCGCCAACATGGACTACTCGATCTCCAACACCGCCGAGTACGGCCAGTACGTCACCGGCCCGCGCATCATCACCTCCGAGACCAAGGCGGAGATGAAGAAGGTGCTCGAGGACATCCAGTCGGGCCGCTTCGTGCGCGACTTCATGAGCGACAGCTCGCTGGGCGCGCCGATCCTCAAGGCCACGCGCAACCGCGATTCCGAGCATCAGATCGAGGAAGTGGGCCAGCGCCTGCGCGCCATGATGCCCTGGATCGGCAAGAACAAGCTGGTCGACACGGCCCGCAACTAGTCCAAGGACCAGCCTTCCGCGCTTCGGGGCTTGACCCCGGAGCGCGGCGGGCGCTTGGCATCGGCCATGCGCCGCATCGAGACCGTCTACCTGGCCGGACCGGACCTCTGGTACCCGGACGCCGCCGAGCTGTTCGCCCGCAAGCAGGCCGTGTGCCAGGCCGCCGGCTTCGTCGCCGTCTCCGGCCGGCACGAGCCCCTCGTCGAGACCGAGCCGTCCGAGGCCATGGCGCGCGAGATCTACGCCGCCGTACTGGAGCGCCTGCGCGCCGCCGACGCGGTGGTGGTCAACCTCACCCCCTGGCGCGGGCCGAACGCCGACCCGGGCGCGGCCTTCGAGGCCGGCTTCGCCGCCGCCTTGGGCAAACCCGTCTTCGCCTATCTCAATGTCGCCAGCGAGGACGAGGCCGACCATCGCGACCGGATCGAGATCGCGCTCGGCGCCACCCTGGGCGCCGACGGGGCCTGGCGGGATGGGGAAGGCTGCGAGATCGAGGATTTCGCCCTGCCCGAGACCCTGATGCTGTGGGCCGAGGCCAGGCGCTTCTTCGTCATCGTCACCCCCGACCCGAGGGACGACATCACCGGGCTGGAGCTCTGCCTCGATACGGTGGCGATGTACTCGGACTGAGAGGAAGGGCCCCCTCAGTCAGGCTTCGCCTGACAGCTCCCCCGCTTCGCGGTGGAGCCGAACCGTCGCCTCTCCCCGCGCAGCGGGGGAGGTGGCCGCCGAAGGCGGACGGAGGGGGCAAGTACTAGCCCCACCCCAACCCACTCTCGCCCTGCAGG
Source organism: Caulobacterales bacterium 32-69-10 (assembly GCA_002280485.1). Next base: position 17,211 of record NCED01000042.1, read on the forward strand.
ATCGCTTCAGCCTCGGCCGTGTGCTTGGCCCCCGCGCCCCGCTCATGAAGCACCAGGGCCGGCAGCAGGACCAGGGGGGCCTTGCCGCCGCGCCTGGCCTGCACCAGCACCCGCTTGGCGGGGGCGTCGGCGAAGGGCTGCACCGGGCGGATGCGGAAGGATCCCGCCTTGCCCCCCAGAAGGGCCAGGAGGTCCGCCAGGCGGTCGGCGCGGTGGATCACCACGATGCGGCCCCCGTCCTTCACCGACGCCAGCAGGAAGCGGGTCCAGGCATCGAGGCCGTCGTCGGCGATCCAGGCGCCGGCGCGCGACGGATGGGGCGCCCTGAGCGCGGTCGGGTCGTCGAAGAACGGCGGGTTGGCCATGGCCGCGTCGAACCGGCCCAGCCCCAGCACGGGGAACCCGGCCGCCACGTCGCCGCCCAGCGCTTCGACCTGGGCCGCCAGCCCGTTGGCGGCGATATTGGCCTGCGCCAGGGCCAGGGCGACAGGATCGCGCTCCACCCCCGTGAACCGCGCCCGGGGGTTGCGCAGGGCCGCCGACAGCAGGGCCGCGCCCGCCCCGCAGCCCGCCTCGATCACCCGCTCGTCGGCCCCCGCCTGGACCGCCGCGGCCAGCAGCGCCGCGTCGGCCCCGGCCCGATAGCCCGGCTTGGGCTGGCGCAGGCTGAGCCGCCCGCCCAGGAAACGGTCCTCGGTCTCGCCTCGGTGCGCCGGCTCGGCGGTCTGGTCCTGCATTTGTGATCCCGGGCGCTCGCCTTGACCCTGAAAGTTGCTGCAACCATTGTGCGCGCCGCGTAAAGGGGCGGCAGGGCTTAATGCGGCCGGAGCGGCGGTCCGTCCACCGCATCAGCCCATTTGCGCAAGAGGCAGGGAGCAGGCTTTTGGAGGCAGTGAAAGCGAGCGCGTCGCGGCCTGCCGGCTCGGCGGATCGCCTGGCCCGTCTGGCGGCGCACGACATGGCGTTGGTCGACGCCCTGGTCCGCGCCCGCATGGACAGCCCCGTGCCCCTGATCCCGGCCCTGGCCGAGCATCTGATCGGGGCCGGCGGCAAGCGCGTGCGCCCGCTCATCACCGTCGCGGCGGCCCGCCTGACGGGGGGGGGCGGCGAAGGGGCGCTGCAACTCGCCGCGGCCGTCGAATTCATCCACACCGCCACCCTGCTCCACGACGACGTGGTCGATGGCTCCGAGCTGCGCCGCGGCAAGGTCGCCGCCCACCTGATCTGGGGCGGCGCCTCCAGCGTCCTGGTCGGCGACTTCCTGTTCGCCAGCGCCTTCGAGCTGATGGTCGACGCCGGCTCCATGGCGGCCCTTGAGGTCCTGGCCCGGGCCTCGCGGATCATCGCCGAGGGCGAGGTGCTGCAACTCACCGCCGCCCACGACCTGAACCTGACCCAGGCGACCTATCTGCGCATCATCGAGAGCAAGACCGCCGAGCTGTTCGCCGCCGCCGCCGAAGCCGGCGCCCTGGTCACCGGCGCGACGCCGGCGCAGGCGGCCGCCCTGCGCGCCTATGGCCTGAACCTCGGCCTCGCCTTCCAGCTCACCGACGACGCCCTCGACTATGGCGGCGCGTCCGACGTGCTGGGCAAGAACGCCGGCGACGATTTCCGCGAAGGCAAAGCCACCCTGCCGCTGCTGTTCGCCATCGCACGCTCGGGTCCGCACGAGGCCAGCTTCTGGGAGCGGGTCATCGGCCGCCGCGAGCAGGCCGAGGCCGACTTCAAGCGCGCCCGCGAGCTGATCGTCGGCACAGGGGCCCTGCAGGCCACCCTCGACCTCGCCAACGACTATGCCGACAGCGCAAAGTCGGCCCTGTCGATCTTCCCCGCGAACGACTGGCGCTCGGCCATGGAAGACCTCGCGGACTTCACGGTCAGCCGGTCAGCCTGACGTCTTTCCCTCCCCCCGGAGGGGAGGGCGACTCGGCGCAGCCGAGCGGCGCGGGGGGACGTGTCCGCCGCTGCTACCCTCTGATCTGACCTAACGCGCTCCGCCGGCGGCCCCCGCCCCGCGGGGCTGCGCCCCGTCGCCCTCCCCTCAGGGGGGAGGGGAAGCCGGCTCCAGCTTCCTGCGCGCCACGCGCCAGCCGACCACCGCGATCCCGACGCCCAGCAGATACAGCGGAAACCGCCAGGCTTCGGGCGCGGCCTCGCAGGCCAGGGCGGCCACGGCGTAGGCGCCCACCACCCCCCACACCCGCACCGCCAGCGCAGCATGGCTGGCGCCCGTCCGGCGCAACCACAGCTGGTAGAGGTGGTCCCGGTGCGCCTGGAACAAGGACTGGCCCCGGCGGGCGCGGACAGCCAGGGTCAACAGGACGTCGACGAGGAAGGGCGTCAGGGCCAGGGGCGCGAAATAGACCGACACCGGCCCGGCCGCGACCACCGCGAGCCCGGCGGCCAGGAAGCCCGAGAACAGCGCCCCGGCGTCGCCCTGGAACAGCTTTCGGCCCGGCAGGTTCCAGGGCAGGAACCCGGCCTGCGCCGCGGCCCCCGCGAAGGCCGCAGCGGACACCGCCGCCTCGCCCTGGATCAGGGCGGCGGCGCCCAGGGCCGCCAGCACGATGGCCAGGCTGCCGGCGGCCAGGCCGTTGGCCCCGTCCATGAAGTTGACGGCGTTGGTGGCCACCACCAGCCACAACACGGTGCCCAGGGCCCCCGCCACGGCGCCGACCGGCAGGTCGAGGCCGAAGCCGAGCGGCAGCGCCTCGACCCGGTGGACAACGAGGGTGAACAGCAGGCCGATCACCGCCTGGGCGATCAGCTTGCCCTTGGCGCCCAGGTCGACGAGGTCGTCCAGCGCGCCGAACAGGCCGAGCGCGCCGGCGAAGCCCAGGGTCATGGCGGTGGCGGACAGGCCGACCACCGGCCCGTTTCGGGTCAGGAGGCCGAACAGCAGCAGGCCCAGGCTCGCCCCGACCATGATGGCGAGGCCCCCGCTGGTGACGGTCGGCTCGGTGTGCGAGCCCCGCGCCCGGGGGGCGTCGAGGGGGCCGGCCGCGTGCACAAGGGCCGCGAAGCCGCCCGCTACGCCGAGGCTGACGGCGGCGCCGGCCAGGATCGCCCAGCCGGCGCCCATGCGATCAGACCAGGCTCGCGCAGAACCGCTGGATGCGCGTGCAGGCGTCTTCCAGCGCTTCGGTCGAGGTGGCGTAGGAGATGCGGAAGTGGGGCGACAGGCCGAAGGCCGCGCCGTGCACCACCGCCACGCCTTCGGCTTCCAGCAGTTCGATGGCGAAGTCCTCGTCCGAGCCGATGACCTTCCCGCCCGGGGTCTTCTTGCCCAGCAGCCCTTCGCAGGACGGATAGACGTAGAAGGCGCCCTCGGGCGTCGCGCACTTCAGGCCCGTGGTCTGGTTCAGCATTGAGACGACCAGGTCGCGCCTGCCTTCGAAGGCCTTGCGGCGTTCGGCGATGAAGTCCTGCGGGCCGTTCAAGGCCTCGACCGCCGCCCACTGCGAGATCGAGCAGGGGTTGGAGGTGGTCTGGCTCTCGGCCTTGCCCATGATCTTGATCAGGGCCTCGGGGCCGCCGGCGTAGCCGATGCGCCAGCCGGTCATGGCGTAGGCCTTCGACACCCCGTTCATGGTCAGGGTGCGGTCGTAGAGCTCGGGGACCACCTGGGCGAGGGTGGTGAATTCGAAGTCGCCGTAGATCAGGTGCTCGTAGATGTCGTCGGTGAGCACCCAGACCTGCGGGTGGCGCTTCAGCACCTCGCCCAGGGCCGCCAGCTCGGCGCGGGTGTAGGCGGCGCCCGAAGGGTTCGACGGCGAGTTCAGGATCAGCCACTTGGTCCGGGGCGTGATCGCCGCTTCCAGGGCTTCGGGGGCGACCTTGAAGTTCTGGGCCTGGGTCGTGGTGACGAAGGTCGGGGTTCCGCCCGCCAGCAGGGTCATGTCGGGGTACGACACCCAGTAGGGCTCGGGGATCAGCACCTCGTCGCCGGGCGACAGGGTGGCGAGCAGGGCATTGTAGATCACCGGCTTGCCGCCGCTGGCGACGTGGATCTGCGACGGCTTGTAGGCCAGGCCGTTTTCCCGCGCGAACTTGGCGCAGATCGCCTCCTTCAGCTCGGGCATGCCGTCGGGGTCGGTGTATTTGGTCTTGCCGTCGCGGATGGCTTGGATCGCGGCGTCCTTGATGTTCTCCGGGGTGTCGAAGTCCGGCTCGCCTGCGGCCAGGCCCACGATGTCGCGGCCTTCGCGGGCCAGGGCGCGGGCTTTCGCGCTGATCGCTATGGTGGGCGACGGCTTGATGCGCTGCAGGGCTTCGGATTCGAGCGACATGCGGTCCTCAAGGCTCACAAGAAAAGGCGCGCGAACCTAGGGAGATCGGCCTGCACTGTCCACCGGGCCAGCGTCGCCGTGCGCGGTTTTCTCGGCTATTTGGCGCCCCGCAGCCCCAGGGCCGGGGCGACGGCCTCGGGCGCGCCGGCCGTCGCCGTTTCGGGGGCCGGCGTCTCCAGCCGCCCGACGGGGCCCGGGGCGGCGGGCGGCGCATCCGACTTCAGGGCCTGGCCCAGCAGGCTGGAGTTCTGCTCCAGGCGCTTGGCGGCGATCTCGCAGCGCGGCGGCAGCTCCCACATCAGATAGGACCACATCTGGGTCCGGGGCTCGGCCGCGCGGGCCGCCGACCAGATGCGATAGCCCATGGCGTTGGCCTCGACCCCGCGGTCGTGGATGTTGGACGGGCTGGCCTTTTCGGCCTCCTTCAAGGCCGCGGCGTAGAGGTTCAGGTAATCGGCGCCGGCCTTGGCCAGCTCGGTGTCGGCGCCGCCAGGGGAGACCTTGTCGAGCTCGGGCTTCACCCGGTCGTGCAGCTCCATGTGGCCGCTCAGCGCCCCATGGCACCAGGCGACGAAGCCATAGTCGTCCGTCGGCGCGCTGGCGGGAATGTCGGCGTCGCGCGGTTCACCGGCCGGCGTGGGCGACGAGGCGGGCGAAGTGGCCGCGGCAGGCGCCGGCCGGGCCGTGGGCGAGGTCGTCACCGGCTCGTCAGCCGCAGCCGCCATCACGAGGGCGAAAAGAGACGCAATCACCATCGAAAATCTTCCTTCGGGCGTTCAGGTCGGACATGCGCGGTCGCAGACGCCCCGTCCGCTTTCTACCCCGTCCCCAACCGGAAGGAAATCTCGACCACGGCTAAGGTTCCAACCGTCGCCGCGCCGGTTCCGATTTTCGTTGCATCCAGACCGATCGGTACTAAAGTAGGTCATCCCATGAGCCTCCTCTCGATCCTTTCCCGCATCGCACCCCGCCGGGCCCCCGTGCCTGCGTCCGATTGCGGCTGCGTGGACAAGGACCCCGATTTCTCCGCCGCCCTCACCGCCCTCGGCGCCAAGCTGGCGCGCGCCGACGGCCGCACCGATCAGATCGAGTACGACAGCTTCGTCGAAGCGTTTCCGCCCGAGCCCCGCGCCGCCGCCGATGTGCGCCGCCTCTACAGCCTCGCCGAGGGCACGACCCTGGGCTTCGAGAGCTACGCCCGCCGCATCGGCAAGCGCTACGGCCAGTGCCCGGAGGTGTTGGAGAAGATTCTCGACGGCCTGTTCCACGTCGCTCGCTCCGACGGGGCGGTGACGGCCGACGAGCTGTCCTATCTGCAGCGTGTCTCGGACCTCGTGGGCCTGTCGCCCCTGCGCTTCCGGCGCTTGCGCGGAGAGCATATGGGCGTGGCCGCCGATGATCCCTACCGCGTGCTCGATGTCGCCCCGGACGCCACGGACGAGATCGTGCGCGCCGCCTGGAAGCGCGGCATGATCGCCCACCACCCGGACAAGGCGGTCGGCCGGGGCCTCTCCGCCGAGGGCGTCGCCGCCGAAGCGCGCCGGGCCAGCGCGATCAACGCGGCCTTCGAAGCGGTGATGCTTGAGCGCCGCGCATATCTGGGCGCCGCCTGATCCTCTCGCGCCTGTGCATTGACTCTCGCCCCGGCGGCACAACATTCTGATCTGTACGTTGTGGGGGTCGGAGGATCGGCCATGGGTGAACTGACGTCCAAGGAATGGGCAAGCTTCGGGGGCGAACCCGAGGCGGTCCTGCCGCGTCAGCGCCGTGGCGCTGCTCTGGCCGGGCTCAACTGGATCGCCGGGGCCGTGGCCACGGCGGTCGCCGTCACCATCGCCGCGGTGCTGACGGTGGTGTTCGCCGCCACCCTGGCGGTGATCCTGGTCCTCACCAGCGCGCTGATCGCCGTCTGCGCCGCCGCCATGCGGGCGCGCCGCCAGCCTCAGGCGCAGGGCGTGCTCATCGAGGCCCGTAAGGTCGGCCACTCCTGGGTCGCCTACGGTTGGGACGAGCGTCGGCGCTAATATCCCTGTGCTTCCCGAAATCATCGCGGCGCCGTCGCCGAACTTCGACGCGCGCAACGTCGTCCCCGACATGCTGGTGCTGCACTACACCGGCATGCGCACCGGCGAGGAGGCGATCGCGCGCCTGCGCGACCCCGAGGCCAGGGTCTCCTCGCACTATGTGGTCGAAGAGGATGGGCGGCTATTTGGGCTCGTCCCCGAGGAGCGCCGCGCCTGGCACGCCGGGGTGTCGTTCTGGCGCGGCGAGACAGGACTGAACCACCGCTCCATCGGCATAGAGATCGTCAATCCGGGGCACGAATTCGGCTACCGGCCCTTCCCGGCGGCGCAGATCGCCACGGTGATCGCCCTGCTGACCGACATCCGCGAGCGCTGGGACATCCCTGACAGCCGCATCATCGGCCATTCCGACATCGCCCCCGACCGCAAGACCGACCCGGGCGAATTGTTCCCCTGGAAGACCCTGGCCGAGGCCGGCCATGGGCTGTGGGCCGAGCCGCCGCCCTCGCCGGGCCCGCCGCTAGGCGAGGGAGAAGAGGGGACCGGCGTCTTCGCGCTCCAGGCCGGCCTGACCCGCCTTGGCTACGACAGCGCGCCCTCGGGCCGCTTTGGGCCCGAGACCACGACCATCCTCAAGGCCTTCCAACGCCACTGGCGCCCGGAGACGGTGGACGGGATCGCCGACGGCGAGACGCGGGCGCGGCTCGTGGCGCTGCTGCGGATGGCGACGGTGGGTTAGGGTCGCTAGTTCGAGAGGAACAGGTCGGTCACGTTGTTGAGCGTCGCGCCGGTGCGGTCGCGCTCGAACAGGGTTCCGCCGTCGAAGTTCCAGCGCAGGCCCAGCCGCAGGGTGTCCGATTCGGCCGAGGAGTTGGACGCGTCGGCGTGGGCGTAGGTGCCCTGGATCGAGAATGGCAGCTCGCCATACTGGTATTCGAAGCCCAGGCCCGCGGTGCGCACGGTCGACCGGGCCGTGGTCGTGCCGTTGCGGGCGCTGGCCCGCACCAGGCCGACCTGGGCCCCGATCAGGAAGTTCTCGGTGACGTAGTAGCGGCCTTCCAGCCGGGCGGCCCACAGGTTCTGGTCGACGGTGTCGCTGACGCGGCCGTAGCCGGCCGAGCCGTAGATGGTGGCGCTGTTGAGATAGGCCTGGCCCTCGGCTCCGACGCCCAGCAGATCCGCGCCGCCCGAATGCGACCAGCCGGCCCAGCCGCCCACGAGGCCGTAGGGGTTGCGCTTGTAGACGTGCAGGGTCGGCGAGATGACGGTGCCGTC
>NCED01000043.1 GCA_002280485.1 Caulobacterales bacterium 32-69-10
GCATCCAATTTTCGGCGCCGTAGACACTGACCCGTTCGCGCCAAAGGAACTCGATTTTATCGCGCACATGGGCGGGCGGCGTGTGGAACCCAAGCCGTTCAGCAACGTATTGCACGTACTCACGTCCGCAGCCTCCGCCAGAGGCTCGATCCTCAGCGCGGTCAGAAAGGAATAGGGGGATGCGAACTCATACCAGAAGTCCAGAACAGGACGGTTCGGCATTCGGCCTCCGGGGCAGGCGGGTCGGTGTGGCGTCGCGCATCAGGAACGTGAGCCTCCCGCCGCGCGACTGCAAGACGCGGTGCAATGTCCAAGCGTCATCTGCCGGGGTCATCAACACCCATCCATCAGGCGGGGACGCGCCATCGATCAAAAGGTTCCGATTGCGTCGTCCCCGGTGCTGGGATAGTGCGCCATTGCGTTCGAAAAGCGGCCTTTCGCGACCGCCATGCCGCAACAGCAGGATGATGCCCAGATGATCGATAAAAGTGTGAAGAAGGTCGTGCTCGCCTATTCCGGAGGCCTGGACACCTCGATCATCCTGAAGTGGCTGCAGACCACCTATGGCTGCGAGGTCATCACCTTCACCGCCGATCTCGGCCAGGGCGAGGAACTCGGGCCGGCGCGCGACAAGGCGCTGCTGCTCGGCATCAAGCCCGAGAACATCTTCATTGAGGATCTCCGTGAGGAGTTCGTCCGCGACTACGTCTTCCCGATGTTCCGCGCCAATGCCGCCTATGAGGGCGTCTATCTGCTGGGCACCTCGATCGCGCGGCCGCTGATCGGCAAGAAGCTGATCGAGATCGCCGAGCGGCTCGGCGCCGACGCCATCTCCCATGGTGCCACCGGCAAGGGCAACGATCAGGTCCGCTTCGAGCTGACCGCCTACGCTCTGAAGCCCGACGTCGTGGTGATCGCCCCCTGGCGGGAATGGGACCTGCGCTCGCGCGAGCAGCTCATCGCCTTCGCCGAACAGCACCAGATTCCGATCGCCAAGGACAAGCGCGGCGAGGCGCCCTTCTCGGTCGACGCCAACCTCCTGCACGCCTCCTCCGAGGGCAAGGTGCTCGAGGACCCGGCGCAGGAGGTGCCCGACTACGTCTATTCGCGCACAATCTCGCCCGAGGACGCGCCCGACAAGCCGACCGTGATCAGCATCAACTTCGAAACCGGCGACGCCTGCGCGATCGACGGCGTGAAGATGTCGCCGGCGACGCTGCTGGCCAAGCTCAACGCGTTCGGCCGCGACAACGGCATCGGCCGACTCGATCTCGTCGAGAACCGCTTCGTCGGCATGAAGTCGCGTGGCATGTACGAGACGCCCGGCGGCACGATCCTGGCCGTGGCGCACCGCGCCATCGAGTCGATCACGCTCGACCGCGGCGCGGCCCATCTCAAGGACCAGATCATGCCGCAATATGCAGAGCTGATCTATAACGGCTTCTGGTTCTCGCCGGAGCGCGAGATGCTCCAGGCGCTGATCGACAAGAGCCAGGAGTTCGTCACCGGCCAGGTCCGCCTCAAGCTCTACAAGGGCGGCGTCCATGTCATCGGCCGCTCCAGCCCCTACTCGCTCTACGACCAGGACCTCGTGACCTTCGAGGAAGGCGCCGTCGCCTATGACCACCGCGACGCGGCCGGCTTCATCAAGCTGAACGCGCTGCGCCTGCGCACGCTCGGCCAGCGCAAGAAGAAGCTCGGCCTCTGAGCGCGCCTTCCTGACGTCGACGACGCGATCACGGGCCGCCCTTCAGGCGGCCCGTTTCGTTTGCGCCCGCGTCTGCAGCACCGCCGGGAAATGCGTCTCCGCCCATTCGACCAGCCCAAGCAGCGGGCCGGCGAAGCTGCGCCCCAGCGGGGTGAGCGAATAGGTGACGCTGGGCGGAACGGTCGGCTGGACGTCGCGATGGACGAGGCCATCCACCTCCAGGGTCCGCAGGGTCTGCGTCAGCATCCGCTTGGAGATGTCCGGGATCAGCCGGTGCAGCGCGCTGAACCGCCGGGGGCCAACCGCGAGCGCACAGAGCAGCAGCGTCGACCAGCGGTCGCCGATCTGGTCCAGCAACCCGCGAACCGGGCAGCGGTCGGGATTGAGACCCGCTGTCTGCCAGAGCTCGAACTTGGCGCCCAGCGCCACGCAAGCGTCCATAGGGTTCCTCCACAGTAACCTGGTGACGCGAAAGTGCCGTCTTCCGGCGCCGTCATTCAGTCTCTATCTGAGACCAAGTTACCACAAGAGACCGGAGAATTCCATGTCCCATCCTCTTTATGCCGTGACCGGCGCCAGCGGCCAGCTCGGCCGCTTCGCGGTCGCCGCCCTCGCAGCGCGCGTCGGCGCCGCCGCCGTCGTGGCCATCGTCCGCGACCCCGCGCGGGCCGCCGGGCTGTTTCCCGCGGGCGTCGTCATCCGCGCCGGCGATTATGACCAGCCGGCTTCGCTCGAAGCGGCGTTCGCCGGCGTCGAGCGGCTGCTGCTGATCTCGTCCAACGCGATCGGCCAGCGCCTGGCCCAGCACCGCAATGCGATTGCGGCCGCCAGTCAGGCCGGTGTCGCGCGCATCGCCTATACCAGCGTGCTGCGCGCGGACATCTCGCCGCTGGGCCTCGCCGAAGAGCACCGCCAGACCGAGCGCGCGCTGGCCGAGAGCGGCCTGCCCCACAGCCTGCTGCGCAACGGCTGGTACACGGAGAACTACGCCACCTCGATTCCCCCTGCCCTCGCTCATGGCGCGCTGATCGGCAGTGCCCGGGACGGCCGCATCGCGAGCGCAGCACGGGCCGACTATGCCGAGGCCGCTGCGGTTGCGTTGATCGCCGATCAGGCGCCTCGCGTCGTGCATGAGCTGGCCGGCGACGCGTCCTATACCCTGGCCGAGTTCGCGGCGGAGCTGTCGCGCCAGGCCGGGAAGACGGTCCCGTATGTGGACATGCCCGAGGCCGATTATCGCGGGGCGCTCCTCGGCGCGGGCCTGCCCGAGGGGCTCGCCTCCCTGCTCGCGGATTCCGATGCGGCTGCCGCCAAGGGTGCGCTGAACGACGAGAGCCGGGTGCTCTCGCGCCTGATCGGCCGGCCGACGACACCCTTCGCGACGACGATCGCCGAGGCCCTGCGCGGCTGAGCGCGAACCAATCGACCTCTCGGGCGTTGGACAGCAGCCACTCGCGAGAGGTTCGACATGATCCGCTTCGTCCCGACCGCCCTGCTCGCCTTTGCCCTGATCGCCTCTTGCGCCCAGGCCCAGACCGCGGGGCCGACGTCGGGCGCTCAGGCCGAAAAGCCGGCCTCGCCGTCAGTCGCGCTGTGCAAGACCGCCGCGCTGAGCACGCTCTCGGCGCGGGAGCCCGAGATCAAGGACATCTATGTCGACGAGGACGGCGCGACGATCGCCGTCTCGGAGACGAAGGTGGAAGAGACGCCGGTGACGCGGATCATCATGGCGGAGGCCTATCTGCGGACCGACCGCTCGGACAAGCCGCGGCGCTTCCTCTGCCTGCTCGGCGAGAACGACAAGGTGCTGCTGACCTTCTTCACCGCGCGCTGAGGTGCCGCGGCGGCGTCAGGCCGAGGGCTCGTCCACGACGCGCGTCACCGGGCAGTTGGGCCCGTCGGCCAGTTCCTCGTGCCAGCGGCCCTGTTCGTCCCGGTCGACGATGCCGTCGGTGGTTCCGGCCAGCGTCTGGCGCGCGGCCGCGTCGCTGGCCGCCCTCAGTGCCGCCTCGTGCGACGGATAGGTCTCCGAGAGCACGTCCTGGACCTTGTAGGCCCAGCCGCCATCATGCTCGACGATGCCATACCTGATCGTCGCCATCGGATGTCCTCCTGCTGCCGTGGAGGACAAACCCGGAGGGGCGGCGCAGGGTTGCCCTACTCGCCCTCGTCGGCGGCCCGCAAGCCGTCGAGCGCCGGCATGGACGTAATGTGGTAGCCGGCATCGACATGATGGATGTCGCCGGTGACGCCGCCCGAGAGGTCGGAGAGATAGTAGAGGGCCGAGCCGCCGATCTCCTCGAGCGAGACGGACTTGCGCAGCGGCGAGTTCGCCCGCTGCCAGGAATACATCGCGCGCGCATCCGAGATACCGGCGCCGGCGAGTGTCCGCACCGGCCCGGGCGAGAGCGCGTTGACGCGGATGCCGCGCGGGCCGTAGTCGCCGGCGAGATAGCGCACGCTGGCCTCCAGCGCCGCCTTGGCCACGCCCATGACGTTGTAGTTGGGGAAGGTCCGCTCCGAGCCCAGGAAGCTCAGGGTCACCAGAGACCCGCCGTTGGGCATCAGCTTGGCGGCGCGCCGCGAAGCGTCGACGAACGAGAAGGCCGAGATGTCCATCGAGCGGGCGAAGTTCTCCCGCGTGGTGTTCTCCACGAAGGAGCCCTTCAGCTCGTTCTTGTCCGAGAAGGCGATGGCGTGGACCAGGAAGTCGATGGTCCCGAAAGCCGCCTCGATCTCGGCGAAGGCCTTGTCCATCGAGGCGTCGTCCGAGACCTCGGCCTCGATCAACTGGGTCACACCGATGGTTTCGGCCAAACCCCGCACCCGGCGCTCCATGGCCGGCAGATAGGTGAAGGCCATTTCGGCGCCCTGGGCGGCCAGCTGGCTGGCGATGGCCCAGGCGATGGAGTTCTGGTTGGCGATCCCCATCACCACGCCGCGCTTGCCGCGCATCAGATCGCCTTTCGGCAGATCGAAATCCTCGGCCATCGGCCCTCCCGAATCGTCGTTTCAGCTTCCGCCGTACGCCGACGAAGCCATTGTGATGTTCTGATAGCGCGATCCGGCTCGGCTGCAAGCCGCCGGCGCCCCCGTCGGCCCTCGTCAGCCGTCGTAGCGGGCCATGATCAGGCAGCCATTGGTGCCGCCGAAGCCGAAGCTGTTCGACATCACCGTCTCCAGCTTGGCGTTGTCGATGCGCTTGCGCACAATCGGCATGCCCTCGAAGGCCGGGTCCAGCTCCTCGATGTGGGCGCTCTCGGCGGCGAAGTCGTTGTTCAGCATCAGCAGGCTGTAGATCGCCTCCTGCGCCCCGGCCGCCCCCAGGCTGTGCCCCGTCAGCGACTTGGTCGAGGAGATCAACGGCATGTCGTCGCCGAACACGGCGCGCACGGCCTCCATCTCCTTGATGTCGCCGACCGGAGTCGAGGTGCCGTGCGGGTTCAGATAGTCGATCCGCCGGCCGGCCGCCTGCTGCATGGCGATGCGCATGCAGCGCTGGGCGCCTTCGCCGCTCGGGGCCACCATGTCGTAGCCGTCCGAATTGGCGCCGTAGCCGACGACCTCGGCGTAGATCTTGGCGCCGCGGGCCTTGGCGTGGTCCAGCTCCTCGAGCACCAGCATGCCGGCGCCCCCGGCGATGACGAAGCCGTCGCGGTTGACGTCATAGGCGCGCGACGCGACCGAGGGCGTGTCGTTGAAGTTCGACGACATGGCGCCCATGGCGTCGAACAGCACGCTCAAGGTCCAGTCGAGCTCCTCGCAGCCGCCGGCGAACATCACGTCCTGCTTGCCGAGCTGGATCTGTTCGGCCGCCGCCCCGATGCAGTGGGTCGAGGTCGCGCAGGCCGAGGAGATCGAATAGTTGATCCCCTTGATCTTGAACCAGGTGGCCAGCACGGCCGAGGCGCCGGAATTCATCGCCTTGGGCACGGCGAAGGGGCCGACGCGCTTGGGGCCCTTCTCCTTGGCGATGGCGGCGGAGGCGACGATGGTGCGGGTGGACGGGCCGCCCGCGCCGACGATGAGGCCGGTGCGCTCGTCCGAGACCTCGGCCTCGGTCAGGCCGGAATCGGCGATGACCTGGTCCATGGCGATGTGGGCATAGGCCGTGCCCTCGGCCAGGAACCGGGCGGCGCGGCGGTCGACCAGCGGCTCCCACTCGATCTGGGGGGCGGCCTGGACCTGGCTGCGGAAGCCGAGCTCCTTGTATTCCGGAGCGGCGGTGACGCCGGAGCGGGCCTCGCGCAGAGAGGCCAACACCTCGTTGGCGTTGTTTCCGATCGAAGAGACGATGCCGATCCCGGTGACGACGACGCGGCGCATGCTTCCTTCCCGACTTCGCGCGCTACGGGCGCTGATAGAGGCCAACGCGGAGGTCCGTCGCCCAATAGATGGGGACGCCGTCCGCTTCCAACACCCCGTCGCCGATACCCATGACAAGGCGGCGGTTGATGACCCGCTTCATCTCTACCTTGTATGTGACCTTCTTGATGTTCGGCGTCACTTCGCCGCCGAATTTCACCTCGCTGCACCCCAGGGCGCGGCCGCGGCCCTTGCCGCCGATCCAGCCCAGGTAGAAGCCGACCAGCTGCCACAGGGCGTCGAGGCCCAGGCTGCCGGGCATCACCGGGTCGCCGATGAAGTGGCAGCCGAAGAACCAGAGGTCCGGATTGATGTCGAATTCGGCCTCGATGCGGCCCTTGCCGAACTCGCCGCCCTCGTCGGTGATCAGGGTGATGCGGTCGAAGAGCAGCATCGGGGGCGCGGGAAGCTGGGCGTTGCCGGGCCCGAACAGCTCGCCGCGGGCGCAAGCGAGCAGGGTCTCGTTGTCGAAGCTGTTCTGGGCTAGCGGCGGCATGCTGATCCTGATCGGGGGCGAAACGCCCAGGTCCGCGGACGGTTACACGGTCCGCGCCCGGCTCTCAACCGTGGCCGAAGCTTGGCCCTACCGCGGCGTCGCCATCCTGGGGCGGCATTGCGGCCGTTCGTCCACGCCCCACAGCGCCTGGGCCGGCACCCAGCCCTTGGCCCGGCCGGCCTCGATTCGGCACCAGCCGTCGCGGCAGGTCTCCAGGCTGGCCAGGGATCGGCCGGACAGGACGGCGACGGTCCGGCTCTTGGCCTCGGCCCGGCGATGCATGGGCAGGGGCTGCGGCTGGACCCGCATCACCTTGCGGCGCGTGTCGACCGTGCGCTGGTGCACCCAGGCCGCCGCCCCCTCGGGGTCGCACACCCGGCGCCAGTCCGCGGTCTCGGCGATGACCTGCAGCGGCAGGCCCCGGACGCGATAGGTCCACAGCAGGCGATAGTCGTCGCCGGGGCCGGCCCGGGCGTTCACCTCGCCGAACTTCAGCGACACATAGCGGGGCACCGGCAGGCCCGACGGCGTGCGCCGCGCGGCCTCTCCAGCCTCGGCGCCCGTTTTCAGGGCGAGCCCGGCGGCGAGCACCAGAACGCCCGCCAACACGATACGGTGCAGGGCCTTGGCTTCACCCGCCCCCGCCGCTCTGATACCTAGTCGTCTCCACCGTGTTTTCACTGGTCTATTCACGCCCGCTCATGGCCTCTCGCAAGCCGAAAGTCGTGGTCACGCGCAAGCTGCCCGACCTGATCGAGGCCAGGATGCGCGAGCTGTTCGACGCCGAGTTCAATACCGACGACGTCCCCATGGACGCCGCCGCGCTGGCTGACGCCGTCGCCCGGGCCGATGTGCTCGCCCCCACCGTCACCGACCGGATCGACGCCGAACTCATCGCGCGGGCGGGCCCGGGGCTCAAGCTCATCGCCAACTACGGCGCCGGCGTCGACCACATCGACGTCGCCGCGGCGGTGGGGCGGGGGATCACCGTCACCAACACCCCGGGGGTGCTGACCGACGACACCGCCGACATGACCATGGCCCTGATCCTGGCTTGCTCTCGCCGAATCGTCGAGGGGGCCAAGGTGGTGCAGGCGGGCGAGTTCCGCGGCTGGTCGCCGACCTGGATGCTGGGCTCGCGCCTGCGCGGCAAGCGCCTCGGCATCGTCGGCATGGGCCGCATCGGCCGGGCGGTGGCGCGCCGGGCCAAGGCGTTCGGGGTCGAGGTCGGCTATCACAACCGTAAGCCCGCCCCCGCCGCGGTGGTGCAGGAGCTGGGCGCGACCTATTGGGAAAGCCTCGACCAGATGCTGGCCCACAGCGACATCATCTCGGTCAACTGCCCGCACACGCCGGGCACCTATCACCTGCTCTCGGCGCGGCGGCTGAAGCTGCTGCAGCCCCATGCCATCGTGGTCAACACCGCCCGAGGCGAGGTGATCGACGAGGCCGCCCTGGCCGGCATGCTGTCGCGGGGCGAACTGGGCAGCGCCGGCCTCGACGTCTTCGAGCACGAGCCGGCGATCAACCCGCGCCTGCTCACCCTGTCCAACGTGGTCCTCACCCCCCACCTCGGCTCGGCCACGGCCGAGGCCCGCAGCGACATGGGCGAGAAGGTGATCATCAACATCCGGGCCTTCATGGACGGCCACCGTCCGCCTGACCGGGTGATCCCGTCGATGCTGTGAGGGCTGCACCGACGTGATGCGTCCTTCGAGACGCCGGATTTCATCCGGCTCCTCAGGATGACGATCGGGAATTGGCTGCACAAACCTTCGTCATGCTGAGGAGCGCGAGGAACTCGCGCGTCTCGAAGCACGCAGGCCCTCACCCCTCCCCGCCCATGCCCCCATCCCGCTCACCCTGGCCCCGCTCGGTCTGGCGATGGGGCTCGCCCTCGCCGATCATGCCGCCGGGTTCGGCCTCGTCGGGCACGCCCGGCGGGCTGACGTCGGTGGACACGTCCGTCTCACCGCCCTCGGTGTCCGGCGCGGGCTTCGGTGGGGTCTTGGGGTCGTCGGTCATGGCGCGCCTCCTCGTTCGCAGGACTGAAGCCTCGGCCGCGACGGCCGGTTCCACCTACTCTTCCTCGTCCTCGTAGCCGACCAGGGCCAGGGCCCGGGCAGGCAGGCCGTTCAGCTGGCACCAGCGCTCCAGCGCCTCCTCGCGGCCGTGGGTGATCCACACCTCGCCGGGGCGCAGCTCATCCAGGGTGCGGGTCAGCTCGCCCCAGTCGCAATGGTCGGAGATGATCAGCGGCAGCTCCACCGCCCGCTGCCGGGCCCGGGCGCGCACCCGCATCCAGCCCGAGCAGAAGGCGTCGACCGGATCGGGAAAGCGGCGCGACCAGCGGTCGGCGACGGCGGAAGGCGGGGCGATGATGATCTTGCCCTCGAAGTCCTTCTTGACCCCGCCGGTCGCCGGCTCGATGGGGCCAAGGTCGATTCCGTGCGCCTCATAGAGAGCGTTCAGCCGCGCCATGGCCCCGTGGGCGTAGATCACGCCGTCGTAGCCCGCCTCGCGGATCAGCCGGATCACCCGCTGCGCCTTGCCCAGGGCGTAGCAGCCCACAAGGTGAGCCCGCTCGGGGAACTGCTCGACCGAGGCCAGCAGGCCGGTGATCTCGTCGGTGTCCTCGGGGAAGTTGAACACCGGCAGGCCGAAGGTCGCCTCGGTGACGAAGACGTCGCAGTCGACGGGCTCGAAGGCCGGGCAGGTCGGGTCGCGCCGGCGCTTGTAGTCGCCGGACACGACCATGGTCAGGCCCTTCCAGCGCACCACCGCCTGGGCCGAGCCGAGCACATGGCCGGCCGGGGCGAAGCTGAGCTCCACCCCGTCGCGGAGCACCCGCTCGCCATAGGGCAGGGGCTGGACCGTCTGGGCGAAATCCTCTCCATAGCGGCAGCGCATGATCTCGATGGTCGGCGGCGTGGCCAGCACGGCCCCATGGCCGGCGCGGGCATGGTCGGCATGCCCGTGGGTGATCACCGCCCGCGGCACGGGGCGCACCGGGTCGATAAAGAAGTCGCCGGGGGCGCAGTACAGCCCCTCGGGCTTGGGACAGAGCAGTTGTTCGGGCCTGATCACGGGGACCTAGATGGCGACGCGCCCGGGATCGCCCAAGCTCAGCCGGAACTCAACGCGTGGACCTGCAGGCGGATGCCGCCGATCACCTTGGTCACCCGCACCGGAACCCCGTCGGGGAGGACATCTTCGCCGCTATCGAGCTCGGCGCCCCATTCGGCGCCCTCGATCCATACCCGGCCGACCCCGTTGACGAACTCGCCCGAGCTGCGGCCGATGCGGCCGACGAGACGGCCGGTCTGATCCTGCCGGCCACTGGCGGCGCGGCCGGTCGGGCGGCGCTGGATCTCGCCCGACCCCGCCACTTCCGTGCGGGGGATGCGCGAAACCAGGACGGCCCCGGCGCCCAGGGACAGGACGGCGAATATGGCGACCTCGACGGTCAGGCCGAAACGCAGGCCGATCAGCTCCAGCAGGGCGACCACGGCGGCGGCCATGGCCGGCCACATCAGCAGACCGGAGCCGGTGGCGAGGTTCAGGGCGACGAACAGGCAGCCGGCGCCGAGCCAGAGCCAGAACGGGTCCTGCAGGTAGAGCGCCGCCAGCGCAGCCATGGTCAGTAAACCTCAAGCTTCACTGCAGATTAACTCCGTAAAGGCTCTCTCGCCAAGCGACTAAGCGTCGCTCTGTCACGGCCCCGACCGGGCCAGCTTTTCTGAAAGCGCCCGCCCCCGGACCGCCGTGGCCCGTTCGGCCGCCAGGGCGCCCGCGTCGCAGGCCGGGCGCTCGGCCTGACGGGTCATGAAGCCGGCGTTGAAGGCGTCGACCAATCGGCGCTCCAGGCCGGTGTCCGGCTGCTCGAGCTCCATCATCCGGTTCATGCGCACCCGCCAGGTCTGGTCGCCGGTCCCCGAGCAGACCTGGCGCAGGGCGTGGGCCTCGCCCAGGACATAGGCGAGGTCGATCAGGGCCTGGCGCTCTTCCGGCGCCCGGGCCGCCAGGGCGGCGGCGAACATCAGGGGGACGGCCCAGCTCATCGGAAAAACCCCTCCGCCCCGAACTTCTCTTGGGCGAGCCTGATCACCCGCACGGTCTCGCTCCATAGGCCAAGGGTCTCTATGGCCGCCAGCGGGTGGAAGGCGGCCGCCGCCGCGTCGTCGCCGGCCCGCGGCTCGCCGGCGATCCAGCGGGCGGCGTAGTCGACCAGGACGTAGTGGCGCCCGTTCTTCTCGCCGGCGCCGAACAGGCCGTCGGCGACCTCGACCAGGCCGAGCAGCTCGGCTTCGACTCCGGTTTCCTCGAAAAGCTCGCGCAGGGCCGCGTCCACGGCGCGCTCGCCCCATTCGATGCGCCCGCCCGGCAGGCTCCATGCCCCCAGGAGCGGCGGCGTCCCCCGGCGGATCAGCAGCACTTCGTCAGCGCGCAGGCACACGACGCCGACGGCAGGAACGGGGGCCCGGGCGGGCGGAGCGGCGAATTCAGTCATCAAATCGGAGGGTTAGGGCCCAGCTTGTTAACATCCTTTGGGCACAGTCGCTGACCGACGACAAGCGCCGGAGCCGTCCTATGCCGCTCGATCTGAAACCTCTGACCGCCCTGCGTTTCGCGGCGGCGATCTGGGTGGTCAGCTTTCTCTACTGGCCCGATCTGACCGACGGACCGATGCCGACGATCGTGGCCCTCGGCGAGATGGGCGTCGAGATGTTCTTCGTCCTGTCGGGCTTCATCCTCAGCCACGTCTATCTGGAGAGCTTCGGCGAGGGCCGTTTCCGTTACGGGACCTTCCTGTGGGCGCGGATGGCGCGGATCTATCCGCTGCACCTGGCCTGCCTGATCGGGCTCGGCCTGCTTGCGGCGGCCGCCTCGGCCGGCGGCGTCGCGCTCAGCGGCCAGATGGTCAATTGGCAGGCCCTGGTCCCCAACCTGCTCGCCGTCCACGCCTGGGGCTTTTCCCCCGCCTCGGCCTGGAACCACCCCTCGTGGTCGATCTCGGCCGAGTTCTTCGCCTACCTGACCTTCCCGGCCTTCGCCTGGGGCGCCTGGCGCCTGCGCGACCAACCCCGCATGGCGGTGATCGGGGCGATCATCATCCTGTTCGGCCTCTATGCGGTGTTCGAGGCCCTCGCCGGCTTCCCGCTCAGCCAGGCCACCTTCCACTGGGGCGCCCTGCGCATCGTCCCTTGCTTCGCCTACGGCTGCGCCGCCTATCTGCTGTGGCGCTCGGGGGCGATCCAGACCCAGATCCAGGCCAAGTTCTGGACCGTGGTCTTCGCCATGCTGATTGTCGGCCTGGCCGCGATCGACGCCCCGCGCGGCGCCCTGGTCACCGTCTTCGGCGGCCTGATCGTATCCCTGGCCAGCCTGACCAGCACCGGCTCCAGGGTGCTGTCCGGCAAGGTGGGGGTGTGGCTGGGCGAGGTGTCCTACGCCGTCTACATGACCTGCTTCCCGTGGCAGCTGGTGTTCAGCCACGGGGCGCGCAAGCTGCTGAACATCGAGGGGCCCCTGCCCCCCGCCCTGTGGCTGGCCATGCTGGTCGGGCTGCTGCCGGTGGCGGCCCTGGCCCATCACCTGATCGAGCGTCCGGCCCGCACCCTGCTGCGCCGCTGGGGCGACCGGGGCTTTCCCATGGGCCTGTCGGCTATTCGTCCGGCATGAGGATGTGCGGCGCCTCCGGGGGCCGCGTCTCGAACAGGCCGATGTCCAGCGGCTGCTGCGGCCGCACCGCCTGCATCGGCTGGCGCGCCAGAGCCCGCAGGGCGGCCGGGTCAAGGCTCTCGGCGCCCTCCTGCCGGCGCAGCTTGCGCGCCGCCTCGGTCGGGGTCGGCGAGGCCAGCTTGCCGATCCGCCAGTAGGACACCGACAGTCGCCACAGCGGCGCGGGCCGCGCCGGATCGCGGGCCGGCCAGCGCCGGCCGTCCTTCATCGCCGGTTCGGCCGGCTGGACCTTCTTCTTCGCCGGCGCCGCCACGGGCCTGAGCGCGCACCAGCGTTGTTCGGGGGCCACGCTCACCCGCCGCCCCGGCCGTTCGTCGTCCAGCCGCCCGGCATAGGCGTCGAGCGCCGCATCCTGGCTGGCGAAGGCCGGTCCCACCGCCTCGGTGACGAAGGTCACGGCCTCGCCCGCCAGCCCGGCCGCCTCCCGCTCGCGGGCGCAAAATCCCTTCGGCGCCTGAAGGGCGGCTTCGGCGGTCTCGGCGACAGGATAAAGGACGCTCATCGCCCCCATCTTGGGGCAAGTCGGGTGTTCCGCAACCGTTCTGAGCGCGCTAAGGACCGGCGATGAGCCAGACCCATGGAACCTGCGCCCCCGGATTCGAGCCGGTCGCCGAGGCCTTCGAGGCCGGGCTGGCCGAGGAGCTGGGGGCCGGGTTCGCCTTCTGCGTCGACGGCGAGCTGGTGGTCGACCTCGTAGGCGGCCACGCCGACCGGGCCCTGACCCGCCCCTTCGACGCGCGGACCCTGACCCCGGTCTTCTCCACCACCAAGGCGGTGGCGTCGCTGCTGCTCGCCAGGCTCGTCGACCAGGGCCGCCTCGCCTACGACCAGCCGGTGGCCGAGGTCTGGCCGGCGTTCGCCGCCGCCGGCAAGGGCGGGGTCACCGTCGCCCAGGCCCTGTCGCACCAGGCCGGCCTGCCCGGCTTCCTCGAGCCGATGGACCCGGCCGCGTGGTACGACTGGGACGCCATCTGCGCCCGGCTGGCGGCCATGGCCCCCATGTGGCCCCCGGGCTCGGCCAGCGGCTACCACCCCGTCACCTTCGGCTATATCGCTGGCGAGATCTTCCGCCGGGTCGACGGCCGCAGCATGGGCCAGGCCCTGCGCGAAGATCTCGCGGTCCCCTTCGGCCTCGACCTGTGGATCGGCCTGCCGGACGAGGAGCACGGCCGCGCCGCCGAGCTGGACCGGCCCAAGTCCCTGCCCGAGTTCGGCGAGATCAACGACCCGCGCCGCGCCGCCTTCCTCACCAAGTGGGCCGCCCCCGGCGGCCGGGGCGGCGCCGAATGGCGAAGAGCCGAGATCCCCTCGGCCAACGGCCACGCCACGGCCCAGAGCCTCGCCCGGCTGATGAGCCTCCTGGCCCTCGACGGCCGGCTGGAGGGCCGCCACATCCTGGACCGCCAGACCATCGCCGCGGCCGCGAAGGAGCGCATCGCCGGCCCCGACCTGGTGCTGCCCTATGTGATGAGCTGGGGCGCCGGCTTCATGCGCAACGCCAGCCTCGCCATCTATGGCCCGGGTGTCGATACATTCGGCCACTCGGGCTGGGGCGGCTCCTGCGCCTTCGCCGATCCGGCCCGCGGCGTCTCCGGCGCCTATGTCATGAACCGCCAGTCGTCCCTGCTGCTGGGCGACCCCCGCGCGCGCAAGCTGATCGACACCGCGTACGGGTGTCTGTGACCCGATAGGCCTGTCATCCCGGACGGCCCGCAGGGACGATCCGGGACCCAGGGGCCACAGGCGCTTCGCCGTCCCTGGGTCCCGGCTCTCCGCTTCGCTGCGGCCGGGATGACAGGACGGGAACTCGACGCATTGCCCCCGCCGTCCCAGGGCTGTAAGGCGGGCCGACGAAGCAAACGCCAATCCTTTGAGCCGCGAAAAAGAGGGGGAGCCATGCCTGTGCATCGCCCGACGCTCTCCCTTCGCCGGCCAGACCCTGCAGCCCCTGGCCAGCGCGTCGGAGCCGATCTCCCTCGATCCGGCCGCCCTGCCGCACTACGCCCTGCGCACCACCATGCGGATGCTGGCGGCCATGCTGGCGGCCCTGGTGTTCACCTTCGCCTTCGGGGCCCTGGCCGCCCGCTCACGCCGGGCCGAACAGGTGATGATCCCCCTGCTCGACATCCTGCAATCGGTGCCGGTGCTGGGCTTCCTGTCCTTCACCGTCACCGGCTTCATGGCCCTGTTCCCAGGCCAGACCCTGGGCGTCGAGCTGGCCGCCATCTTCGCCATCTTCACCAGCCAGGCCTGGAACATGGCCTACAGCTTCTACCACTCGACCAAGACCATCCCCCGCGACCTGCGCGACCTGTCGGATTCGATGCGGCTGGGCGCCTGGCGGCGGTTCTGGACCCTGGACGCCCCCTATGCGGCGCCCAGCCTGATCTGGAACGCCATGATCTCCATGTCCGGGGCCTGGTTCTTCGTGGTCGCCTCGGAGGCGATCTCGGTCGGGCGGACCACCGTGTCCCTGCCCGGCGTCGGCTCCTACGTGGCCCTGGCCATCGAGCAGCACGACCTGCGCGCGGTGGGCTGGGCGGTCCTGACCATGTTCCTGGTCATCCTGGTCTACGACCAGCTGCTGTTCCGCCCCCTGGTCGCCTGGGCCGAGAAGTTCCGCCTGGAGCCGGCGGCGGCCGACGCGCCGGCCCCATCGTCCTGGGTGCTCGACTTCCTGCAGCGGGCCCACCTGTTCCGCCGTGTCTTCCGCCCCCTCCGCAGCGTGCTGGGCTCGCTGGCCAGCGTTCGCCTGGGCCGGCCGGTGGACATGACCCCCGCCCTCGCCCGGGTGCTGAAGAGCCGCTACGCCGACTGGTCCTGGTATGGCGCCCTGGCGCTGATCGCCGGCCTGTTCGCCTGGCGCGCCGCCGACTTCATCGGCGCCGAGGTGGGCTGGGCCGAAGTCGGCTGGACCATGGTGCTGGGCTTCTTCACCCTGCTGCGCGTGGTCGTGCTGGTGGCCCTGGCCAGCGCCGTCTGGCTGCCGCTGGGGGTGTGGATCGGCCTGCGCCCCCGCTGGGCCGCGGCCATGCAGCCGGTGACCCAGTTCCTGGCCGCCTTCCCCGCCAACCTGCTGTTCCCCCTCGTGGTCGCCGGCATCGTCCGCTACCGCCTGACCCCCGACATCTGGCTGTCGCCGCTGATGATCCTCGGGGCCCAGTGGTACATCCTGTTCAACGTCATCGCCGGCGCCCGGATGTTCCCCGCCGACCTCCTGGAGGCCGCCGCCTCCATGCGCATCAAGGGCTGGACCTGGTGGCGCAAGGTGGTGCTGCCCGGCATCATGCCCGCCTATGTGACCGGCGCGGTCACCGCCGGCGGCGGGGCCTGGAACGCGGCCATCGTCGCCGAGGTCGCCAGCTGGGGGCCGACCCGGCTGCAGGCCCACGGGCTCGGAGCCTATATCGCCAACGCGACCGCCGATGGCGACCTGCGCCGGGTGGTGCTGGGGGTGGCGGTGATGGCGGTCTATGTGGTGCTGTTCAACCGCCTGGTCTGGGACCCCCTGTTCACCTCCGCCGCCCGGCGGCTCCGCGCGGAGTGATGTGATGCCGACCGATGTCGTAACCGCCGCCCCCGCCCGAGCCACCCCGGCTCCCGAAACCCTGCTGGAGATCGTCGACGTTCGCCAGACCTACACCAAGGGGGCGACGGACGACCTGCTGGTGCTGGACGGGGTCAACATCACCCTGAAGGCCGGCGAGATCGTCGGCCTGCTCGGCCGCTCCGGCTCGGGCAAGTCGAGCCTGCTGCGCATCATCGCCGGCCTCGCCCGCCCGGTGTCCGGCGAGCTGCGCTGGCGCGGCCGGCCGGTGAAAGGTCCGTCGGAAGCCATCGCCATGGTGTTCCAGAGCTTCGCCCTGTTCCCCTGGCTCACCGTGCTGGAGAACGTGGAGATCGGGCTGGAGCCCTTGGGGATCCCCACCGCCGAGCGCCGCTCGCGCTCGCTGCAGGCCATCGACCTCATCGGCCTCGACGGCTTCGAGAACGCCTATCCGAAGGAGCTGTCCGGCGGCATGCGCCAGCGGGTCGGCTTCGCGCGGGGGCTGGTCATGCAGCCCGAGCTGCTCTTGATGGACGAGCCCTTCTCGGCCCTCGACGTACTCACCGCCGAGAACCTGCGCACCGACCTGATCGACCTGTGGATGGAGGGCAAGCTGCCCCTGCGCTCGATCCTGATGGTCAGCCACAACATCGAGGAGGCGGTGCTGATGTGCGACCGCATCCTGCTGTTCGCCGCCAGCCCGGGCCGGGTCGCCGCCGAGATCAAGATCGACCTGCCCCACCCCCGCAGCCGCACCGACGCGGCCTTCCGCAAGCTGGTCGACCAGGTCTATGAGCGGATGACCAACCCGTTCGACCCCGCGCTCGGGTCCGAGCAGCCCACCCCCGAACAGATCGCCAGCGCCGGCATCGGGATGAAGCTGCCCGACATCTCCACCAACCTCCTGGCCGGCCTGATGGAGGCCCTGGCCGCGCCGCCGTTCAAGGGCAAGGCCGACCTGCCCGAGCTGGCCGACGAGCTGACCATGGAGGTCGACGAGCTCTTCCCCATCGCCGAGACCCTGCAGCTGCTCGGGTTCGCCGAGATCGCCCACGGCGACATCCGCCTGACCGAGCCGGGCCGCCGCTTCGTCGGCCTCGACGTCGACGCCCGCAAGCGCCTGTTCGCCGAGCAGTTCCTGCCCCGCGTGCCCATCGCCGCCCTGATCCACCGCGTGCTCGAAGAACGCCCCAGCCACCGGGCCCCCTACCGCCGCTTCTCCGAAGAGCTCGAGGACTTCATGAGCGAGGACTTCGCCGAGGAGACCCTGGCCGCCGTCATCTCCTGGGGCCGCTACGCCGAGTTGTTCTCCTACGATGAGCAGGCCCAGACCTTCAGCCTGGAAGACCCGGAGTAAGCCCAGCGGGTTGGACACGCCTCTGGAAAGCCCAGATTCCGCCCTGCTACAGTCGGGCCGACACCTTCAAGGATCGTCCATGACCCGACTGAGCCTCTGCGGCTTCACCGCCCTCGCCCTGATCGCCGCGGCGCCGGCCTTCGCCGCCGCGCCGCCCGCAGCCCTGACCCAGCAGACGTACGGCGAGTGGGGCGTCGATCTCGCCGGCCGCGACCCGGCCGTGAAGGCGGGCGACGACTTCAACCGCCACGCCAACGGCCGCTACCTCGACGGCCTGAAAATTCCCGCCGACCGGGCCGGCTGGGGCGTGGCCTACGTCGTGGTCGAGCTGTCGGAAAACCAGGTCCACGAAATCCTGAACGACACGGCCAAGACCGCAGCCGCCAACCCGACCACCGACGCGGCCAAGGCGGCGGCCTTCTACGCCGCCTTCATGGACGAGGCCCGCGTCGACGCCCTCGGCGCCGCGCCCCTGCAGGCCGGCCTCGCCAAGATCCGCGCCGCCGACGACCGCGCCAAGATGGCCGCCCTGATGGGCCAGGCCGCGACCGGCTTCCAGAGCGCCCTGTTCGGGGTCTACATCGACGCCGACCCCAAGGCCCCGGACCGCTATGCGGTCAACCTGGTCCAGGCGGGGCTCGGCCTGCCCGACCGCGACTATTATCTGACGGCCTCGTTCGCGGAGAAGAAGGCCAAGTACCAGGCCTATGTCGCCGAGCTCCTGAAGATGGCCGGCTGGGCCGACCCGGACGGATCGGCCAAGGCCGTGGTCGATTTCGAGACCGCCGTCGCGCGCGACAGCTGGACCCGCGCCGACCGCCGCGACGTGGAGAAGACCTACAACCCGATGACCGTGGCCGAGCTGCAAAGGCTGGCGCCCGGCTTCGCCTGGACCACCTTCCTCGCCAGCGCCGAGCTCGGGACGCCGGCCCAGGTCATCGTCAACGAGAACACCGCCTTCCCCAAGCTGGCGGCGATCTACGCCCAGACCCCGATCGCGACCCTTCAGGCCTGGGCCGCCTTCCACCTCGTCGACAACGCCAGCGCCTATCTGTCCAAGCCCTTCGTCGACGCCCGCTTCGCCTTCCGGTCGAAGGAGCTGTCGGGGGTCGAGGCCCAGCGCGACCGCTGGAAGCGCGCCGTGGCGGCCCTGGACGGGGCCATGGGCGAGGCGGTCGGCCAGGCCTATGTCTCGCGCTACTTCCCGCCGGCCTCCAAGGCCTCGATCGACGGGCTGGTGAACGACCTCAAGGTGGCGATGGGCCAGCGCATCGACCGGCTGGCGTGGATGAGCCCGGCCACCAAGGCCGAGGCCAAGGTCAAGCTCGGCAAGTTCGTCACCAAGATCGGCTATCCGGATAGCTGGAAGGACTATTCGGCCCTGACCATCCGCGCCGACGACCTCTACGGCGATGTGGAGCGGGCGACGGCCTGGGACTGGCGCCGGCAGGTCGCGCGCCTCGGCAGGCCGGTGGACCGCACCGAGTGGTACATGACCCCCCAGACGGTGAACGCCTCGACGGCCGCCTGCGCAACTGGTGGACCGACGGCGACGGCCGGAAGTTCGAGGCGGCGGCCGAGATCCTCGGCAAGCAGTACTCGGCCTACGAGCCGGTGCCCGGCTCGAAGATCAACGGCGAGCTGACCATGGGCGAGAACATCGCCGACCTGGGCGGCCTGCTGGTGGCGCTCGACGCCTACCACCTGTCGCTGAAGGGCCGGCCGGCGCCGGTGATCGACGGCCTGACCGGCGACCAACGCTTCTTCCTCGCCTTCGCCCAGAGCTGGCGCGAGAAGCGCCGCGACGAGGCGATCAAGCAGCAGCTGGTTTCCGACCCGCACTCGCCGGCCGAGTTCCGCGTCAACGGCGCGGTTCGCAATGTCCAGGCCTGGTACGACGCCTTCGGCGTCAAGCCCGGCGACAAGCTCTATCTGGCGCCGGCCGAGCGGGCGGAGATCTGGTAGGGGCGGACCTAGTGCTGGTCGAGGTTGCGCTGGGCCAGGGCGTCCAGGGTGGCGGTTCGGGCGGCCAGGTCTTCGGCGAGGCGCCGGCACAGGTCGCGGACGCCGACCGGATAGACGTCGCCGCCCTCGGCGATTTCCGCCGAGAGCGCGACCACCTTGGCCAGGCTGTCCTCGACGATACGCACCTGCTCCATCGCGGCTCCACGGGCCTCGGCATAGAGCTTCGCAGCCCGCGCCGCAGGGGACTCCTCGGCGATATCCGGCTGTAGGACGACTAACTTGGGGACGCTCATGCTAACCCTCGAACATTCAGTGGGCGCCGCCCGCAACAGGGGCGGCTTTCCGACACAACGGCCCAAGAGTCCTCCGGGTTCACCATATGGACACGCGTGGCCTGGGCGTGTGGTTTTCGCCACAGGCCCAAAGCGCTACATAGGGGGCTACATCCAGTTGACGGCCGGCTTTGCGCTTGCCTCACTGCGGCCCAACGCCCGGCCTACCCTGGCCTAAACGGCGACGAAGGAGACGACGCCATGCAGACCAACCCGTACATCAAGCGCCATCACCACATCACGCTGAACGTGGGCGGGGCGCAGGAAGACTACGATTTCCACACCAAGGTGCTTGGGCTGAAGAGCGTCAAGAAGACGGCGCTCTATGACGGCGACGAGCCGATCCATCACCTCTATTACGGCAACGACCTCGGCGACGTGGGCACCCTGATCACCTGTTTCCCGATGCGCCAGTCGGGCCGCAAGGCGCGCAAGGGCACGGGCCAGATCTCGACCCTGGCCCTGTCGGTGCCCAAGTCGTCGCTGGACTTCTGGCAGAAGCACCTTGCCGAGCACGGCTTCGACGTGAAGCGTCAGGAGCGCTTCGGCGAGACCCTGCTGGCCTTCACCCACCCGGCCGGCATCGCCTATGAGCTGGTCGGCATCGAGGACGACGACCGCAAGCCCTTCTCC
>NCED01000044.1 GCA_002280485.1 Caulobacterales bacterium 32-69-10
CCGCTCGGCTTCGCCGAGTCGCCCTCCCCTCCAGGGGGAGGGGGAAAGACTGCTGGGTCTAGACCTTCCGCACGAACTCCGCCCGCAGCACCAGGCCCTTGATGCCGGGATAGCGGCAGTCGATCTCCTGGTCGTCGCCGGTGAGGGTGATCGACTTGATCACCGTGCCGCGCTTGAGGGTCTGGCCGGCGCCCTTGACCTTGAGGTCCTTGACCAGGGCGACGCTGTCGCCATTGGCCAGCAGGTTTCCGACGCTATCGCGCACGTCCACCGCGCCGGCCGCCGCGCCCTTTGAAGCGGCGTCCGCGGCGCTGACCCACTCGCCCGTGGCCTCGTCGTAGACGTAGTCGTCGCCGCTCTCGCTCATGTCGTCCTCGGGCCGGGTCATCTCGCCGCCGGGTTATAGGCCGGAACGGACAAAGAGAAGTCGCCACGGTTCGCCCGGCCCAGATAAGCTGGCGCTGGGTTGGCGGCGCGGGGTTGGGCGTGGAAGAAATCACAGTCGTTCTGACGCTGCTGGCCGCTGTCGTCGTCAGCGGCGTCGCGGCGCGGGCGACGCGCATGGCCCTGCCGCTGATGCAGATCCTGATCGGGGCGGCGATCGGCTGGTCGCCGCTGCTGCGCACCACCGTGCTCGACCCCGAGCTGTTCTTCGTCCTGTTCCTGCCGCCGCTGCTGTTCCTCGACGGCTGGCGCATCCCCAAGCGCGACCTGTTCCGCGACCGGGCGATCATCGTCGAGCTGGCCCTGGGGCTGGTGGTGCTCACCGTCGTCGGCGTCGGCCTGCTGATCCACCTTCTGATCCCGGCCACCCCCCTGCCGGTGGCCTTCGCCATCGCCGCCATCGTCTCGCCGACCGACCCCATCGCAGTCTCGGCCGTGGCCGCGCGGACCCCGATCCCCAAACGGATGATGCACATCCTGGAGGGGGAATCCCTGCTCAACGACGCCTCGGGCCTGGTGTGCATGCGCTTCGCCGTGGCGGCCATGCTGACCGGCTCGTTCTCCCTGGTCGGCGCCGCCGCCACCTTCCTGTGGGTGGCGCTGGCCGGCCTGGCCATCGGGGCTGCGACGGCCTGGGCGATCACCCGGGTCAAGGCGTCCGACGGCGGCCAGGCCATGGCGATCACCCGGGTGCGCCGCACGGCGGTGTGGGACACGGTGCAGTTCGCCGCCAACGGGGCGATCTTCGTCCTGCTGGGCGAGCAGCTGCCGACCATCCTGGACGGCGCCTCGGAAACCGTGCGGATGACCGGGCACACCGAGCCGTGGTGGCTGGCCGTCTATGTGCTGATCATCGTGACGGCCCTGGTCGCCCTGCGCTTCGGCTGGGTGTGGGCGTCGCTGCGGCTAACATGGTTCAAGGCCGCCCTGACCGGCGCGCCGCGGCCCAAGACCAGCCTGCGCCTGGTCCTGGCCATGTCGATGGCGGGGGTGCGGGGGGCGATCACCCTGGCCGGCATCCTGACCCTGCCGCTGGCCCTGAACGACGGGACGCCCTTCCCCGCCCGCGACCTGGCCATCTTCCTCGCCGCCGGGGTGATCCTGGTCACCCTGCTGCTGGCCACCTTCATCCTGCCCCGCGTGCTCAAGACCCTGGAGCTGCCGCCCGAGCCGTCGCAGGACGCCGCCGTCGAACATGTGCGCCAGGCCGCCGCCGAGGCCGCGATCCAGGCGGTCGAGGCGATGCACAACCAGCATCCGGAAGCCCGCGAGGACGCGCACCTCTATGCCGACGCCGCGAGCCGGGTGACCGACCTCTACCGCCTGCGCGTCGACGGCCGGCTGCCGGGGGTCGAGGACACCGAGCTGCAGCGCCGCACCGACGAGATCGAGGGGCGACTCCGGGTGGCCGCCCTGCGCGCCGAGCGCGCCGCCGTGTTCGACGCCGCCCGGCGCGGCGACATCGACGAGAGCGCCGCCGCCCGCCTGGTGCGCGAAATCGACCTGCTGGAGACCCGCTACGCCACCTGAGGCCAAATTGCGCTCACGCAATTGTCAGATCGCGATCCTCCCGAGCTGGGCAATACCTGCTAGGTCTGTGGCTTGTAATCGGCAGCATTGTGGGGCGTTGGATGAGCGATCAACCAAACGAGATCGTACTTCTTGTGTGCGACGATGAGAGCTATTCGCTGCATCTCCTGGATCGTCTTAGTGATTCCGGCTTCGGCGTGCTGGGCCCGGCCCCCAATGCCGCGATCGCCCTGGCCCTGGCGTCGCAGAGCCGGGCCACCGTCGCCCTCGTCGCCTCCCAACCCCGGGGCGCGCCCGAGCTGGCCGACAGCCTGATGCGCACCTGGGGCGTGCGTTCCCTGCTGCTGCAGGACGTCTCCGACGCGGACGATTTCACGGCCGCCGACTGGGCCGCCGCGCCCGCCCAGCGCGACCGCCTGCACCGGGCCCTGGGGCTCGCCGCGGTGAACTGACGGCCGCCCGCCTGGCGGGAACATTCGCGCGCCCGACGGCGTTCCGGGCGCAGCGAAAGGCCAAGCTTTGACGTCAGCCGACATGGACTATGCGCGCGGCCTCGGCCGCGCCTTTGGCGGGGCGCTGCTGTTCGCCCTGCCGCTCTTCATGACCATGGAGATGTGGTGGCTCGGCGGCTTCGCCGTCCCGCGTGAGCGCCTGCTGCTGTTCGTGGTCGCCAGCCTGCCGATGCTGGTCGGGCTCGCCTATTTCGCCGGCTTCGAGAAGACCTCGAACCTTCTCGACGACGGGCTGGACGCCCTGGCCGCCTATGGGGTGGGCTTTCTGCTCTCCCTCGCCGCCCTGGGCCTGCTCGGGGCGATCTTCGCCGGCGACGCGCTGCCGGCGGACCTCGGCTGTGTCGCCCTGTGCGCCGTTCCGGCCGCGATCGGGGCGCTGCTGGCCACCACGCAGTTCTCCAGCCGGGACGGCCAGGGCGCCGAGCGCCGGTCCTGCAACTATCCCGGGGCGCTGTTCCTGATGGGCGTCGGGGCGGTGTTCCTGGCCTTCAACATCGCTCCGACCGAGGAAGTGGCGCTCATCAGCTACAGGATGGGGCCCTGGCGCGCCCTGGCCCTGGTGGTGGCCTCGATCGCGCTGCTGCACGTGATCGTCTTCCTGGTCGGGTTTCCCGGCCAGGACCGCCGCCGCGGGGCGCGCACCCCTATACAGCGGCTCGCCGTCTACACCCTGCCCGGCTATGCGATCTGCCTGCTGCTCAGCGCCTATTGCCTGTGGA
This sequence comes from Caulobacterales bacterium 32-69-10, assembly GCA_002280485.1. Next base: position 3,206 of record NCED01000044.1, read on the forward strand.
CCTTCGGCCGGCTGGACGGCGTGGGCCTTGGCGAGCGGGTCACCATGATCGCGGTGCTGTCCTTTCCCGCCGCCCTCGGCGCGGCCACCGCCCGACTGGTGATCTGACCATGGCGTCTCCCCCCAAGCCCGCCGGCCCCAAACCCGCCGCCGCCAAGCCGCGGGCGAAGCCGGCGGCCTCGAAGCCGGCCCCCAAGGCGCCCGCCGCCATCTCGCAGAAGGCGGCCGCCGCGACGTCCGGCATGGTCTCGGCGCAGACCCCGGTGCTGGAGTGGATCGCCGCCGGGGTCGGCCTCGTCCTGGTGCTGGCGACGATCGGGCTGCTGGCCTTCGATGCGTTGGGCGCCGCGGCGTCTCCCCCCTCGGTCGCGGTGCGGGCGCTGCAGGTGCACCGGACCGCGGACGGCTATGTGGTCGAGGTGCGGGCGCGCAACAGCGGCGGCTCTCCCGCCGCCGGGGTAAGGGTCGAAGGGGAGCTGGCCACGGCCGGCGCGGCGCCGGAGATCGCCGAAGCGACCTTCGACTTCCTCCCCGCCCGCTCGGACCGGGACGGCGGCCTGTTCTTCAGCCGCGACCCGCGCGCCGGAACCTTGACCCTGCGCGCCACGGGCTATGTCGACCCGTGAAGCCCTGATGAGGGAACGCCTCGCTTCGCCATCCGCTTAGACGGTTTGTCTCATAAGGTGGATTAGATGCGTCGCAACGGGATGTCGGGCCGGACCTTGAAGCTGTGCGGCTCGGTCGCCGCCGTGGGGCTCGCCCTCGCCGCCTGTTCCGAAAGCGCCGCGCCGTCCGCCGAGACCGCCGCCGCCCCGGCCGCGGCGCCGGCCGCCGATCCGCGCCTGGTCCCGATCAACGACGCCCAGTTCGTCGCCCCCGCGCCGGACGCCCCGCCCGTGGCCGCGCCCGCCGAGAACGTCACGACGACTGCGGACGCCACGGGGAACGTGACCGCCGCGGCGGCCGAGCCCGCCTATGACCCCATGCTGATCAAGGCCCAGACCCTGCTGGACCGGGCCCGCTTTTCCCCCGGGGTGATCGACGGGCGGGACGGCAGCAACATGCACCACGCCATCTCGGCCTTCCAGGCGTCGCGGGACCTGCCGGTCAGCGGCGACCTCGACGACGCCACCTGGGCCGCCCTGACCGCCGACAACCGCCCCGTGGCGGCGACCTACACCCTGACCGCCGCCGACGTGCAGGGGCCCTTCTCGCCCGACACCGAAGGCGACATGGTCAAGATGGCCGAGCTGCCGATGCAGGGCTTCACCCACGCCACCGAGGCGCTGGCCGAGCGCTTCCACATGGACGAGGCCCTGCTGACCGCCCTGAACCCGAACGTGGACTTCAAGACCCCCGGCCAGGTCATCGTCGTCGCCCAGGGGGGCGCCGCGCCCTTCGCCAAGGGCGACGTCGACCACATCGAGGTGTCGAAGACCAAGGAACAGGTCGTCGCCTTCGACGCGGACGGCAAGGTGGTGGCGGTCTATCCGGCCACGGTGGGCTCGCGCGAGCGCCCCTCCCCCACCGGCACCCACAAGGTCAACGGGGTGGCGACCGAGCCGGACTATATCTACGACCCGGCCAAGCTGACCTGGGGCCCGCGCTCCGAGGGCAAGCTGACCATCGGGCCTGGGCCGAACAACCCGGTGGGCCTGGTGTGGATCGACCTGGATCGCCCGAGCTATGGCATCCACGGCTCGCCCGACCCCAAGACCATCGGCAAGACCGGCAGCCACGGCTGCGTGCGCCTGACCAACTGGGACGCGGTGGCCCTGGGCGCCGGGGTCAAGCCGGGCGTGACGGTCAAGTTCGTCTAGGGCCTCGGCGCCGACCCGTCAGTCCGGCGGGAAGTGCTCGGTGTGCGTCGCCCCGCTGCGGGCGACGTACACCGCCCGGCGCCCCGGGAACGACACCATGTAGCCGGCGCAGCCCGCCGCCTGCGCCTTTGCGCAGAAGCCCCGGTAGCTGTAGCCCGGGGCGAGGGTCTGGGCCTCGCGGATCGCCGCCTGCAGGGCGGCGACGTCGAAGACCGCGCCGATCGCGGCCTGCGCCGGCGGCGCCGGCAGGTCGAGGGCCTCGCCGCTGGCCAGATAGTAGACCGCGGCGGCGCGGCGAAAATCGATCAGGTAGCTTTCGAAGCCGCCCTCGATCAGGGCCCCCACGATCTGCGGGAACGTCATGGCGCCGGTCTCGGCGGCGTCGAGGCACGTGCGGGCGAGCGTCTGTTGTCGCGCATCCATGCGCGGTCCTTTCCTGCTGTCGGGGTGGGCGCGACCGGTCAGGTCACGGGAACGTCCTTGAGGCCGCGCCGCTCGACGACGGCCCTCAGGATCCGCTCGACGGCCTGGCGCTCTTCGGGCTCCAGGTGGTCGAAGAATTCGGCGTCGTTGCGGTCGGCCAGGGCGCCGAGGCGCGGCACGAGCGCCCGGCCGGCGAGGCTGAGGCTCAGGCTGTGGGCGCGCAGGTCGTCGGGGCTGGCGCGCCTGACCACCAGGGCCTTGGCGATCAGGCGATCGGCCAGCTTGCTGATCGCGCCCCGGGTCATGCCGAGCCGCTCAGCCAGGCGGCTGGGGGCGATGGCCTCGGCGTCGTACAGCTCGCGCAGCACCACCCACTCGGCCACCGTCACCCCCTCGTCCTCCAGCTTGCGGGCGAAGGCGTGCGAGACGTGGTTGGAGACATAGCGCAGCCAGTAGCCGAGGTGGGCGGTGAGCGGCGAGACGGGAGCGGAGACGGGCATGCGGGGCGCCATGTTGTTTCCAAGGAAACTAGATGGATGAAGTTTCCTAGTCAACAAGCCTCGTTCGCGCGTCAGTGTCCGCCGGCCACCCAGGGCACGCCGGCGCGGGTGAGCGCCTCGGCCAGGGCCGCCTCGAGCTCCAGGGACTCCCAGCCGCGGAGCGGGTTCAGGTGCTCGAACAGGTCGGGCAGCAGGCGCACGCCAAAGCGGTTCACCGCCCCGGAGGCCTTGTAGCCGGTCTTGTGCTGGTCGAAGCGCACGTCCGGATCGCAGGCGGTCTGGCCGACATAGAGGCCCCAGCGGCAGGCGCGCCGCCGGTCTTCCAAAAGCGCGATATAGACCGAATGCTTGGCCCCGCGGGCGCGCAGGGTGGTGGCGCGAAACCGCAGGGTCACGCGCCGAGCGTCAGCCATCCAGTCAGGTTCGAGCGCGGCCACCCCTGCGCCTTACGGCGCCGGCGGTTTCCAACCGGTGACCGCGCCCTTGCGCGCTTTACTTCGCCCGACCCGCGTAGCCCGCCGTCAGCACCGGGATGCCGACGAGGCGGTTGCGGCCGGAGGGGGAGCCCCAGCCGCCGTAGAAGATGATGGCGTAGAGGGTCTTCTTGTCCTTGCCGCCGAAGGCGACGCCGTGCAGGCCGGGGGGGCCGGCGATTGTGCCAAGGAAGGCGCCGGCCTTGTCGAAGACGTCCACCGCCCCGCCGACGGCCACGTAGAGCCGGCCTTCCGCGTCGATGGCCATGCCGTCGCCGCCCTTGCGGCCGCCTTGCAGCTTGGCGAACTCGCGCTGGTTGGTCAGGGCGCCGTCGGCCTGGACGTCGAAGGCGGTCACCACCGGGCCGTTGCCGAGGTAGAGGATCTTCTCGTCGGCGCTGAGCACGATGCCGTTGGCGCCGGCGACCGACTGGCCGCCAAAGCGCGTCACCTTGCCGGCCTTGTCGGTATAGATGAGGCCGCCGCCGGAGATGGCCGCATAGACCCCGCCCTTGGAATCGGCGGCCAGGTCGTTGAGCACGCCGCCGATGCACTCGATCGGCTCGCCGTCGAAGCTGTCGGCCACCACCTTGCGGGTGGGTTCGAGCTGGGTGACCCGCGCCGGCAGGCCGCGCTCGACCGCGAACAGGGCGCCGGACTTGCTGCGCGAGACCGCGCCGGGGGCGTTGAGGTTGTCGTGGATGATGCGGGCCATCCCGGTCTCCGGGTCCAGCTCCATCACATTGCCCGCGTCCTGGTTGGCGAACAGCATCTTGCCGTCCGGGCCGGCCAGGGGGCCGTCGGTGTTGTTGCCCTGCCAGAACCAGACGCTCTTCCAGGTCTGGCCGGCGGCGATCACGCCGGGGATGGCGGCGGACGGGCCCGGCGGATTGTAGGCCGGCTCGCCCGTGGCGGTGGAGACGGGGATGGCGAAGGGGCGCGGCGGCGTCTTGCACTGGGCGACCCGCGCGGCGTAGCCGGCGTTCTGCCAGGTCTGCTGGCCCTTGCCGCGGTCGAAGGAGGAGGCGGGGCCGGGGGCCGAGGCGGCCGAGGCGATGCTGGCGGTCCCGAGGGCCAGGACGGCGGCGGCGCTGGTCATCGTGATGGTGCGGTTCATCGGCGTTTCCCCTTGGCCGGTTCGCCCGGCGGCTCTTGATGTCGGCCCATCCTACATCGCCCCATTTCGGTGTGCGAATGCATTTTCGATGACAAGGCAAGGAGCGGGTCGGTAATTCACTGCGTGCTTCGAGACGCCCAAGCTTCGCTCGGGCTCCTCAGCATGACGACCGTTAGTGAGTTTGAATTCATGGAGATTTGTGCAGCCCGCCCACCCTCGTCATGCTGAGGAGCCGGATGCAATCCGGCGTCTCGAAGCACGCAACACCGTATTGCAAAGGTCCCCGAGGGGAGCGGTCAGGCGTCTTCGCTCCAGCGGTAACGGACGGTCCCCTGCCCCGCCGCGTCCTGCTCGAAGCCGCGCCCCTCCCAGAAGCGGGCGCTGATCGGGTCGTTCGCCGGGGCCAGCACCTTGAGCGCCGGCCAGCTTTCCTTGGCGATGGTGAGCAGGGCCGAGCCGACGCCGATGCGGCGGCGGTCTTCATGGACGTAGAGCTGGTCGACCCAGCCGACGCGGAAGGCGATGAAGCCGAACAGGCCGCCGGCCCCGAAGGCGCCCCAGACCTCGGCGTCCTCGAACGGCGGCTCGTAGGGGTCGAGGGCGGTGGCGCGGTGCAGGCCGGCGGCCACGTCCATCTCGTCCCCGCGCAGACGGCGAAGCTGGAAAGCCATGGTCGCGAAGCCCGCCTAGTCGGCGACGGCGGCCGGGATGATGGTGACGCTCTCGCCGCAGCCGCAGGCGTCGGTCTGGTTGGGGTTGTTGAAGACGAACTTGGCAGCGAGGCGCGTGGTCTCGTAGTCGATCTCGGTGCCGATCAGGAACAGAATGGCCTTGGGGTCGACCAGGATGGTGACGCCCTTGTCCTCGACCACTTCGTCGAGGGGCGCGGCGGCTTCCGCGTACTCCATGACGTATTCCTGGCCGGCGCAGCCGCCGTTCTTCACGCCGACGCGCAGGCCGACGTAAGGCTGATCGGCCTTGGCCATGATGTCCTTCACGCGCTCGGCGGCGCGGTCGGTCAGGCTCACCACCTTGGGGCGGGGGCGGCGGACGCGGGTGGTGGGCTGCTGGATTTCCATCGGATCAGAACATGTTCAGTTGCAGCTTGGCCTCGTCGGACATCCGCGACGGGTCCCACGGCGGATCGAACACCAGATTGACCTCGCAACTGCGGATGTCGTCGATCTGCAGCACCGCGTCCTTGACCCAGCCCGGCATCTCGCCGGCCACCGGGCAGCCCGGGGCGGTCAGGGTCATGTCGATGACCACGTCCTTGTCGTCGGAAACGTCGACCCGGTAGATCAGGCCGAGTTCGTAGATGTCGACCGGGATCTCGGGGTCGTGGACGGTCTTCAGCTTCTCGACCAGGGCGTCGGTCAGCCGGTCCAGCTCTTCCTGCGGAAGGGCGGACTGTTCGTGGGCGTCGGGCACCAGGCTCATGTCGTTCATGCGAAGAAGTTCCGGGCTTTGAACAGCGCCTCGACCAGGGCGTCGGCGTCGTCTGGACTGTTATATAGGGCGAAGGAGGCGCGCGCGCTCGATGTGACGCCGAAACGACGCAGCAGGGGCTCGGCGCAGTGCGTGCCGGCGCGGACGGCGACGCCGTAGCGGTCGAGCACCTGGGCCACGTCGTGGGCGTGGGCGCCCTCGACCGTGAAGGCCAGGATGGCCCCCTTGCCGGGCGCGTCGCCGATGACCTTGAGCCAGTTGGCGCCGGAAAGGCCGTCGAGGGTGCGCTGGTAAAGGGCGTGCTCGTGGGCGGCGGCGGCGGTGCGGTCGATGGTCCCCAGCCACTCGATGGCGGCCGCGAGCCCGATGGCCTCGATGATCGGCGGGGTGCCGGCCTCGAAGCGGTGCGGCGGGTCGGCGTAGGTTATGGCGTCGAGCGCCACGGACCCGATCATCTCGCCGCCGCCCTGGTAGGGGGGCAGGTCGAACAGGGCGTCGGTCTTGCCGTACAGCACGCCGATGGCGGTGGGGCCGTAGAGCTTGTGGCCGGAGAAGGCGTAGAAGTCGCAGTCCAGGGCCTGGACGTCGACGGCGGCATGGACCGCGCCCTGCGCCCCGTCCAGGAGGACCCGGGCGCCGACCGCGTGGGCGGCGGCGACGATCTCGCCCACCGGGGTGATGGTCCCGGTGACGTTCGACATGTGGGTGACGGCGACCATCTTCGTCTTCGGGCCGAGCAGGCGCCGGTAGGCGTCCATATCCAGCGAGCCGTCGTCGAGCACGGGGATGAACCTCAGCACCACGCCCTTGCGCTCGCGCAGGAAGTGCCAGGGCACCAGGTTGGCATGGTGCTCCATTTCCGACAGCACGATCTCGTCGCCGGCCTGGAGCGACAGGCCGAAGGACGAGGCGACGAGGTTGATCGCCTCAGTCGTGCCCTTGGTGAAGACGATGTTGTCGGTGGACGGCGCGTTCAGGAAGGTCGCCACTGTCCGGCGGGCCGCCTCGTAGAGGTCGGTGGTCTCGTTGGCCAGGGTGTGCAGGCCGCGGTGGACGTTGGCGTAGCTGCCCTCCATGAGCTGGCTCATGGCGTCGATCACGGCGCGGGGCTTCTGGGCCGAAGCCGCGCTGTCGAGATAGACCAGAGGCCGGCCGTTGACCTGGCGCTTCAGGATCGGGAACTGCTCGCGGGCGGCGCGCCAGTCGAAAGCTGTGGTCGCGGGCGCGTTCACGACAGGGCCTCCAGCCGCCGGCCGGTCCAGCCGCGCAGGGCCTCGCGGGCCATCTCGTGGCCGACCCGGTCGACCGCCTCGGCCACGAAGGCCTGGGTCAGCATGGCGGTGGCGACGGCGAGCGGCATGCCGCGGGCGCGGGCGTAGAACAGGGCCTCCTCGTCCAGGGCCCCGACCGTATTGCCGTGGGCGCAGGAGACGTCGTCGGCATAGATCTCCAGCTCCGGCTTGGCGTCGACCTCGGCCTTGTCGGAGAGCAGCAGGGCGTCGTGGCGCATGCGGGCGTCGGTCTTGTCGGCGCCGTGGCTGACCACGATCTTGCCCTGGAACACGCCGCGGGCCGAGCCGCCGACGACGCCCTTGGCCAGCTGGGAGGTCTCGCCCTCCAGCCCCTCGTGGACGACGATGGTGGTGATGTCGGTGTGACGAGCGCCGTCGAGCAGATAGACCGCGTCGAGACGGGCGGTGGCGCCGCCGCCCGGATGGTGGACGTGGGTCTCGTGCCGCTGCAGCCGGGCGCCGGAGGCGGCGACGGTCTGGGCGTAGTGGGAGCCCTCGGCCAGGCGGACCTGGGCGGTGGAGACGCTGACCGCCCCGTCCGGCTCGTCCAGCACCACGATGCGCTCCAGGCTGGCGCCGACGCCGAGTTCGATGTCGAGGACGGTGTTGGCGAAGTACTTGTCGCCGCGGCCCTCATAGCTCTCCAGCAGCACGGCCGAGGCGCCGGCCATGACCTGCACCTTCAGCCGAGCCAGGTGGCCGGTGTCGTGGGCGTCGGAGATGAAGCGGGCGGCCACCACCTCGTCGCCGAGCAGGGCGAGGTCGGGCCCGTCCTCGAAGCCGTTGACGAAGATCATCTCGCGGTCGGCCAGGCCCTCGAAGGGGCCGGGCCAGCCGGGGGCCAGGGCCGGCGGCGAGGCCGGCGGCACGGCGCGTAAGATCCGGGACAGGTCGGACCAGCGGAAGGACTCGTCGCGGCGACCCGGCAGGGCGCCGCCGTTCATCCAGTCGGCGGCTCTTGAGAGCGCGTTCACGCGGCCTCCCCGTAGCGGTCGTAGCCCGACTTCTCGAGTTCGAGGGCCAGTTCCGGCCCGCCGCTCGCGACGATGCGGCCGCCGGCCAGGACGTGGACCTTGTCGGGGCGGATGTAGTCGAGCAGGCGCTGGTAGTGGGTGATGACCAGCATGGCCCGGCCCGGCGAACGCAGGGCGTTGACGCCTTCCGACACGATCTTCAGGGCGTCGATGTCGAGGCCCGAGTCCGTCTCGTCAAGGATGAGGAAGCGGGGCGACAGCATCGCCATCTGGAAGATCTCCATCCGCTTCTTCTCGCCGCCGGAGAAGCCGACGTTGAGGCCCCGGCGCAGCATCTCGAAGTCCATCTTGAGGCTGGCGGCGGTGGCGCGGGCGAGCTTCAGGAACTCCGGCGCGGCCATCTCGGCCTCGCCGCGGGCCTTGCGCTGGGCGTTGATGGCGGTGCGCACGAAGGTCAGGGCCGGAACGCCGGGGATCTCGAGCGGATACTGGAACGACAGGAAGACGCCCTTGGCCGCCCGTTCGTCGGGCTCCAGGGCCAGCAGGTCCTCGCCGTCAAGGGTGGCGGTCCCGCCCGTCACCTCATAGCCGGCCCGGCCGGTCAGCACATAGGAGAGGGTCGACTTGCCCGCCCCGTTCGGCCCCATGATGGCGTGCACCTCGCCCGCCGGGACGTCGAGGGTCAGGCCCTTGAGGATGGGCTTGCCGCCGACTTCAGCGTGGAGGTTCTTTACCGAAAGCATTGGTGGTCCTTACGTAATCAGTCGTGTCGCGCGTAGGTCGCCAGGAGCTTGGCCAGGGCCCGCTCGACGTCGGCGATGGTGTGGACGTCGCCCAGGACCGTGGTCTGGTAGTCGTCCGGCTTCTTCACTTCGTATTCCATGTGGAAGTCGCCGCTGAGCTGGGCGGTGACCACGATCATCACCGGGCCGGGGTCGATGCGCAGGTCGTCGTCGTGCAGTTCGACCTCGGCATGGATCGAGCGCAGGAACTCCTCGTCCTCCATGATGGAGCGATAGAGATCCTCGAGCTTGTCCTTGGCCTCCTCGAACGAGGCGCACATCTGCTCGCGGGCCTCGGCCTTGCGGTCGAGTTCGGCGCGGTAGAGCTCTTTCAGCGACATACGTTCCCCTCAAACAAGTTCGTCATCCTCGGGCGGAGGCCGAAGGCCGCAGACCCGAGGACCCAGCAGCTCCAACCCTTGCCGACGCCCAGCTTCACCGAGCGCGCCGGCTGGGTCCTCGGGTCTCCGCTTCGCTGCGCCCGAGGATGACGGACAAAGATCACCCGACGCTCCCTTCCAGGCTCACCGCCACCAGCTTCTGGGCCTCGACCGCGAATTCCATGGGGAGTTCCTGCAGGACCTCCTTGACGAAGCCGTTGACGAGAAGCTGCACGGCCTCCTCCTGCCCCAGCCCGCGGCTGCGGACGTAGAACAGCTGGTCGTCGGACAGGCGGGATGATCCGCGAGCGGGTGTTGGCCCCGAGGTGGATCATCTTGGTGCCGGTGTCGGCCTGCTGGCGGCCGTTGGTGATGGCGATGGAGTAGAATTCGCCCACCGAGCTTTCGCCGCGCAGGATGCAGGATGGGTACTTCCAGGTGATGGCCGAGCCGGTCTCGACCTGGGTCCAGCTGACCTTGGCGCGGTCCTCGCGGCAGTCGGCCCGCTTGGTGACGAAGTTGTAGATGCCGCCCTTGCCCTCGGCGTCGCCGGGGTACCAGTTCTGGACGGTGGAGTATTTGATCTCCGCGTCTTCCAGCACCACCAGTTCGACCACGGCGGCGTGCAGCTGGTTCTCGTCGCGCTGGGGGGCGGTGCAGCCCTCCAGGTACGAGACGTAAGAGCCCTTGTCGGCGATGATCAGGGTGCGCTCGAACTGGCCCGTCTCCGACGCATTGATGCGGAAATAGGTGGAAAGCTCCATCGGGCAGCGCACGCCGGGCGGCACATAGACGAACGAGCCCTCGGAGAAGACCGCGGAGTTGAGGCAGGCGTAGTAGTTGTCGGACACCGGCACGACCGAGCCGAGGTACTTCTTCACCAGTTCCGGGTGCTCGCGGACCGCCTCGGACATCGGGCAGAAGATCACCCCGACGGCGGCCAGCTCCTTCTTGAAGGTGGTGACCACCGAGACGCTGTCGAACACCGCATCGACGGCGTATTTCGGCGAGCCGATGACGCCGGCCAGCACCTCCTGCTCCCGCAGCGGGATGCCGAGCTTGGCGTAGGTGGCCAGGAGCTCCGGATCGACCTCGTCCAGGCTCTTGGGCCCGAGCGACTTGTCCTTGGGCGCGGCGTAGTAGTAGGCGTCCTGGAAGTCGATCTTCGGATAGTGGAGGTTGGCCCACTCCGGCTCTTCCATCGCCTGCCAGCGCTCGAAGGCCTCCAACCGCCAGTCCAGAAGCCACTGCGGCTCGTCCTTCTTGGCCGAGATGAAGCGCACCGTGTCGGCGTTCAGGCCCTTGGGCGCGAACTCCTGTTCGATGTCGGTGACGAAGCCGTGGGCGTAGCGGTCGCCCTCCAGGCCTTCGACCGTCTTCACGGTCTCGCTGACAGCGGCCATTACGCAAACTCCTTCGCGGCGACGCGCGATTGATGCTTCTCGAAGGCGGCCAGCCACGCGTCGGCGAAGCGGCGCCAGTCCTCTTCCGTCGTGTCCCAGCCGCCGGAGGCGCGCAGGCTGACGGCGGCCAGATCGTCCAGGCCCATGGCGACAAGCACGCCGCTCGGCTTGACCTTGCCCGACGAGCAGGCCGAGCCGGCGGAGATCATCACCCCGGCCAGGTCCAGGGCCATGACCTGGAGCGACGAGGCCCAGCCCGGGGCCGCCACGCACAGGGTATTGGGCAGGCGGGGCGCGCCCTCCCCCACCACCACGGCGCCGGCCGCCTTCAGCCGGGCGGCGGCGGCGTCACGCCACACGCTTTGTGTAGCCGGCTTGTCGAGGTCGCGCAGGGCCGCGGCGGCGGCGGCCCCGAAGCCGGCGACGCCGGTGACGTTCTCGGTGCCGGCGCGCAGGCCGCGCTCGTGCCCGCCGCCGTGCAGCTGGCGGTGGATGGCGGCGGCGCGGGTGAAGGCGAGCGCCCCGGCCCCCTGCGGCCCGCCCAGCTTGTGGGCCGACAGGGCCAGGGTGTCGGCGCCCAGCGCTGTGATATCGACGGCGAACTTGCCGATGGCCTGGACGGCGTCGACATGGATCAGGCCGTTCGCGGCATGGGCCAGGGCGGCGGCCTGGGCCACCGGCTGGATCACCCCGGACTCGTTGTTGGCCAGCATGACGGCGACGAAGGGCCGGCCGTCGGCGTCAGTCCAAGCCGCCAGCCTTTGCTCCAGCCACGCCAGGTCGGCGACGCCCGTCGCGTCCACCGGCCACACCTCGACCGGCAGGCCCGTCGCCCGCGCCGTTTCGGCGACCGATGCGTGCTCGGTGGCGCCGACGATCAGCCGCTTGACCTGGCCGGACGCCACGGCGCTGTGGATGGCCAGGGCGTTGGCCTCGGTGCCGCCGCTGGTGAAGACCAGGTTCTCGGGATCGCCGCCGACGATGGCGGCGACCTGGGCGCGGGCGTCCTCGATGACGGCGCGGGCGGCGCGGCCGCGGGCGTGGATCGACGAGGCGTTGCCGCCGATGGCGAGCGCGCGTGCGGCCGCCTCGGCGGCCTCCGGGCGGATGGATGAGGTGGCGTTGTGGTCGAGGTAGACGCTCATGCGGCCGCCTCGTGCTTTTGCGGCGCGCCGTCGAAGCGGCGGTTCAGCACGTCGGCGAGGGAGACCCCGTCGAGGTAGCTCTCGATCTGGCGGCCCAGGGCCTCCCACAGGCCGTGGGTCAGGCACTGCTCGCCCGAGGCCATGCAGCCCTTGGCCGGCGCGTCGCCGCCGGCGCAGCGGGTGGCGCGCAGGGGCTCGTCGACGGCCAGCACGATCTCGGAGACGCGGGTGTCGGCGGCGGCCTTGGCGAGGCGATAGCCGCCGCCCGGGCCGCGCACGCTGTTGACCAGCCCGCCGCGGCGCAGGCGCGCGAACAGCTGCTCCAGATAGTCGAGGGAGATTTCCTGGCGCGCGGCGATCTCGGCAAGAGACACGGCCCGCTCAGCGCCATGCGCGGCGAGGTCGGCCATGGCCATGACGGCGTATCGTCCCTTTGTGCTTAGACGCATTGCGCAGACCTCTCCGATAGGCGTCAAAAACCGCCCACCTGCGCGCGAGCCCGTGCTAAAACCCGCGGCCTCGTGAGGGGACACCCCTCGCGCTTCGGTCGCTTACCTAGGAAGACCGAGCGCTGTGGTCAAGTATTTACGCCGGAAAGCCTGCGCGCTTCCCGGCACGACAGGGAGACGACGCGGCCCATGCCCGAAGTTGTTCTGACCGGCGCCTCCGGGCGTTTGGAAGGCCGCTATTCCCCCGGCAAGCGGGACAACGCCCCGATCGCCCTCATCCTGCATCCGCACCCCAAGGCGGGCGGGCATATGAACAACCCGGTGGCGGTCCAGCTGTACCAGCTGTTCATGAAGCGCGGCTTCGCGGTGCTGCGGTTCAATTTCCGCGGCGTCGGGCGCAGCCAGGGCGAGTTCGACAGCGGCATCGGCGAGCTGGCCGACGCCGCCTCGGCGCTGGACTGGCTGCAGACCAACAACCCGGCCGCCTCGCAGTGCTGGGTCGCCGGCTATCAGTTCGGGGCCTGGATCGGCATGCAGCTGCTGATGCGCCGCCCGGAGACGGACGGCTTCATCTCGGTGTCGCCGCCGACCAATGTCTACGACTTCAGCTTCCTGGCCCCCTGCCCGGCCTCGGGCCTGATCCTGCACGGCTCGAACGACGGCGTCGCCGCCCCGATCGAGGTCGAGCGGGTGGTCAACAAGCTGCGCACCCAGAAGGGTATCTCGATCGCCTACGACCTGGTCGAGGGCGCCAACCACTACTGGTCCGAGCACCTGCCCGCTGTCGAAGAGCGCGTCGGGGCGTACCTGGATCGCCGGCTGTCGGTGGACAAGGGCTAGGCCAAGGGTCGTCTCCCTCGCGGGAGAAGGCGACCTATCTGTCCGGCCGCTGACGGTCGCCCACATAGATCGGATTGCCGATCAGGACGCGGCGACCGTCGGGCGCGCGGACGTCGATCCTGAACCAGCGGGCCACCGAGTCCGCCGGAAGGCCGAACGCCAGGGTCTGGTCGGCGCCGTGCAGCACGGGGTCGGCCAGGACCGGACGCCGCCGGCCGTCGACGATCACCTCGATATGATCGCCCTCGGCCCCGGCCACGCGCAGCCGCGCCTGGATGGGCTGGCCCGGGGTCCGTTTCAGCACGCCGCCCATGGCGACCTCGGCCTCGCCCGCCGCGGCGGACAGGTCGAGCACGCGGCCCGGCCGGGCGCCCTCGAGGTCGACGAACATCCGGCCCGACCTGACGCCCTGCAAGATCGCCGGCTGGGACAGGGCGTCGGCGTAGACCACCGTCGCCGGCATGCCCACGGGCGATTGGGCCCCGACGGGAGACGTGCCGCGGCGGCCGTCGACGGCGTCGTGGTTATCGCTGCCGCCCACGCCGGTGAGGCGGTAGCCGCGGTTCAGCAGGGCCTCCCAGATGGCCACCCCCGAGCCCGGGCCGTCGCCGAAGCGACCGTCGTTGTCGGCCGCCCCGCCGCCGTTGGCCACCTCGATCGACTGCACGCGGTCGTAGTCGGTGTCAGGGGCGCTCCAGCCGCAGCCGAGGCAGTCCTCGCCGGTGGATCGTTCGGGATGGTTGATCGAGATCACCGCCCCCGTCGCCTTGGAGGCGTCGAACATGGCGTTGATGTTCGGCGTCGCGGGGGAGCCCAGTCGGAATTCCACGAAGTCGGCGACGCCGAGCAGGTTGTAGTGACCAAATTGCGTGGTCATCTCCCGGCCGGGGATCACCAACAGGGTGTCGAAATAGGGCGTCAGACCGGCGAGCTCGGCGACATGGGACGCGGTGTTGTGGTCGGTCACGGCGACGAAATCCAAGCCGTGCTCGGCCGCCGCCTTGAGGGTGAGGAAGGTCGGACAGGGCGCGCCCTGGCCGGCCAGGCTGCGGCATCGCCCGTCGCTCTGGCCCGTGTGGGTATGGAGGTCGCTCTTCACCGGCGTGTCGGCGATGACCTGGGCGTCCGGACCGCGCCCATAGGTGATGTTGACCACATAGGGCGAGGTCTCGCCCGCCCGGATGCTGGCCACCGCCATGGTGAGCCGCCAGACGCCCGGATTGATCGGTCCCGGCAGATAGGACGGGCTGGCGAAGGCGTTGGCGACGAAGAAGTGGGGCTTGGTCCCCCCGCCCCAACCGCGCAGGCGTTCGGGGTCGAGGAGGCCGAGGACCAGGATCGTGCCCCGCTCGCGGCCGGCCCACGACACGTCCACGGTGATCTTGCCGACGCCGGCCGGAACGGTGAAGGGCAGCTCCCGGTAGGTCTGTTTGTCCGCGCCCTGCAGAACCCCCCTCAGCACCACGTCCGGAGCCGCCGCGGCAGGCTGGCTCCAGCCGAGCAGGCCGAGCGCGAGTCCGAAGGCCACGAGTATCGAAAGCCGGAATGCAGAGTGGCGGGTCATGGGGCGCCCCAGTTCAGATAGAGGACAGGCTGCAAGGCCGCCGCGGCCCGGCCCGTGAGGGCCCGGCCGCGGCGTCTACCGAGCGGGATCACCAGGCGTAGGCGACGCCGAGCGTGAAGAAGCGACCGGTTTCGACATAGGAGCCGTTGCCGCCGCCTTCCTGCGTGCCGAGGTACTGGGTGGTCTTTCCGAGCGTCTTATAGAAGAGGACGTTGTCGGTCAGGTTCTTGACGGCGAAGCTGACGACCATCTTGCGGAAGGCATAGCTCAGGCTGAGATCAACGCTCTTAACCGGCTGCAAGTAAGTGTCGAGGTTGTTGCCGGTGAGCCCGTTCAGTTGCAGGCCGGTGTACTGGTAGGACACATTGGCCCGCACGCCGTACTTGTTGTAAAACAGGTCGAGGTTGTACATCGTCCTGGGAGCACGCGGCAGCCAGGTCTTGCGCCCGAAGTGGTCCGGGCGCCCGCTGTCCGCCGAGCTGCGCTGCAGGGTCGCCGAGACGCCGACGCCCAAACCGCTCCAGGCCCCCGGCAGCTCCGCGAAGGTATGGCGGACATTGAACTCGAAACCGGTGAGGTTCGCGCTCTTGCCGTTCTCCGGCCGGCTGATGATGACGCCGCCGACCGGAGCGCTTTCCGTATTCGCGCTCGGATAGCCGCCGGCCGAGGCGGCGGCGTAGATGAAGTTGTCGATGTCCTTGTGATAGACGTTGGCTTCCAGGATCGTGCCCTTGACGCCGTAGTATTCGATCGAGGCGTCGTAGTTGACGGCCTCGGCCGCCTTCAGATCGGGGTTGGAGCGGCTGATCGACACGATCTCGTCGGTCAGGGTGTTGCGGGCGACGCTCTCCGACCGGGCGATCAGACCATAGGCCGGGCGAGCGAAGGACTTGCGAACCGCGCCGCGCAGCACGAACGGAGAGGACGGCCGGTAGACCAGGTTCAGGCTGGGCAACAACTGGCCATAGGTGTTCGCGACGTTCTGGAAGCCGCCCTTGGCGCCGTCCACCTGCCAGACATCGGCGTCGAAGTCGGTGTACTCGTAACGGGCGCCGGCGATGGCCTGGAGGTCGCCGAAGCGGAGGTTCGCCTCGCCGTAGCCGGCGTAGATCGACTCCGTGCCATGCACCGAGTTGCGCATGTAGTCGTTGACCGTATAGGCGCCGGGGTTGCCCCTAACCAGGCCCGTGACCGGATCGAGACCGAAATGGTCCATGTACTTGTTCGGCACGGCCAGGGCCTGGAACACCGAGCGGTCGAAGATGCGGAACGTGCCGGGGAAAGTCCCGTCCATGAACGAGGGCAGGTTGCGGCCAGGGATGGCGCCCGCCGCCGGTCCCGCCGAATCCGTGAAGGGCGGGATCACCCCGTCGGCGCGGACGATGGCGAAGTTGCCGCCGTTGGCCCCAAAGAACTGGTGCTGGTACTGGTCGCGCTTCGAGACGTTGATGTCGAGGCCGCCGCGCAGCATGTCCAGCCACCCGCCGTCGACCTTGTAGGCGGCGTCGAACTTGGCGCCATACACGGCGTTGGTCGAGGCGCTGTCCGAGCCCTGAACCTTCCACAGCCGGACAGTGTCCAGGCCGAGGATATAGGCGGCGGTGGCCGGGGAGCCGAAGGTCAGGCCGTTCTTCGTCGGGTCGCTGAAGTCGATCAGGGCCGAGCCCGGATCGGTCGGGCCGTAGAGGCTGCCCTCGACGTAGTCGGGCCGGGCGTTCTCGGCGTAGCCCGCCGAGACCTCGTATTCCAGGCTCAGCCTGTCGAGGTTGGTGGCGCCGCCAAGCTTCAGCGTGCCGGTCTGCTCGGTCTGGTCGCGCTCCTGATAGTAGGCGCCCGGCCTGACGCCAACGGGGCTGAACGTCGTGCCGTTGCTGTAGAAGCTGGTGGCCCCGGTGCTGATGCTGCGCTGGACGTCGTCGCCGGTCACCTCGTAGTGGCCGTAGGAAGCCTGCAGGTAGAGGCTTTGGCGCGGCGTGCGCCAGTCGAGCGAGAAATTGCCGCCGTAGCGCTGGATCTTGTTCTGGTAGCCGTCGTAGCGGACGCTCGTGGCCGACAGGCCGTTGGCCTTGCTGAAATCGGTGACCTTGCCGTTCTCCGCCGCCAGGGTCGGCACATAGCCGCCGATCTCGATCGCCTCACCCATCGAATTCTTCTGGTCGTAGTAGGCGGTGAAGTAGACGCCGAAGGCCCCGCCCGGACCGAAGCGGCGAGCGATCTCCCCCTGGACCGTGCCGCCGCCGGCCTTGCCGCCCAGCTTGTCGGCGAGACCGGCCCAGGCGCCCTCGGCGTGGATGCGCGTCATCGGGCCGGTGAAGTCGAAGGCCGTGGGGGTGCGGATGTCGATGATGCCGCCGATGGCGTCGCCCTGCATGTCCGAGGTCGGCGTCTTGACCACCTTGACCGCTTGCAGGCCGAAAGGCGGGAACATCCTCAGCGACAGCGCCCGGCTGCCGGGATCGGCCTGGGGCACGCGGATGCCGTTCAGGGTGTAGGCGTTGTAGCTGGAATCGATGCCGCGGATGGTGACGTACTGCCGCTCGCCCGTCGCCGCCTGGCCAAGGCCCATGTCCGAATAGCCGGACAGGCCCGGCACGTGCGAAAGGACGTCGACGATATTGCCGGCAGGACGCTGGGCGATCTCCTCGGCGGAGACCACGCTGGTGACCGAGATATCGTTCTTCTTCTCGCTGATCGCGCCTTCGATCGTGTTCCAGCGGGACGCCGTGACCACGACCTGGTCCACCGCGCCCCCGGCCGAAGCCGCCTGCGCCAGGGCCTGGGACGCCGCCGCGCCCGACAGGGCGGCCCCTAGCGCCAGGACGCTCGCCGCCTGGACCAACGCCCCGCGCCGCGACGACGCCGCGCGACCGAACAACTCGTTACCGACCGTCATGAAACACCCCTTGCCCGCTGGACCGCGCCAGCCGTTTCGGGAGCCCATATGGTAGTGATGATTATCTTTTTTGCGACGCAACGGAATCGGCGCCGTGAACAATGGTAGCGCTCGCTACCTTTTGGTTGGGGCCGCAGAGCCAAACTGGATGGCCCCCGCGACATGGTGTAGAATTAGAGTTAGTTGTCAGGAGCGACGCCAAGATCGCCCCCGGGGAGTCTATGAATGGCCACCTCTGCGCCAGAGCGGTCGCGTCGTCGGCCGACCCAGGATCGAGCGCAGCGGAGCTACGAACGTCTTCTCGACATTACGGCTGGGCTGATGGCCGAGGTCGGGGTGGAAAA
Organism: Caulobacterales bacterium 32-69-10; assembly: GCA_002280485.1. The sequence continues at coordinate 21,053 of NCED01000044.1, forward strand.
CATCTCCACCAACATGATCTGCGCCCGCGCGAATATGACGCCGCCGGCCCTGTATCGTTACTTCAAGGACAAGTATGCGCTGATCGAGGCGCTGTCCGAACGCCAGATGATGCGGCAGTTCGAGGTCATCCAGGCCTGGCTGAACGAGAATCTGCCGGCCAGCCCCGAATCGTTCGGCGCCAATATCGAAGACCTGCTCCGGCAGCTGTCGACGGCGACCACCAACCAGGAGGGCTCGATCTGGGTGCAGCGCGCCGTCCGCGCGGTGCCGCGCCTGGCCGCCGTCCGCCAAGCCTCCCGCCAGCGGATGACCGAGAGCCTGTGCGAGACCTACAAGCCCCTGTATCCGCATCTGTCGGAGGAGCGGCTTCGCTGCCGGATCCGGATCGGAGTGGAGTTCTGCGCCACGATGGACGAGCTGATCGCGGAGTCCGAGCCTGAGGTCGCGGAAATCCTCCTCAAGGAATGCGCACAGGTGATCGGCAATGTGTTCACGGCGCGCTGAAGCCGAACGACCGGGCCCTTCCTCGGCCAAGTCCGAACGCGTGTCGTAGGCCCGCGCCGCCTCGTCCGGCGTCTTAAAAACGATAATCATGGCTACCATAAGGGCGCCGGTTCCGGCCGGCAGCGCCTTCGTGTCTGTCGTGGGGCCGTTCGGACCCGTCAGGCGCCGGTCGCTGCAACCGTCGTCGCCATCGCCCTGGATTCAATTCGAGGATCGTCCATGCGACCACTTCTGTTCTGCTCGATGGTGGCGACCGCCGCCGGCCTGGCGGCGGGGACCGTCCAAGCCGCCGACCTGGGCTTCCTAAACCATGGCCGGCCCATGCTCGACGCCCACAACTCCTACCCCTACGAAGGCAAGTGGAACGACCGGATTCAGCGCGCGCTGAAGTCGGGGTATCCGGTCTCCATCGAGCAGGACCTGGCCTGGTACGTGGACCCCGCCACCGACCAGGGCCGGGTGGTGGTGTCGCATTCCCCCAAGCCGACCGGGACCGAGCCCAGCCTGCGCGACTATTTCTTCGAGCAGGTCCGGCCCGTCGTCGAGAAGGCGCTGGCCGAGAACAAGCGCAGCGAGTGGCCGCTGATCGTCCTGCATTTCGATTTCAAGGACAGGCAGCCCGCCGTCCTGGAGGCGACCTGGAAGCTGCTGGGCGAATACGAGGCCTGGCTGTCCACCGCCGTGAAGACCGAGGATCCCAACCACCTGTCGCCCATCGACCGCAAGCCGATCCTGGCGATCAGCGAGGACGCCGACGTCCAGGCCAAGGTGTTCTTCGACGACGTGCCCGTCGGCGGCCGGCTGCGCCTGTTCGGCTCCACCCACAGCCACGAGGCGCCCAAGGAGGCGACCCGCGAAGCCCGCTACCGCTGGGACGCCACCATGCCGCCTGAGGCGCTCCTGACCGAGAAGGCCACCAACTATCGTCGCTGGTGGAACAATCCGTGGTCGGTGGTGGAGGAAGGCGGCCAACAGGGCGCCGGCGACTGGACCGCGGCGGACGACCGTCGCCTGCGCGCCCTGGTCGACCATGCCCACAAGCAGGGCCTGTGGATCCGCTTCTACACCCTCGACGGCTTCGACGCGGCGGACGACAAGGGCTGGGGCCGCTTCTACAACTTCGGCTCGCTCGAGAAGGTCATCCCCCGATGGAAGGCGGCGGTCGCGGCCGGGGTCGATTTCATCGCCTCTGACCAGTACGAGGCGCTCGCCCCCTACGTCGGGACCTCGTCGACCAAAGCCAAATAGTCCCGGCCCCGCCCGGGGTCTCCGCTATGGCGAACCTTCGCCGTGGCGGGGGCTCGGGGTGGGCCGCGCGATCCGGCCCCCAGTCATCGGCTGCTTGACCCCCGTGGTGCCGGGGAAGCTGATCGGCAGGCCGCGCCAGGTGCGGGCGGCGAGATAGGCGAAGGCTTCGGCCTCGACGGCGTCGCCGCGCCAGCCGTAGTCCTCGGCGCTGGCCACCTCGCACGACAGACGCGCCTTGAGCGCCTCGACGATGGCCGGGTTGCGCCGCCCGCCGCCGGCCATCACCAGCACCCGCGGCTGTTCGGGCAACTGTTCGACCCCAAGCGCCACGGTCTCGGCGGTGAAGGCGACCAGGGTGGCGGCGGCGTCCTGCAGCGACAGGCCGTCGACGGCGCTGACCGGAAAGTCGTAGCGGTCGAGGGACTTGGGCCACGGCGCGGCGAAATAGGGATGGGCCAGCAGGCCGGCCAGAACGGCCGCATCGACCTCGCCCGCCCGCGCCAGGGCCCCTTCGGCGTCGTAGCGGCCGTGGCCGCGGCCCTGGACCAGCAAGTCAATCATCCCATTGGCCGGGCCGGTGTCGAAGGCGGCGATCTGGCCGCTCCGGGGCAGGAGGGTGATGTTGGCGACGCCGCCGAGGTTCAGCACGGCCGAGGGCGGCTCCAGCCCGGCGGCCCTGGCCCAGGCGGCGTGGTAGATGGGGGCCAGCGGCGCCCCCTCCCCGCCCGCGGCGACGTCGGCGGTGCGGAAGTCGAAGGCCACCGGCACGCCCGCCCGGTCGGCCAGGCGCTGGCCGTCGGCGAGCTGGACCGTGCGGCCGACCCGCTCTTTCGTGGGTCGTTCGTGCAGCACGGTCTGGCCGTGCAGGCCGACGAGCTCGAGGTCGGACCATTGCAGGCCGTTGGCAGCGAGGAACTGGCTCGCCGCGTCGTAGTGCTCGTCGGCCACGGCGCGCGCGGTCGCCTCGAACACCGCCGGCGGCGGCGTTCCCCGCGCCCAGGCCTTGGCTTCCTCGGTGGCCTGGAGCGCCAGGTTGCGGGTGGCGTCGGTCAGCTTGCGCTCGCCCGCCGGCCCGAAGGCCTGGATGGCCTCGCCGTCGGTCTCCAGGATCGCCATGTCGACGGCGTCGAGGGAGGTGCCGCTCATGAAGCCCAGGACGCGCATCTGATCTCCAACTCGGCGCAGGCGGAGTGCGTGCTTCGGGACGCCGGATTACATCCGGCTCCTCAGCATGACGAGCGGGGATTGGGCTGCACAACCTTCGTCATGCTGCTAAAGCCGCTCGCCATGAGCACCGCGTTCACGCCCAAATCCGAACTGGTCCGCGTCCTTCAGGCGCGCGGCCACCTGCACCAGTGCACCAACCTCGAAGGCCTGGACGCCGCCGCGTCGGCCGGGGTGATCACCGCCTATATCGGCTACGACGCCACCGCCCCCAGCCTGCACGTCGGCAACATGGCCACGATAATGCTGCTGCGCCGGCTGCAGATGGCCGGCCACCGGCCCATCGTGCTGACCGGCGGCGCCACCACCAAGGTCGGCGACCCCTCGGGCAAGGACACGACGCGGCCCCTGCTCACCGACGAACTGATCAACGCCAACATCGCCAGCCAGGTCGGCGCCTTCTCCAAATACCTGCGCTTCGGCGACGGGCCGACAGACGCGTCGGTGGTGAACAACGCCGACTGGATCGAGCCCCTCGGCTACCTCGACTTCCTGCGCACCTACGGGACGCACTTCACCATCAACCGCATGCTGAGCTTCGACTCGGTCAAGCTGCGCCTCGACCGCGAGCAGCCCCTGACCTTCCTCGAGTTCAACTACATGCTGGTCCAGGCGGTGGACTTTTTGGAGCTGAACCGCCGCCAGGGGGTGGTGCTGCAGATGGGCGGCTCGGACCAGTGGGGCAATATCGTCAACGGGGTGGAGCTGATCCGCCGCGTCGACGGCAAGGAGGCCTTCGGCCTGACCACGCCGCTGATCACCACCGCCTCGGGCGCCAAGATGGGCAAGACGGCGTCGGGCGCCGTGTGGCTGAACGGCGACCTCCTGAGCCCCTATGACTACTGGCAGTTCTGGCGCAACACCGAGGACGCCGACGTCGGCCGCTTCCTGCGCCTGTTCACCGACCTGCCGCTGGACGAGGTCGCGCGGCTGGAGGCGCTGCAGGGCGCCGAGATCAACGACGCCAAGAAGGTGCTGGCCGACGAAGCCACCAGCCTGCTGCACGGCGCGGAGGCGGCGGCCACGGCGGCCGGCGCGGCGAAGACTGCGTTCGAACAGGGCGGGCTGTCGGCCGACATGCCGACCTTCGAGGTCGCCCGCGCCGTGCTGGAAGAAGGCGTCCAGCTCGCGGCCCTGGCGGCCGACGCCGGCCTGGCCGGGTCCCGCGGCGAGGCCCGGCGCCTCGCCCAGGGCGGGGGCTTGCGTCTGAACGACGTGGCCGAGACCGATGGCGGGCGCCTGGTGACCGTGGCCGACCTGAACGCGGACGGGGTGTTGAAGCTGGCGGCGGGCAAGAAGAAGCTCGTGCTGGTGCGGCCCACTTAATGCCGCTCATCCCCGCGGAAGCGGGGACCCAGCCCTTTGGCCGGGAGTGCGACGGTTCGAACTGGGTCCCCGCTTCCGCGGGGATGAGCGGATGAAGGAGCCCTAATGACCACCCTGAACCCCGGATCTCCCGCCCCCGATTTCGACCTGCCGACCGACGGCGGGACGGCGAAGCTGGCGGACTACGCCGGGGGCTGGCTGGTGCTCTATTTCTATCCCAAGGACGACACCCCCGGCTGCACCAACGAGGCCATCGCCTTCACGGCCGCCCTGCCGCAGCTGCAGGCCCTGGGGGCTCAGGTGCTGGGGGTCTCGAAGGACCCGCCCAAGAAGCACGCCAAGTTCCGCGCCAAGTACGACATCGGATATCCCCTGGCCTCGGACGAGGCTGGCGCCATGCTGGAAGCCTATGGGACCTGGGTGGAGAAGAGCCTGTACGGCCGGCAGTACATGGGCATCGACCGGGCCACCTTCCTGATCGACCCTCAGGGCGTCGTGCGCCAGGTGTGGCGCAAGGTGAAGGTCCCCGGCCACGCCGAAGCGGTTTTGGCGGCGATCCAGGCCCACGCCCCGTTGGGTTGAAAGCCGCCCTCAGGCCCTGCGTCACGCCGCCGCACCCCTTGCGGGCGCCGGGTTTCGGCGACGTCCTGCAACCCCCTCCCATTTCAAGCCCGCCGCCCGGCGATCGAGTAGTCGGACGGGGCGGGGCCCGGCCGGGCCCGCCGTTCTATTGCTGCAGCGCGGTGGAGGCGGCCGGCGCCGGGCATCGAATACACCGCCCCGGCCAAAGGCCGCACGGATTGCCCCGCCGTTGCTCAGAAGACGGCAAGCTGAGCTTCGCGAGTTCGCCAAAGCCGCGCCGCAGATTCGAGTCTTGCCGGCTTCAAGCAGGCCAGCGCCTTGCGACAGATTTACCCCTGGCTCGCGAGCCCCCTTGAAAGACTGTGGGATTTTTGCTGCAACTCCTGGGAAATTAACCGGGTGGGGTTAGTCGTTCCATGAAGCTTTTACGATGGGCGCAAGTCCGGTCATGGACGTTGCGCTGCTTTCCCGAGCGCCACATCTATCTTCGTTCCGGCGGAGAGATGCGGACCTTCACCCTGACCACCCCCCGCCAGGTGGGCTTCGCCGGCGTCACGGCGGCCGTCCTGGGCTGGACCCTGATCTCCACCGCCGCCGTCACCCTCAACGCCTTCGCCATGTCGGCGGGCGACCAGGCGGCGACCAAGACCAAGGCCTATTACGAGCGGCTGATCGCAGACCGCCAGGCCCGGCTGAACTCCGCCGTCGCCGAACTGACCGAGACCTCCGGCTCGCTGGACGGCCTGGCCTCCTCGATCGAGAAGCGGCACGCGGCCCTGGCCATGCTGCTCACCACCGCCGGGGGCGCCCCGGGCGCCATGGCGGCGCTGAAGCCCCAGGCTCCGCCGCAGGGTGGTTCCGCCGTCGACCAGATCCGCTCTGTGCGCATGGACCAGGAGCGGCTGGTGGCCGCCGCCGAGACCTTCGCCAAGACCCGCGCCGACCGCCTGCGCCTGGCCTTCCGGCTCGCCGGCCTGAACCCGGCCGCCTACTCGGGCCGGGGCGTCGCGGGCGAGGGCCTGGGCGGCCCGCTGATCGAAGCCAAGGACCCCAGCGCCCTGGCCGCCATCCTGGACGTCGACGAGGACTTCGCCGGCCGCATCCAGTCGGCGGCCCAGGACCTCAACGCCATGCGCTCGCTGGCCAGCGCAGCCCAGACCCTGCCCTTCCAGAAGCCCGTGGCCCAGCCGGTCAAGTCCAGCGGCTATGGCGTGCGCTTCGACCCCTTCACCGGACGGCCCGCCTTCCACGCCGGCCAGGACTTCTCCGGCGGCTACATGACCCCGATCTATTCCACCGCCCCGGGCGTGGTGTCGTTCACCGGCGTCCGTTCGGGCTACGGCAACACCGTGGAGATCGACCATGGGAAGGGATTCAAGACCCGCTACGCCCACCTACAGGGGATTTCAGTAGCGCCCGGCCAAAGAGTGGGGTTGGGTCAGCGGGTGGGCGCCATGGGTTCGACCGGGCGCTCCACCGGAGTGCACCTGCACTACGAGGTTTGGCAAAATGGCCGCGTCCAGGACCCGACGCGTTTCTTGAGGGCTGGGGATTATGTTCAACAAGTCAGCTAACACGCCGCCGCCGCGTCCGCAGGCCGCGCCCGCGCCCACCGACTCCCAGCAACCCGTCCGCCGTCAAGGCGTGATCAAGGGCGAGGTCTCCGTGGCCCGCCTGGTCATCGGCGAGCGCGCCACCGTCGAGGGCTCCATTCGCGGCGGCGCCGTCGAGGTGCGCGGCAAGGTCATGGGCAATATCGAAGCCAAGGCCGTGAAGCTCTACGAGAGCGCCCACGTCGAGGGCGACATCGTGCACGAGCAGCTGTCGATCGACGTCGGCGCCTTCTTCCAGGGCCGCTGCCAGCAGGCCCGCCCCGCGCCCGTCGTGGCCCCGCCGCCCGTCGCCGCCGTCCCGCCTCCCGCGCCCCAGCCGTCCCCCAAGGTGGTCGAACTGGAACAGGCCAAGGGCTAGGAAACACTCGCCCCCACCGGCCCTCCGGGCCACCTCCCCCGCTTCGCAGGGGAGGAGCAGAGGCGCCGCGCCCAGTCCTGCTCCCCTGCGAAGCGGGGGAGCTGTCGCCGCAGGCGACTGAGGGGGCCCCTATGCGTCCCGCGTCGCGCCGACGGTGGCGGCCAGGCTGGCGGCCATGAACGGGTCGAGGTCGCCGTCGAGCACCCCTTGCGTGTCCGAGGTCTCGACGTCGGTGCGCAGGTCCTTGACCATCTGGTACGGCTGCAGGACGTAAGAGCGGATCTGGTGGCCCCAGCCGATGTCGGTCTTGGCGTCCTCGACCGCCTGGGAGGCCGCCTCGCGCCGCTGCAGCTCCGCCTCGTACAGGCGCGCGCGCAGCATCTTCCAGGCCCGGTCGCGGTTCTGGTGCTGCGAGCGCTCGGTCTGGCAGGCCACCGCGATGCCGGTGGGGATGTGGGTCAGGCGCACGGCGCTGTCGGTCTTGTTGACGTGCTGGCCGCCCGAGCCGGACGCGCGGTAGGTGTCGGTGCGCACGTCGGCGGGGTTGATCTCGATGACGATGGTGTCGTCGACCACCGGATAGACCCAGACGCTGGCGAAGCTGGTGTGGCGCCGGGCGCTGGAGTCGTAAGGGCTGATGCGCACCAGCCGGTGCACCCCGGCCTCGGTCTTCAGCCAGCCGTAGGCGTTGGTCCCCTTGACCTGAAGGGTCGCCGACTTGATCCCGGCGGTCTCGCCCGGGGTCTCCTCGATCAGGTCGACCTCCATGCCGTGGGCGGTGGCCCAGCGGGTGTACATCCGCATCAGCATCAGGGCCCAGTCGGCGGACTCGGTGCCCCCGGCGCCGGAATTGATCTCGACGAAGGCGTCGTTGCCGTCGGCCTCGCCGGACAGCAGGGCCTCCAACTCGGCGCGGCCGGCCCGGTCCTTCAGCGCCTTGAGGGCGGCGGCGGCCTCGTCGCCGGAGGCGACGTCGCCCTCCATCTCGGCCAGTTCGGCGAACTCGAGCGCGTCGGCGCGCTCGCGCTCAAGGCTGCGCACCGCCTCGACCTGGCTGGCCAGGCGGGTGCGTTCGCGCATCAGGGCCTGGGCCTTTTCGGCGTCGTCCCACAGGGTCGGGTCCTCGACCCGGGCGTTCAGCTCATCGAGCTTGCGAAGGGCAGGTTCCCAGTCAAAGACGCCTCCTGAGCAGCCCGATGGACTGCTCGATGTCGGCCGCGAAGGCCTCGACATCCGCTCTCATGAAATACGCTCCGGTTTCGAGGGGCGGAGATAGGCTGGTCCGCGGTTCGGCGCAACGGATACGTCCCCCCGCCCCGCTCGCTCCGCGAGTCGCCCTCCCCTCAAGGGGGAGGGTGATCGTGCTCTTTCTTCCCCTCCCCCTTGAGGGGAGGGCGACGGGGCGTCAGCCCCGCGGGGTGGGGGACGCGTCAGGACTAGAACAGCCCGTTCAGCTCGGGCGGCGGCCGGGACGGGGCCTGCTGCGCGGCCGCGGCGGCGGCGCTGGGGGCGCCCGACAGCTGGCCGTTCGGGAACGCCTGTGCGTAGGGCACGGGGCCGGTGTCGAGGACCACCGGGCGCGGCTTGGGCTCGGTGCCCGGGCGGAACGCTTCGCGCCGGCCGCCGACCAGGGCGAAGCGGGCGTCGGCCGGGGCGGTGAACTCGGTCTTGGGCTTGCCCTTGAGGTAGTCGCGCATGAAGTCGATGAAGATCGGGACGGCGTCGACCGCCCCGGTCTCGTTATTGCCGAGGCTGCGGTTGTCGTCGAAGCCGACGAAGACCCCGACCACGATGTCGGTGGAATAGCCGACGAACCAGGCCGAGCGGTAGTCGTTGGTGGTGCCGGTCTTGCCCGCGATCGGATAGCCGAGGGAGGAGACCGCCGCGGCGGTGCCCATCTGGGTCACCCCCTGCAGCATGGTCGAGATCTGGTAGGCGGTGATCGGGTCCATCACCTGGGTCCCGCCGGGGGCGAGGCGCGGGCTCTCCTCGCCGCCGAAGGGCGCGCCGCAGCGGGGGCAGTCGCGCCGGTCGGCGCGGAAGATCGCCTTGCCCTGCCGGTCGCCGGCCATTTCGATCAGGTGCGGCTCGATCTTGCGTCCGCCGTTGGCGAAGGCCGAATAGGCGGCGGTCAGCCTGAACGGCGTGGTCTCCGCCGCCCCCAGCGCCATGGCCAGCACCGGCGCCATCTTGTCGACCACCCCGAACTTGATGGCGGCGGCCGAGACCTTCTTCATGCCGACGCCCTGGGCGATGCGCACGGTCATGACGTTGCGCGAATAGACGAGGCCGTTGCGGAAGATGGTCGGGCCGTAATAGCGCCGGCTGTCGTTCTGCGGGTTCCACACCTTGCCGGCGTTGTCGGTGAAGGAGATCGGGGCGTCGGTGATGACGCTCATCGGCGAATAGCCGTTCTCCAGGGCCGTGGCGTAGACGAAGGGCTTGAAGGCCGAGCCGGGCTGGCGCAGCGCCTGGGTGGCCCGGTTGAAGTTCGACAGCGAGAACGAGTAGCCGCCGACCATGGCCAGCACGCGGCCGGAACGCGGCTCGATGGCCACCAGGGCGCCGTTGACCGCCGGCACCTGGCGCAGGCCGTAGCGGCCCGGCGTGGTCGGCTCGACGAAGATCAGATCGCCGCGTTCGAGGCCCTTGCCGGCGCGGGCCCAGGTCACGTCGGCGCCTTCGAGCATCCCTTCGCCGCCGGTGGGCAGCAGCACCTTCACCGCGCCGCCGGAGACCTCCTCGACGGCGGCGGCGACCCAGCTGCGGCGCTCGGCCGGGGCCGACTTGGCCTTGGCCTCGTCCTGCCAGCCGGGCCCGATCTCCACGTGGCCCCAGGCGCCGCGCCAGCCGTGGCGGCGGTCGTACTGCTCCAGGCCCCGCATCAGCGCCACCCGGGCGGCGGTCTGCATCTTGGAGTCGAGGGTGGTGCGAAGGTAGAGCCCGCCGCCTTCGACCTTCTCGCCCAGGGTGGCGTTGGCGCGGTTGCGCACCTCCGACAGGAAGTAGTCGGCGTCCTGGTACTGCGCCCGGCGCGGCGCGGTCTGCACCACCAGGTCCTCGCGGATGGCCGCCTCGGCCGAGGCCCTGGAGACCCAGCCCAGGTCGGCCATGTCCTTCAGGATCTGGTTGCGGCGGCCCATGGCGTTCGCCTTGCGCCGGATCGGATGGTAGTTGTCCGGCCCCTTGGGCAGGGCGGCGATATAGGCCATCTGCGCCAGGGAGAGCTCGTTCAGCGGCTTGCCGAAATAGTTGAACGCCGCCGCGCCCACCCCGTAGCTGCGGTAGCCCAGCCAGATCTCGTTCAGATAGAGCTCGAGGATGCGGTTCTTGCTCAGGGTCTCCTCGAGCCGGCGGGCGAGGATGGCTTCCTTGATCTTGCGGCCGAAGCTGACGTCGTTGGTGAGCAGGACGTTCTTGGCCACCTGTTGGGTGATGGTCGAGCCGCCCTGCAGGCGGCGCCCGCGGGCCAGCGCCACCACATCACGGCTCATGGCCCGGCCCATGCCGGTGATGTCGATGCCGCCGTGTTCGTAGAACTTGCGGTCCTCGGCGGTCAGGAAGGCGCGGACCATGGTCGGCGGCAGCTGGGCGTAGGGCACGAAGATGCGCCGTTCACGGCCGAACTCGCCGATCAGGGTGCCGTCCCAGGCGTAGACCCGGGTGGAGGTGGGGGGGCGGTACTCGGCCAGCTCCGCGGCGTCGGGCAGGTCGTGGAACAGCCAGGCGGCGTACATGGCCAGGCACAGGCCGGCGACCGCCACCGCACTCAGGAAGGCGACGCCCGCAATCGCGACCCAGCGACCGGTGGAGTTCAAGAGCCAAAACCTCCACGCGCCGCCAAAACCGGCGGCCGCAAACTACGCCCCTCGCCCGATCGGAGACATTCCGCGTCGAGGGGTCAGCGTCAAGCGGGCTTAACGCCACCCGCGCCGCGCCGCTAGCCTGAAACGGCTCTCTGCGACGATCTCGAGTCCTTCTCCTCCGGGGGAGAAGGTGGCTGCGAAGCAGACGGATGAGGGGCGCGCCGACGGCGCCGGATGGGTCCTTCGACGCTTTGCGTCGACACCCCTCATCCGTCGGCTGGCGCCGACACCTTCTCCCTCAAGGGGAGAAGGGGACTAGCGCGCGGCGTATTTGGATTCCTGGGCGAAGTAGTCGTCGATGGCCGTGGCGACCGCGCTCATCAGGGACTTGCGACGGTCGGCGTCCGACAGGAGGCGCTCGTCCTCCCGATTGGTGATGAAGCCCATCTCGAACAGCACCGCCGGAACGTCAGGGGCCAACAGCACCATATAGCCGGCGTCGCGGTGGCTGCGCCGCAGCAGCTGGGTCTCGCGCCCGACGCGGTGAAGCAGGCCCTCGGCGAAGGTCGCCGAGCGGTTGACGGTGCCGCGCTGGGTCAGGTCGAGCAGGATGCGGTTCACCGCCTCGTCCGAGCCGGGCATGGACACGTCGATGAAGCTGTCCTGCTGGAAGGAATAGCGGGCCGCCCGGTCGGCGCCCTTCTCCGACAGGGTGTAGGCGGTGGCGCCGCGGACGTTGGGGTCGCCGCCGCTGTCGGCGTGCAGCGACAGGAACAGATCGGCGTTGGCGCGCCGGGTGATCTGGACCCGGCGCTCCAACGGGATGAACACGTCGGTGTCGCGGGTCAGCACCACCTTGTAGCGGCCCGAGCGCTCCAGCCGGTCGCGCAGGGCGCGGGCCGCGGCGAGCGTCAGATCCTTCTCCCTGGAATCCGCACCGAGGGCGCCCGGGTCCTTGCCGCCATGGCCGGCGTCGATGACCACGACCTTCTTGGCCGGGGTGAGCGGCTGCAGCGGCGCCTTGGCCTTCTCGATCTGGGCTTCGATCCTGGCCACGGTCGCGGCGCCGATGGGCTTGGAAGCCGGCGCGAAACCGGAGTCGGCCGCCGCGGCGGCCAGGATGGAGTCGATGTCCTGGACCTGCTCCTCGGAGAGGTCGATCACGTAGCGCCACACCGAGACCCCGTCGCCGGGGGCCAGCAGGAAGCGGCGCTTGACGACGGCCGGGCGCACGAGGTCGAGCTTGATGCGGGCGCCGCCGGAGGCGTCCTCCACCGACCAGGCCTTAACGAGGCCGGCGCCCTGCCCCTGCATGCCGCCGGCCGAGCCGACGCGGGGCAGGCTGACGACCACCTGCTTGGAGGCGCTATCGGGCGAGATCAGCTTGCCGGAAACGGTGTGGTCGAGCTCGACGACGACGCGGGTCTGACGGGCGTCGCCCCCGAGTCGGACCTTGAGCACGCCGGCCGAGACGTCTTCCTGGGCGGCGGCGGCGGCGGCGAGTCCCAGGCCCAGCACGGCGCAGGCGGCGAGGACACGCCCCGTCCAACCGTTCACCCACGCCAGTCCCGTCCCGCGTCGCATCCTGCGAACCCAAACTCCGACTACAGCCCTCCTTGTCGGCCTGGTCCGTAGACAAAGTGTTAACCGCACGGAAAGAGGCGCGGATCCGCGCGCCGCTTTCCTTTTCTCCGGCAGTGTTGCAAAGTCGCGTCGCACGAGAGCGGCGTCGTCCTCATGAACAGGACAGGCGCCCGGCCTCCGCACCCCGCGCCGTCCGTTTAACGGGACCGGCGCGACCCGCCGATTCGCGCCGTCCAGGCGCGCGCAAGGACAGACCCATGGGCTGCGTCGCACCCAGTCGCAATTTGAAGACGCTGCGCTCCGCGCGGCTATCCGCCGGCGTCGCCGCCGGCTGCGAACGGACCATCGACGCCGCCTCCCATACACGGCCCCCGAACCCTTCGCGGTTCGGCGCGCGCCGCGGAGAACGGTTTAATGACCAAGAGAATGCTGATCGACGCCGCCCACGCGGAAGAAACCCGCGTCGTGGTGGTGGACGGAAATCGTATCGAAGAACTTGATTTCGAAAGCCAGTCCCGCAAGCAACTGCGGGGAAATATCTATCTCGCGAAGGTCACCCGCGTAGAGCCCAGCCTGCAGGCCGCGTTCGTCGAATACGGCGGCAACCGGCACGGCTTCCTCGCCTTCAACGAGGTCCACCCGGACTACTACCAGATCCCCATCGCCGACCGCGAAGCGCTGATGCGCGAAGAGGAGGAGGAGGAGGCTCAGGAGCGTCAGGCCCCCCGCAGCCGTGGGCGCGGTCGTTCGCGGCCCGCCAAGGTCGAGGCCTCGGACGAGGACGCCCTGCACGACGACGACGGCGACAGCCACGAGGTCGTCGACGCCGAGGAAGCGACCGAGGTCGTCGAGGACGACGACGACGACGTGATGGAAGAGCAGCTGGAGCGTCGCCGCCGCCGGCTGATGCGCCGCTACAAGATCCAGGAAGTGATCAAGCGCCGGCAGATCATGCTGGTGCAGGTCGTCAAGGAAGAGCGCGGCAACAAGGGCGCGGCCCTGACCACCTACCTGTCGCTGGCCGGGCGCTACTGCGTGCTGATGCCCAACACGGCGCGGGGCGGCGGGATCAGCCGCAAGATCACCAACGCCGCCGACCGCAAGCGCCTGAAGTCCGCCGCCCAGAGCCTGGACGTGCCGCAGGGCATGGGCCTGATCATCCGCACCGCCGGCGCCGCGCGCACCAAGGTCGAGATCAAGCGCGACTACGAATATCTGCTGCGCCTGTGGGAGACGATCCGCGAGGCGACGCTGAAGTCCATCGCCCCGGCGCTGATCTACGAGGAGGAAGACCTCGTCAAACGCGCCATCCGCGACATGTACGACAAGGACATCGACGGGATCATCGTCGAGGGCGAGGCCGGCTACCGCGAGGCCCGCGACTTCATGCGGATGATCATGCCGTCGCAGGCCAAGAAGATCGTCCACTACAAGGACGCGATCCCGCTGTTCGTGAAGCACAAGGTCGAGGACCAGCTCGCCCAGATGCACTCGCCCGTGGTGCAGTTGCGCTCCGGCGGCTACCTGGTCATCAACCAGACCGAGGCCCTGGTCGCCGTCGACGTCAACTCCGGCAAGGCGACCCGCGAGCGCAACATCGAAGCGACCGCCCTGAAGACCAACATGGAAGCGGCCGAGGAAGCCGCCCGCCAGCTGCGCCTGCGCGACCTGGCCGGCCTGGTCGTGATCGACTTCATCGACATGGACGAGTCCAAGAACAACCGGGCCGTCGAGAAGAAGCTGAAGGACTGCCTCAAGGACGACCGCGCCCGCATCCAGATGGGCAAGATCTCGTCCTTCGGCCTGATGGAGATCAGCCGCCAGCGCCGCCGCTCCGGCGTGCTGGAGGGCACGACCCACGTGTGCGAGCACTGCCAGGGCACGGGCCGGGTGCGCTCGATCGAGTCCAGCGCGCTGGGCGCCCTGCGCGCCATCGAGATCGAGTCGGCCCGCGGCGGCCCCGGGGCGGTGACCCTGCGGCTGTGCACCGAGGTCGGCCTCTATGTGCTGAACGAGAAGCGCGCCTACCTCACCCGCCTGGAGCAGGTGCAGGGGCTGACCGTGACCATCGCCATCAACGAGGAGCTGGGCTTCGGCGACGTGGTGATCGAGCGCACCGCCACCCATGACGGCTGGCAGGCTCCCGAGGAGGAGCTGACCGCCGAGCCGATGCACGCCTTCGTCGACGACCCCGAGTACGAGGACGAGATCGTCGAGGCCGAAGAGGCTGAGGAGAGCGAAGAGGCCGAGGGCGGTCGGCCGCCCGCGCCCGCCGACAGCGAGGAGGCCGACGGCCGCCGCCGCGGACGCCGTCGCCGGCGTCGTGGCGGACGTGGCGGCGAGCTCGATCGTGGCGAGCGCCCTGCCCGCGCCCCTGCCGAAGCCGAATCCGGCGAAGCGGGCGAGGCCCGTGAGGACGACGACGAAGAGGGCGACGAGGAGGACGACGGCCGTCCCCGCACGGCCGAAGGCGGGCCCGAGGGCGACCGCGGTCCCCGCCGCCGCCGCCGCCGCGGCCGCCGCGGCGGCCGCCGGTCCCGCGAGGAGGGCGGCCGCGAGGCCGATCCCTACGTGTGGGTCGGCGGGTCGGAGGGCGCGCCCCCCGTCGCCAACGACGAGGATCCCTACGTCTGGCGCGATCCGCACAGCCAGCGCCGGACCCGTCCGCCGGAGCCGGTCGCCGATTTCGCGTCCGAGCCGGCCGTGACCGAGGCCGCGCCGGTTCCCGCGCCGGAGAACGACGTCTACGCGTGGAAAGCGCCGGAAGAGCTGGACGAGGCCCCCGTGGAGGCGGCGCCCGCGCCGGAAGCCGCCGAAGCCCCCGCAGAAGCCAAGCCGAAGCGGGTCCGCAGCCGCAGCCGCAAGGCCGCGCCGGTTGAGGACGCCGCGCCCGTGGTGGACGCCGCGCCCGAGCCGGAACCTGTGGTCGTGGAAGCGCCGGCTCCCGAACCGGAGCCTGTAGCCGCGCCGGTGAAGAAGGCCCGCGCGCCCCGCACCCGCAAGGCTGCGGCCCCTACCGCCGAGGCGTCTGCGGCCCCGGTCGATGCGGCGCCTGAACCTGCGACCGAGCCGGAACCTGCCCCGGAGCCGGCGGTCGTCGCCCTGGCCCCGCCGCCCGCGCCCGCCGCGCCGGCGCAGCCCGATCCGGCCGAGATCTCGACCCCGCCCGCGGCGCCCAAGCGCGGTTGGTGGCGTCGTTGAGAATAAGGGACTAGTCTTGCTTATGGGGCGCGCGGGACCGGGAAACCGGTCCCGCGCGGTCGGGCTGGGGGGATGGTTCTAGGAGAGACGACCCCGCATGGACTCCCTGCCGTCAGTGAAACGCCGCCGCTCCATTGTTTTGCGCCTGGGCTCGGCCCTGCTCGCCCTGGCGATGCTCGCGCCCCCGCCGGCCCACGCCCAGGGCGGGATGAACATCATCCTCGACACCGAGATCGAGGAGATCCTGCGCGAGAACGCCGCGCCGGTGATGATCGCCGCGGGGCTGAACCCCAAGGACGTCAAGATCCACCTGAACGGGGACAAGTCCCTGAACGCCGGCGCCGCGGCCGGCCAGAACATGTTCTTCAACACCGGCCTGATCCAGGAGACCGACACCCCCAACGAGCTGATCGGGGTCATGGCCCACGAAATCGGCCACGTCGCCGGCGGTCACATGGTCCGCTCCGGCGAGATGCAGAGCGCCGGGATGAAGCCCTTCCTGCTGTCGATGGGCCTGGGCGTGCTGGCCGCCGTGGCCGGGGCGCCGGACGCGGCCGCGGCCCTGATCTCCAGCTCCAGCTACTTCGGCACCCTGGGCGCCCTGGGCTATTCGCGCGAACAGGAAGCCCGCGCCGACCAGGCCGCCGCCACCTACCTCGACCGGGCCGGCATCTCCGGCAAGGGCCTGGTCGAGTTCTTCGACAAGTTCCGCTACGAGGAAGTGTTCTCCGAGAGCCGCCGCTTCCCCTTCTTCCAGAGCCACCCGATCTCCTCGGACCGCATCGAGGGGCTGCGGCGCCGGGTCGAGGCCCAGCCCAACTACAGCAAGACCGACAGCGCCGAGGCCCAGGCCAAGCACGAGCTGATCAAGGCCAAGCTCGCCGCCTTCATGGACCCGCCGAACCTCACCTTCGCCAAGTACAAGGAGACCGACCCCTCCTTCCCGGCCCGCTACGCCCGCGCCATCGCCTATTACAAGGCGCTCGACACCGCGCGGGCGATCAAGGCCATCGACGCCCTGATCGCCGAACAGCCGGCCAATCCCTACCTGGAGGAGCTGAAGGGCCAGGTGCTGTTCGAGGCCGGCAAGACCTCGGAATCGGAGGCGCCCCTGCGCCGGGCCGTGGAGCTGAAGCCCGAGGCGCCCCTGCTGCGCATCCTGCTCGCCCAGTCCCTGCTCGGGCTGAACGACAAGACCCGGGTCGACGACGCCATCGCCAACCTCGACAAGGCCCTGGCGGTCGACAAGACCAATTCGGTCGCCTGGCGCCTGCTGGCCCAGGCCCGCGACAGCAAGGGCGAGAACGGGGCCGCCCGCCTCGCCGCCGCCGAGGAGCACTTCTCCAACGGCGACATGAACTCGGCCCGCATCTTCGCCATGCGCGCCCGCGAACAGCTCGAGCGCAACACCCCCGAATGGCGCCGGGCCACCGACATCGTCCTCGTCGCCGACCCGTCCAAGGACGACCTGAGGGCCGTGGCGGGGGGGTAGCCTTCCCGCTCACCCCGGCGAAAGCCGGGGCCCAGGCTTTTTGCTAGCCCTGGTGCGCCTGCTCAACCCTGGGTCCCGGCTTCCGCCGGGATGAACGGAGTCGAAGGCGCGCGCATGCGCCGCCTTGATGCCGCCGCCGGCTTGCGGTTGAAGTAGGCCATGCGCCTATCCATCCTGCTCGCCGCCACCGCGGCCCTCGCCCTATCCGCCGCCGGCTGCAGCCAGGCCGCCCCCGGCCCCAAGGCCGCCAGCGCCCCCAGCGCCGGCGCCGCCGCCGGCGACCAGATCCGCGCCTATATCCTGGCCCACCCCGAAGTGATCGAGGAGGCCATCGGCAAGCTGCAGGAGAAGCGGCAGGCGGCCGCCGACACCCAGCTGCAGCAGACCCTGGCCGCCAACCGCGCCAAGATCGAGCGGGACCCGCGCGACTACGTCGCCGGCAATCCGCAGGGCAAGATCACCGTGGTCGAGTATTTCGATTACCGCTGCCCCTACTGCAAGGCGGCCCTGCCGGGGATCAACAAGCTGATCGCCGACAACAAGGACGTGCGCTTCGTCTTCAAGGAATTCCCCATCCTGTCGCCGATCTCCGAGACGGCGGCCCGGGCCGCCATCGCGGCCAAGGCGCAGGGCAAGTACATGCAGGTGCACGAGGACCTGCTGGCCGAGAAGACCCTCGACGCCGCCTCCATCGACCGCATCCTGCGCGACAACGGGGTGGATGTGGCCAAGGCCCACGCCTACGGCGCGGCGCAGCCGGTCAGCGACCAGCTGTTGGAGACCAACACGATCGCCAGGGCCACCGGCGTCAACGGCACCCCGGCCTTCGTCATCGGCGACAAGGTGGTCGCCGGCTGGGTCCCCGAGGACATCCAGGCCGGCATCGACGCGGCCCGCAAGAAGGGGTGAGGAGACGCGTGGACCGTGAGTCGCTCAGCCTTTTTTAGATGCTTCCTGGCCTGAGAATTGGCCCGAATAGCCGGCTTGGGGCGTCCCAAGTGTTTGTTCAAATATCAGCTGGCAAATTTTCATCCCGGATCGAAGCCGAATAGGCACTTTTCCGTGATTAATCATTTCGAGCCGTATGCGCCCCTTGAAGCCTGCATGAATTGTTGGGGCAGTAACATGAACACCGACACCCAATCGGGCAAGCGAGCTCTTCCCTTCTACACGAGCTGCGATCTTTGCCTGAAGGAGAAGGCTTACATATTCCTGCGTCCACGCCAGGATCAGCTTTCCCGGATGAAACACATATCCTTCAGCTCCGATCGTCACGCTCTCGGTAAGCTCGCCAAGGGTCTGTTCGTGATCGTATCCCGCAGCGCCGGGATCAACGACTCTCTCAATTCCGCTGGCAGCGTCACGAAATTCGCTTAGTGCCGGATCAAGTGTCAGATCGACGCTCGTCGAGCTAAAGGCGTTCTCCCTTGGAGGAGGCTCTATAACGACAAGCTTTTGCTCTATCGCGATTTGAATTTCACGATCCGTCAGAATCAAACGCTTGCCCCTATGTTAAGGCCTAAGCTGCCTGACTCACGACATTGGCTTGTGGAACCCAAACACGCCAAGCGCCGCTGTAAGTTTCGCGCGGCAACTCAATTAGAACGTCTTTGTCATTCCTGCCGAGCGGCTGGCCGATTTCCAAAAAATCCCCGACGACTGAACGCTTATCTACAACTAACGACTCGGTGCCAGTGCTTGTTTTGACCACCACCACAACCTCACTAGGGTGAAGTGCGTTGCGAATGTCGTCAATTTTAATGCGCATCTGAACCTCCAACCGATTCGCCATTCAAACACTAACGCGGAGAATGGCGCTGGAGTGGGAACAGATAGGCTTATCCCCAAGTTCCAGCCTTACGAAACATAACGAGAACAAAAATGAAGTCGACTCTGGAATCGCCCACGATTCCCTAGATCAGCCCCGCCAGAGGCGACGAGCGATCCGCGTACATGCGCTTGGCCATCCGCCCGGCCAGATAGCTTTGCCGGCCGGCGATGACGGCGTGCTTCATGGCGCTGCCCATGAGGATGGGGTCCTTGGCCTCGGCGATGGCGGTGTTCGCCATGACCGCGTCGCAGCCCAGCTCCATGGCGATGGTGGCGTCGGAGGCCGTGCCGACCCCGGCGTCGACCAGCACGGGCACGGACGCCTGCTCGACGATGAGCCGGACATTGACCCGGTTCTGGATGCCCAGCCCCGAGCCGATCGGGGCGGCGGCGGGCATGATCGCCGCGGCCCCGGCCTCCTCGAGACGCCTGGCCATGACCACGTCGTCGGTGCAGTAGACCATGACGTCGAAGCCGTCCCTCACCAGCATCTCCAGCGCCCGGAGGGTCTCAATCATGTCGGGGTAGAGGTGGGCCGAGTTGGACAGCACCTCCAGCTTGACCAGGCTCCAGCCGCCGGCCTCGCGGGCCAGGCGCAGGGTCCGCACCGCCTCCTCGCCGGTGAAGCAGCCGGCGGTGTTGGGCAGGTAGGTGAAGCGCTCGGGCTTCACATAGTCGGCCAGCATCGGCTGGCCGGGGTCGGACAGGTTCACGCGCCTGAGGGCCACCGTGACGATCTCGGCCCCGGCCGCCTCGGCCGCGGCGGCGTTGAGGGCGTAGTCCTTGTATTTTCCGGTGCCGACGATGAGGCGCGAGCGGAAGGTCCGCCCCGCCACGGTCCAGGAATCGTCAGCGGCGATGTCGACTACGGGTGCGTTCATCAGCCCCCTCCGATGAAATGGACGATTTCGATGCGGTCGCCGTCGGCCAGGGGCGTGCGGGCGTAGAGCGAACGGGGCACGATCTCCAGATTGTGCTCGACCGCGACCTTGCGCGGATCGAGCCCCAGGCCCGCCACGAGGGCCGCCAAGTCCGGGGCGCCGTCGAGCTCCCGCGCCTCGCCGTTGATGGTCAAACGCATCGTTTGCTTGTGACGCCTCGGCCGCAGCGATACAAGTCCGCCCTTCATCTGCTGGCCGGGGCTGAATGGCTAATCGCAAGCCGATCTATGTGCTGAACGGACCCAACCTGAACCTTCTCGGGATCCGCGAACCGCACATCTACGGGACAGACACGCTGGAGGACCTCAAGGCCCTCTGCGAGGCCAAGGCCGCCGAGGCGGGCTTTTCGGTCGTGTTCCGGCAATCGAATCACGAGGGCGTGCTGATCGACTGGCTGCACGAGGCCAGGACGGACGGCGCGGCCGTGGTGCTGAATCCGGGCGGGTACGGCCACACCTCGGTGGCCCTTCTCGACGCGGTCAAGGCCATCGCCATCCCCGTGATCGAATGCCATCTGTCCAACCCCGCCCAGCGGGAGGACTTCCGCCACACCTCCTATGTTTCGCAGGCGGCCCAGGGCGTGATCTTCGGACTGGGTCCGATGGGTTATGAACTGGCCGTCGCCGCCGCGGCGCGCCTGGCTGACGCCAAGGTCGCCCCCGCTTCCCCCAAGGGTTAAGATAAGCGCATGAGCAGTCCCAAGGACCCGGCCACCGCCGCGGCCCCCGCCGCCGAGCCGATCGACACCGCCCTGGTGCGCGAACTGGCCGCCATCCTCAACGATTCGGCCCTGACCGAGATCGAGGTCGAGCGCGGCGCGATGCGGATCCGCGTCGCCCGCGCGGCCGCTGCGGCCGCGCCCCCCGCCGAGGCCGCCGCCCCGGCCGCGCCCAGGGGCGATCTGGTGAAGTCGCCGATGGTGGGCACGGTCTACCTGGCCGCCCAGCCCGGCGCCCCGGCCTTCGTCAAGGTCGGCGACAAGGTCGCCGAGGGCCAGACCCTGCTGATCATCGAGGCCATGAAGACCATGAACCCGATCCCCTCGCCGCGGGCCGGCACGGTGATCGAACTGGTCGCCCAGGACGGTCAGCCGGTCGAGTTCGGCGAGGGCCTCCTGGTTCTGGAATAGGACCCGGCCAATGTTCGAAAAGATCCTGATCGCCAACCGGGGCGAGATCGCGCTCCGGATTCACCGCGCCTGCAAGGAGATGGGCATCGCCACCGTGGCGGTCCATTCCGAGGCCGATTCGTCGGCCATGCACGTGCGCCTGGCCGACGAGAGCGTGTGCATCGGACCCGCGCCCGCCGCCAAGAGCTACCTCAACATCCCGTCGATCATCGCCGCGTGCGAGATCACCGGGGCCCAGGCCGTGCACCCCGGCTACGGCTTCCTGTCCGAGAACGCCCGCTTCGCCGAGATCGTCGGCGCCCACGGCTTCACCTTCATCGGGCCCAAGCCCGAGCACATCCGCATGATGGGCGACAAGATCACCGCCAAACAGGCGGTGAAGGAAGCCGGCATCCCGGTGGTGCCCGGTTCCGAGGGCGCCCTGTCCGACCCCGACGAGGCCATGGCGGCGGCCGAGGCGATCGGCTTCCCCGTCCTGATCAAGGCGGCGGCCGGCGGCGGCGGGCGCGGCATGAAGCTGGCCAAGGACCGCGACAGCCTGGCCGAAGCGATCGCAACGGCCCAGCACGAGGCCAAGACCGCCTTCGGCGACGACAGCGTCTACCTCGAGCGCTATCTCGGCCAGCCGCGCCACATCGAGATCCAGGTCATCGCCGACGCCCACGGCAACGTCTGCCACCTGGGCGAACGCGACTGCTCCCTGCAGCGCCGCCACCAGAAGATCCTGGAGGAGGCCCCCTCCCCCGTCATCGACCCGCCGACCCGCGACCGGATCGGCGCCACCGTGGTCGAGGCGATCCGCAAGATCGGCTACCTCGGCGTCGGCACCATCGAGTTCCTGTACGAGAACGGCGAGTTCTTCTTCATCGAGATGAACACCCGCCTGCAGGTCGAGCACCCGGTCACCGAGGCCATCACCGGCATCGACCTGGTGCGCGAGCAGATCCGCATCGCCGCCGGCCTGCCCCTGTCCTTCGTGCAGTCGGAGGTGCTGTTCGAGGGCCACGCCATCGAGTGCCGCATCAACGCCGAGAACCCGCGCACCTTCACCCCCTCCCCCGGGACAGTGACCGACTTCCACGCCCCCGGCGGCCTGGGGGTGCGGCTGGATTCGGCGATCTACGACGGCTATGTCATCCCGCCCTACTACGACAGCCTGATCGGCAAGCTGATCGTCCACGGGCGCGACCGCGACGAAGCCCTGTCGCGGATGTGCCGCTGCCTGGGCGAGATGGTGGTCGGCGGGGTCGACACCACCATCCCCCTGTTCCAGGATCTGCTGCTCGATCCGGACATCATCGCCGGGAACTACGACATCCACTGGCTGGAACGCTGGATCGCCGCGAATAGCTAGGCGACGATCCGGTAACGGGACCGCAGGCCGTTTACCCCGTTCCTTATACAGGGCTTAATAGTAAGCGTGACAAACGAAGGGTGACATCCCCCTCGTCTGTTGCGTGGTTTTCAGACAATGATCGCTCTGTTGCGGAGCCTCCTGGTCGCTTTCGGCCGGTCCCGCGCCGGCGGTATCGCCCTCATCGCCGCCCTGTGCCTGCCCGTCATCCTGGCGGCGGTCGGCGGCGCGGTGGACCTGCTGCGGGCCTCGACCTATCGCAGCCAGATGCAGAGCGCGTTGGACGCCGCCGTCCTGGCGGCCGTTCAGGTCGCTCCTGACCAACGCAGCGACGTCGGCCTGCGGTTCTTCAATGCCGGAATGGAGGGCGCGAGCGTCCTGCCAGCCGTGAGCTTCGTCACCAAGGCCGATGGAAACCTGGCGGGGACGGCGCGGGCCGAGCTGCCCACCTACCTGCTGTCGCTCATCAAAATGGACACCCTCCCGGTCAGGGCCGCGGCGACCGCCGCCCGGTCGGTCTCGGCCAACAAGGTGTGCCTGCTGCTGCTCGACCCCACGGGCGGCCAGGCCCTGCTGGTCAACAGCGGCGCAAACGTCCAGGCGCCGAACTGCGAAGTCCACGTGCGCTCGACCGGTTCGCCGGCGGCGATCTTCAACGGCGGCTCCACCCTGAACACGGCGAAGATCTGCATCAGGGGAACGACCATCATCGACAACGGCGGCGTGCACCCCAACCTGGAGAAGGGCTGCGCCGCCATCGCCGATCCCTTCGCCGGGACCATGCCGGCGCCGCCCTCGACGTCGTGCCAGTACAACAACCTGAACTACAACGGCGGCGCGGTGACGCTGAACCCCGGGGTCTACTGCGGCTGGGTGAATTTCAACGGGACGAACACCGTCACCTTCAAGCCCGGGGTCTACACCATCAAGGGCGGCGGCTGGAACGTGAACGGCGGGTCGTGGACGGGCAGCGGCGTCACCTTCTATTTCGCCGACACCTCGAAGATCCAGTTCAACAGCGCCGTGTCCGGCACGCTGAGCGCCCCGACCAGCGGGGCCCATTCCGGCATCCTGTTCTACGAGGCGGCGGGCCTGTCCAAATCGGCCTTCATCCTCAATGACAGCGCCAACACCAAGTGGACGGGGCTGGTGTACCTGCCCAGCCGCAACGCCACCTACAACTCGGGCGCGACCCTGACGAGCCCGTCGCTGACCCTGGTGTTCAACCGGCTGATCCTGAACAGCGTGAAGTGGAGCCTGACCCCGTCGCAGCGGGCGCCGAGCGGCGGTCAGACCGCCGGCGGCGGGGTCCGGCTAGTCGAGTAGCCGTCACGCCACCTGGGGCATGTGCTTCATCAGCTTGTCGAGGGTGATCGGGTACTCGCGCACCCGCACGCCGGTGGCGTTGTAGACGGCGTTGGCGACCGCAGCCCCCACGCCGCAGATGCCAAGCTCGCCCACGCCCTTGGCCTTCATCGGCGACGACATCGGGTCGGTCTCGTCGAGGAAGATCACCTCCTGGTGCGGGATGTCGGCGTGGACCGGCACCTCGTAGCCGGCCAGGTCGTGGTTCACGAAGAAGCCGCGGCGGTGGTCGATGGCCAGCTCCTCCATCAGGGCGGCGCCGGCGCCCATGGTCATGGCCCCGATCACCTGGCTGCGCGCCGACTTCGGATTGAGGATGCGCCCGGCGGCGCAGACCGCGAGCATACGGCGGATGCGGATCTCGCAGGTGTCGACATCGACGCCGACCTCGACGAAATGCGCCCCGAAGGTCGACTGCTGGAATTTCTTGTCGAGGTCGCCGTACTCCATGACGTCCTCGGCGACGAGGCCGGCCGGACCGGCCGCCTCGGCCAGGGTCATGCTGCGCCCGCCGGCGCGCACCCGGCCGCCGGCAAACTCGACATCGGCGGAATTGAACCCGGCCTTCTGAGCCACCGCCTCACGCAATTTCATGCAGGCGGCGTAGACCCCTGCGGTCGAGCTGTTGGCGCCCCACTGGCCGCCGGAGCCGGCGGAGATCGGGAACGCGGAATCGCCCATCCGCACGCGCACCTTGTCCAGGCCCACGCCCATCATCTCGGCCGCCGTCTGGGCGATGATGGTGTAGGTGCCGGTGCCGATGTCGGTCATGTCGGTCTCGACCGTGACATTGCCCTCGGCGTCCAGGCGCACGCGGGCGGCCGACTGCATGACCAGGTTGTTGCGGAAGGCGGCGGCGACGCCCATGCCGACCAGCCACTGGCCGTCGCGGACCTGGCCCGGCCGGGCGCTGCGCCGGCTCCAGCCGAAGCGGTCGGCGCCGGTGCGCAGGCAGGTGATCAACTGGCGCTGCGAGAACGGGCGCTCGGGCTTTTCCGGATCGACCTGGGTGTCGTTGAGAACGCGCAGGGCGATCGGGTCCTGGCCGAGCTGTTCGGCCAGTTCGTCCATGGCGATCTCCAGGGCCATCAGCCCCGGGGCTTCTCCCGGCGCGCGCATGGCGTTGCCCTCGGGCAGGTCGAGCACGGCCAGGCGGTGGGCGGTCATGCGGTCGGCGCCGGCATAGAGCAGGCGCGTCTGGTTGGCCGCGGTCTCCGGCCCGCCGCCGGGCAGGTCGCCGGACCAGCTTTCGTGGCCGATGGCGGTGATCCTGCCGTCGCGCCCGGCGCCGATGCGGATGCGCTGGATGGTGGCGGGGCGGTGGGTGGTGTTGTTGAACATCATCGGCCGGGTCAGGGCCACCTTGACCGGCCGGCGGACCTGGCGCGCCGCCAGGGCGGCCAGCAGGGCGTCGGCCCGCAGGAACAGCTTGCCGCCGAAGCCGCCGCCGACGAAGGGCGAGATCAGGCGCACGTTCTCCTTGGGGACTCCCAGGGTCTTGGCCATGTCGCCGACGCCCCAGTCGATCATCTGGTTCGAGGTCCAGATGGTGACCTTGTCGCCCTCCCAGGCCGCGATGCTGGCGTGCGGCTCCATCATGGCGTGGGCGTGGTCGGGGGTGGTGTAGGTCTGGTCGAGCTTGACCGGGGCGGCCGCGAAGCCGCCGGCGAAGTCGCCCTTGGCGGTATCGGGCTCGCCATCCTTGGGCTTGGTCGCCCCGCCCTTGGCGGCGGCGAGGTCGAAGGCGCCCTTGGCCGGCGCATAGGTCACCCGCACCAGGGCGGCGGCGGCCCTGGCCTGTTCGAAGGTCTCGGCCACCACGACGGCGACGGCTTGGTGATAGTGCTCGATCTCGGGCCCGCCCAGCAGCTTGGCGGTGTTGTACTGGCCCTTGCCGAGCTTGCCGGCGTTGGCGGCGGTGAGCACGCCCACAACCCCCGGCGCGGCCCGCGCGCGGGCGGTCTCGATGGCGGTGATGCGGCCCTTGGCGATGCCTGCCCCGACCACATAGCCATAGGCCTGGTTGGCGCCGACGTCATTGCGCTCATAGGCATAGGCCGCCGTCCCGGAGGTCTTGCGCGGCCCGTCGATGCGGTCGGTCGGCTTTCCGATCACCTTCAGCTGGTCGATGGGGTTGGTGGTCGCGGGGGTGTCGAACTTCATCGGGTCAGGCCTTGGCTTGCGCCAGCGCGGCGGCGAGCGTGCGCTCGGCCAGCGGCAGCTTGAACGCGTTCTCGGGGGTCGGCTTGGCGCCCGCGAAGAGCTGGGCGGCGACGGCGCGGGCGCCGCTGGGCATGGCGGCCTCGGCCGCCTCCACCCGCCAGGGCTTGTGGGCGACGCCGCCGACGGCGACACGGCCCGTGCCGTCGCGCTGGACCACGGCGGCGACCGAGACCAGGGCGAAGGCGTAGGACGCCCGGTCGCGGACCTTGCGGTAGATGTGTTCGCCGCCGACGGGCGGCGGCAGGCTGACCCCGGTGATCAGCTCGCCCTTTTCCAGCACGGTCTCGATGTGGGGCGTGTCGCCCGGCAGGCGATGGAAGCCGGCGATGGGGATGGCGCGGGTCTGGCCGTCGGCGCGGACGGTCTCGACCCGGGCGTCGAGCACCCGCATGGCCACCGCCATGTCGCTGGGGTGGGTGGCGATGCAGGCGGTGCTGGTCCCGATCACCGCCAGCTGGCGGCTGACCCCGCCGATGGCCGAGCAGCCGCTGCCCGGCTGGCGCTTATTGCAGGGCTGGGCGGTGTCGTAGAAATAGGGGCAGCGGGTCCGCTGCAGCAGGTTGCCGGCGGTCGTCGCCTTGTTGCGCAACTGGCCCGAGGCCCCGGCCAGCAGGGCCCGCGACAGCACCGCATAGTCCCGGCGCACGGTGCGGTCGGCCGCAAGGTCGGTATTGCGCACCAGGGCGCCGATGCGCAGTCCGCCGTCGCCGGTGGGCTCGATCTTGTCGAGGGCCAGGCCGTTGACGTCGATCAGATGGGCCGGGGTCTCGATCTGCAGCTTCATCAGGTCGAGCAGATTGGTGCCGCCGGCGATGAAGCGGGCGTTGGGCAGGCGGGCCATGGCCGCCGCCGCCTCGCCGGGAGAGCGGGCGCGCTCGTAGGTGAAAGCCTTCATGCCCGCTTCCCCGCCACTTCGGTGATCGCTTCGACGATGTTGGAATAGGCGCCGCAGCGGCAGATGTTGCCGCTCATTCGCTCACGCAGTTCCGCCTCGGTCACCTCCGACGGCGCGGTCAGGCTGGCGCTGACGTGGCTGGGGATGCCTGCCTTGATTTCGTCGAGCACCGCCACGGCCGAGCAGATCTGGCCGGGGGTGCAGTAGCCGCACTGGTAGCCGTCGTGTTTGACGAAGGCGGATTGCATGGGGTGCAGGCGGTCGGGCGCGCCCAGCCCCTCGATGGTGGTGACCTCGTCGCCCTCGTGCATGACGGCGAGCGACAGGCACGAGTTGATCCGCCGCCCGTCGACGATGACCGTGCAGGCGCCGCACTGGCCGTGGTCGCAGCCCTTCTTGGTGCCCGTGAGCTTGAGGTGCTCGCGCAGGGCGTCCAGCAGGGTTGTGCGGGTGTCGAGGTCGAGGCTGCGCGCCTCGCCGTTCACCTCGAACGTCACCTTGGCCATCACCGGCGCCGGCTCGCCCGGGGCCTGGGCGTTCAGGCTGGTCGGCGAGGCTGTCGCCGCCACCGATCCCGCCCCCGCGAGCAAGAGGCCCCGCCGGGAGATTTCGATATCGCTTGGATTGATCATAGGCCCTCACGCACCCAGCCGACCGCACAGGCCCGAGGCGCCGCTCGGGCCATACTGATGGGGGAACGCGTGGAGGCGGGAAAAGACCCCGCAAACCGTGTCTTTTAATCGCCTGACGGGTTCAGCCCCAAAGCGGGGGCTACGAGGCCGAACCCTGGTCGCAGGCCGCCTTAGCGCTTGGGCGCGACGCGGTAGATCGTGCCGTTGTCGGCGGCGACGTAGATGGCGCCGTCGGGGCCCTGGTTCACGTCGCGGATGCGCTGCTTGAGGTCTTGCAGCAGCCACTCCTCGCCGGTCACCCGGTCGCCGTTCATGACCAGGCGGACCAGCTTCTGGCTGCCCAGGCCGCCGACGAAGACGTTGTTGCGCCACGCCGGGAACAGGGCGCCGGTGTAGAACAGCATGCCCGAGGGGGCGATCACCGGGTCCCAGTAGTACTTGGGCTGCTCCATGCCCGCCTGGGCGGTGGCGCCGCCGGGCAGCTTCACGCCGCGGTACTCGATGCCGTAGCTGATCACCGGCCAGCCATAGTTCTTGCCGGCCTCCGGGCGGTTCAGCTCGTCGCCGCCGCGCGGGCCGTGCTCGATGGTCCACAGCTGGCCCGTGACCGGGTGCAGGGCCGCGCTCTGCGGGTTGCGGTGGCCGTAGGACCAGATCTCGGGCTTGGCGCCCGCGCGGCCGACGAAGGGGTTGCTCTTCGGGATCGAGCCGTCCTTGTTGATGCGGATGACCTTGCCCAGGGTGGTGTTGAGGTCCTGGGAAAAGACCCGGGTCTCATCCAGCGAGCGCTCGCCGAAGGTCACGTACAGGGTCCCGTCCTTGGCGAAGACGATGCGCGAGCCGAAGTGCAGGCGCGATTCCCAGGTCGGGAGCTGGCGGGCGATGACCTGGACGTTCTCCAGCTTGGGCGCGGCGCCGTCCACCAGGCGGGCGCGGGCCACCGCCGTGCCATTGCCGCCCTCGCGGGGCTCGGCATAGGTGAAGAAGATCATCTGGTTGCGGGCGAAGTCGGGATCGACGGCGACGTCGAGCAGGCCGCCCTGGCCGACGGCGTAGACCGCCGGCACGCCGGCGACCGGCGCGGAGAGCTTGCCGTCCTTGCCGACGATGCGCAGCCGGCCGGCGATCTCGGTGACCAGCATGCGGCCGTCGGGCAGGAACTCGATGGCCCAGGGCTTTTCGAGGCCGGTGGCGAAGGGGGTGACGTCGAGCGCGATGTTGCTGGGTGCGGCGGGGGCGCGGGTCTGGCCCGCGAAGGCCGGCTTGTAGTCGCTGTTGGCTGGACGGGTCTCAAGTCCAGCGGTCTGGGCGCCGGCGGCGCCGGTCCCCAGGGCGGCTGCGACCGTGATGGCGGCGAGAGGGGCGGCGAAGTTGCGCATCGGGCGTCGTTTCCTGGATTTTCTGTGAGGTTGCGCCGACTATAGCCCCGGTCCCGCCAAGCTCGCGAGCCCTCTGTGCTCAGCGTCGACTCAGCGATCCACGTTCTGGAGCAGGTGCTCGGGATAGCGGGCGCCCTGCACCTCGACCGTCGCCAGCGCCGCGTCGATCGCCTCTACGTCCTGTTGC
>NCED01000045.1 GCA_002280485.1 Caulobacterales bacterium 32-69-10
CGGAAGAAGAACACCTGCACGCAGGCCTGGCCGCCCTCGGCGAAGAGGGCGAAGACGTCGGCCTCGTCCACGGTCTCGGGGTTGATCCCCTGCTCGGCGGAGATCGAGGCCAGGGCGCGGATGCGGTCGCGGATCCGGGCGGCGGTCTCGAACTCCAGCTCGTCGGAGGCCGCCTGCATCTCGCGGCCCAACCGGTCGCGCACCGCCTGGCTCTTGCCGCGCAGGAAGTCGTGCGCCTCCTCCACCAGCTCCCGATAGCCCTCGGGGGTGACGAGATCGACGCAGGGCGCCGAGCAGCGGCGGATCTGGTGCAGCATGCAGGGCCGGGTGCGGCTGTCGTAGACGCTGTCCGAGCACGACCGCAGCAGGAAGGCCTTCTGCAGGGTGTTCAGCGTCCGGTTCACCGCCCAGGCCGAGGCGAAGGGGCCGAAATAGTCGCCGGGGATGGTGTGGGCGCCCCGGTGCTTGCGGATCTGCGGCGCGGGGTGGTCGCGGCGCAGCAGGATCTCGGGGAAGCTCTTGTCGTCGCGCAGCACGACGTTGAAGCGCGGCTTCAGCCGCTTGATCAGGTTGGACTCGAGCAGCAGGGCGTCGGTTTCGGTCCGGGTGGTGACGAACTCCATGGAGCGCGTCAGGTGGACCATGTGGGCGATGCGGTTGGTGTGGAACCGGCCCTGCGCGTACTGCAGCACCCGCTTCTTCAGCGACCGCGCCTTGCCGACGTAGAGCACCTCGGCGTCTTCGCCCAGCATCCGGTAGACCCCCGGGGCGTCCGGAAGGCGCTTCACCTCGTCGGCGATCAGGGCCGCCCCCGAAAGGGTCGAGGCGCCGCCTATGACGGTGTCGTCGGTCATGGGGCAGATATAGCGCGCGTCGGCGGTTGTGCGACGGCCTCGCCCTTCGACAAGCTCAGGATGAGGCCGAGTGAAAACGTCGCGTCAGTAGAAAGCCTCATCCTGAGCTTGTCGAAGGACGGGGCTTTCGGGCCCGCTACCACAGCGGATCGATCGCCCCGCCCTCCAGCGCCTCACGGATCCGCGCCCGCGTCCCCCGGGTCGTTCCCTCCGGCAGGGCGTCCGGCGCGAACCAGCCGACGGCGTGGATTTCCGCCCCCGCCCGCGGCGAGCAGCTTTCCCAGGCGGCGCAGCGATAGACCAGCACGTGGTCGCGGGGATGGTTGGCGTCGTTGCTGTGGACGGACAAGAGCCGCGGCCGGTCGGTCAACCGCACCCCCGCCTCCTCGATCATCTCGCGGCTGAGGGCGGCCTCTGCCGTCTCGCCGCGCTCGACGCCGCCGCCGGGCAGGTACCAGCCATGGACATAGGTGTGCTCGACCAGCAGGACCCGGCCTTCGGCGTCGGTGACGAGGCCGCGCACGCCCAGGGTCAGTCCGCGACTCCAGCGGAAGGCGGCATAGACAAAGGGGCGGGTGAAGGGCTCGACCCGGCGGCGCCAAAGCATGCAGCCAGCCTAGCCTCCGCTCGCTTGCGGGCAAAGCGCACCGCGTCTAAAGCGAAGCGGTCGTCTTCGTCCAGAGAACCCCAATGTCAGCCATTCTGCCCATCCTGATCTTCGTCGTCGCCGTCATCGCGGTGAACGTCTACGAGTTCGGCCGCCCCGATTAAGGTGACCGACCGTGGCGGAGCCCTTGTAACAGGCGCCGCCCACCGCATCGGGCGGGCGCTGGCGCTCTGCCTGGCGCAGGCCGGCTATGCCGTGGCGGTGCATCACCGCGACGACGAGCCCGACGCCCAGGCCCTGGTGGACGAGATCCGCGCCGCGGGCGGGTGGGCCGCCACGGTGCGCGCCGACCTGGCCGTCGAGGCCGAGACCTCGGCCCTGATCGGCCAGGCCGCCGCCGTGGTCGGGCCCTTGACCCTGCTGGTCAACAACGCCTCGACCTTCCGCTACGACCACGCCGGCGCCCTCGACCGCGTCACCTGGGACGCCCACTTCGAGCCCAATCTGCGCGCGCCGCTGGTCCTGGCCGAGGCCTTCGCCGCCCAGGCCCAGGAAGGCGATCCCCAGATCATCAACCTGCTCGACCAGCGGGTGTGGAAGCTGAACCCCCAGTTCTTCAGCTACACCCTGAGCAAGACCGCCCTGTGGACCGCGACCCGTATGCTGGCCCAGGCCCTGGCCCCGCGCATCCGCGTCAACGCCATAGGCCCCGGCCCCACCCTGCCCAACGCCATCGAGGGCGAGGCCGGATTGCAGGCGGAGGCCGCCGCCGTTCCGCTGCAGCGGCGCACGGAACTGGCCGACATCACCGGCGCCGCCCGCTACCTGATTGACGCCCGCGCCGTCACCGGACAGATGATCGCCGTCGACGGCGGCCAGCACCTGGCCTGGAAGACGCCCGACATCCTCGACATCTGAAGGCCGCCGTGTCCCAAGCTCCTCCCGCATCCCTGACCATCTTCATGCGCGGCCTGGAGCTCGACGCCCAGATCGGCATCTATCCGTTCGAACGCGGCCGGGCCCAGCCGTTGGTGATCGATGTCGAACTGGCCCTGTCGCCCCGCAAGGTGGTGCATCTGGCCGACACCCTGAACTACGAGACCCTGGCCGGCGCCGCCCGGGCGCTGGCCTCCGGCCACATCGACCTGGTCGAAACCTATGCTCAGCGCCTGGCCGCCATATGCCTCGAGGACGAACGGGTGATCTGGGCGCGGGTGCGGGTCGAAAAGCCCGGCGCCCTGCCGGGGGCCAAGGCGGCGGGGGTCGAGGTGACGGCGGTGCGCGGAGAGGGCTGAGGGGCACGTTAAATCGGCCGGCGCGTTCCCTACATAAGAGGCGAGCTTCCAAGGAGACGTCGTTGACCGAGCCGTACGCGTCCGACCTGCCCCCCGCCCGCGTGGGCGACGACGACAAGCTGCTGCCGATCGCCGTTTATGTGCTCTACATCCTGGGCTGGGCCTCGATCGGCCTGACGCCGCTGATCGGCTTCGTCATGGCCTACGCCCTGAAGGGCCGGGCCGCGGACTGGGCGCGCACCCACTATGTCTTCGCCATCCGCACCGCCTGGATAGGCCTGATCGGCTGGGTGGCGGTCGGACTCATCTACGTCCTCGGCGCGCCGCTCACCCTGGTGATGATCGGCTTCCTGTTCTGGTACATCGCCGCCGCCCTGGCGGGGCTCATCGGCGTCTGGGTCACCGTCCGCTGCGTGGTCGGCCTGATCTACGCCGCCCGCCGCGAGGCCTACCCCCGCCCTTCAGCCTGGATCATCTGATGTCAGACGTGGTCGAGAACACCGCCCAGAGCCGCTTCGAGATGACCGAGAACGGCCTGCCGGCCTGGGCCGACTATCGCCGCCAGGGCGACCGGCTGGTCATCCCGCATGTGGAGGCCCACCCCGACCTGCGCGGCAGCGGCGCGGCGGGGCGGCTGATGGAAGGCGTGCTGGGCATCGCGCGCCGCGACGGCCTGAAGGTGGTCCCGCTCTGCGGCTACGCCTCGGCCTATATCCGCCGTCACAAGGAACACCACGACCTGCTGGCCTGATTCGCCCGATCGTCTCATCCCGGAGCGGTTTCTTGACGCCGGACAAGCTGGCTCGTGTGGTTTATCCCCAGCTTCGGAGGGGCTCGACCGCCGCGGCGCAGCGCAGGAATTTTCCTCTTTATTCACGAGCTTTGCCTTAGGATTTCACCCTAAATAGGCCGCCCGATTTTGCTGCGCTGCACAATGGCGCGGGTGGTTCTGCCACATTCTCGCCACAATTGGACGGATAAGAGGGGCCTCGGGCCACTGACCTCGCTTGCTTGGCCCGCATCCATCCCCGCTCAGACGGCCGGGATGCGATTGTCGGGGGGCGCATGCGCCCTCGCCGCAGAGGACGAAACCTTTGATTACCCCCATTCCCACGCGCGCAGCGCTTGCGCGCGTGACAGGTAGCTTTTTGGCTTTGACCGCCCTCGTCGGCCTATCCGTAGGCGGCGCCTATCTCGCCGGCAGCCTCGCCCGGGCCTCCGTCGTACATGCGAAGATCGAGCGCCTTGCCGGCGCTGCTCGCCAAGGGTTCTCAGACAACGCGCTCGAAGCCGCCACGGCCCATGACGACTCCGCCCTGGCCATCGCGCGCCGCTTCGACAATCTCTCCATCACGGCCCCGACGGCGCGCCAGGATCGCGTCGCCGCCTTCGCCACTGGCCTGGAGGCGCGCCGCGACGGCGCCGCTCCGGCCACTGGCCTGCTCAAGGCGAGCTTCACCGCGCCGGCGCCACGGCCCTCCACGCCCCCGGCCAGCCCTTTCAACCTCCGCGGGGCGCTGGATGAATCCCGCGATCTCGAATGCCTCTCGGTCAACCGCCGGGTCGAACGGTTCGCCTGGCGCCGGGCCGAAAAGGTGGCCGCCCAGGCCCTCGACGGCACGGTGATGGGCCAGGTCGGCACAGCCACCCACTTCCATGTGGCCAACCTGTCTCCTGCCTGGGGCCCGCGCCTGCTGCGCGTCGCCCAGGTGGGCGCTCACGTGTTCTACCGCTTCGGCGGGCGCAACGGCTCGAACCGCGCGTTCAGCGAGACGCCGGCGCCGTCCGAACCCCTGGCGCCTGTCGTCCCAGCCGCGCAGCAGCCGGTGTACGCCAGCCTGGCCCTCGCCCCGATCGCCACCTCGGTCGCCACATCGGTGGCCGAAGTCGCCGCGGCCGGCGCCGAACTGGTCATGGCGGCGGCCGGCCCGAAAGCGGCGGCCCCCGCCCCCCGGCCCGCCATCGACCTGCCGGTCAAGGCCTCGCCCACCGCGCCCGCGAAGCCCGTCGCGGCCAAGCCCGCGCCAATCCTGCCGACGCCGGCGCCTGTCGCTGCGGCGGCCCACGCCGCTCCTGCGCCGGTCGCCACGGCGGCCGACACCGGCAAGCCGGCCGCTTCCGCGTCCTAAGCTAGCGGTTCTGCGTCTTGTGGTTCGGCGTCAGGTTCTGCCTGGCGTTGCCATACCGGCCGACCTGATCGAGGTTCAGCCCGCTCTGGTCCCGTGAGGGGTCGCGGGCGACCTCGGCCTGCAGGTCGGCCGCGGCGTGCGAGCCGCGAACCTTGTCGCTCATCTGGTCCTTGGGGACAGGCGGCGCTTTGGAGCCCATGGCTTTTCTCCTTTGCTTTCAAGGGAGAACCCATCGGCGGGGCGCTAAGTTCCGATTTAAATGGCGTCGAGGCCGATATCCAGCACCGGCGCCGAGTGCGTCAGCGCCCCGACCGAGATCACGTCCACCCCGGTCTCGGCGATGGCGCGCACGGTCTCCAGCGACACCCCGCCCGAGGCTTCCAGGGTCACTCTGCCGCCCACGACGGCCACGGCCCGGCGCAGGTCTTCGAGACTGAAATTATCCAGCATGATGACCTGGGGCGCGAACGGCAGGGCCTCGTCGAGCTGGCGCAGGCTGTCGACCTCGACCTCGATCGACGTGAGGTGGCCGGCGACGTCACGGGCCCGCTTCAGGGCCTCGGCCACGCCGCCGCAGGCCGCCACGTGGTTGTCCTTGATCAGGATGGCGTCATCCAGGCCGAAGCGATGGTTCACCGCCCCGCCGCAGCGCACCGCGTACTTCTCCAGCGCCCTGAGGCCCGGCGTGGTCTTGCGCGTGTCGGTGATCCGCGCGCCGGTCCCCTCGACGGCCCGCACATAGGCCCGGGTCAGGGTGGCCACGCCGGAGAGCCGGCCGAGCAGGTTCAGCGCCGTGCGTTCGGCCGACAGCACCGCCCGCGCATTGCCCTCGATCCGCGCGAGCACCGCGCCGGGCGACGCGTCGGCGCCGTCAGCGACCTCAACCTCGAAGGTCGCGGTGGGGTCGAGCAGGGCGAGGGCCAGCCGGGCGCACTCCAGGCCGGCGATGCGCCCGTCGCGGCGGGCGGCGAAGACGCAGGCCAGCCGGGCTTGCTCCGGCAAAAGGGCGGCGGTGACGTCGCCGGCCCGGCCCAGGTCCTCGGCCAGGGCGGCGCGGACCACGGGCTCGATCAGCAGGCTCGGCAGCGGGTGCAGGTTCATACGATTGCTCCTGCGGCGGCGCTGACGCCTTCCGCTGCGGCCAGGGTGGTGAAGGTGCGGCGTGGCGGCTCGGCGGCGTCCGGGTAGTCCAGCCGGTAGTGGGCGCCGCGGCTCTCGCGGCGGCCGAGCGCCCCCGCCGCCACGAGGCGGGCGGCGGCCAGGACCGGCCCCCGGCCATGCTGGTTCTGGAGCATGTCGATTTCGCCGATCAGCCGGGTCAGGCCCGCCGCGTCGCGCACCACGCCCGCGTCGCGGGCCATGGCGCCGCGCAACTGCTGCAACGCGGCGCCGGGCAGGTCCGGGAACGCGCGGGCGGCGAGGGGCGCCGTCTCCAACGCCGGGGCGTCGCGACAGCCCGGGCAGCGAGGTGCGCCCCTCCGCATCCGCCGTGACGCCGCCCATGTGATAGTGGGCGGCCGGGGCCACCGGAATGGCGTCGACGCGGGGGTCGATCCCCCCGGCCATGCAGGCGGCGAAGACCCCTGGGAAGGCTTCGGGGAAATGGTCGCCGATCGCTTCGCGGCAATCCAGGAAGGCGCCCAGGCCGCCGGCGATCTGGCGATGAATGGCGCGGGCGACGATGTCCCGGGGCGCCAACTCCGCGCGGGCGTCGTAGGCGGCCATGAACGGGGCGCCGAAGGCGTCGACGAGAAGGGCGCCTTCGCCGCGCAGGGCCTCGCTGGCCAGAGGCGCGGGGTCGAGGCCGAGGTCGACGGCCGTAGGGTGGAACTGCACGAACTCCGGATCGGCGATCCCAGCTCCGGCCAGGGCCGCCAAGCCCAGCCCCTCGCCCCGCACCGCTTCCGGGTTGGTCGTCACGGCGTAGAGGCCGCCGAGCCCGCCGGTGGCGAGCACCGTCGCCGGGGCGATCACCTCGACCAGTCGCCCGCCGCGCTCGACCAGGACCCCGCGCACGGCGCCGGCCTCATCCTGCAGCAGGGCGCGGGCGCGGGCGTGAGCCCAGACCTCGACATGGCCGGCGGCGAGGGCTGCGGCGGCGATGGTCTCCATGATGGCGCGGCCGGCTTGGTCGCCCTTGACGCGGGCGATGCGGGAGCGCGAGTGGGCCGCTTCCAGGCCCTGGCTGAAATGGCCCGCCGCGTCGCGGTCGAACGGCGCCCCCAGGGCCGCCAGCCGGCGAACGGCCTCGGGGCCCTCGTTGGCCAGCAGGCGCGCCATGGCCGGATCGACCAGGCCGGCGCCGGCGGCCACCGTGTCTTCGGCGTGCAGCTGCGGGGTGTCGCCCTCGCTGAGGGCCACGGCGACGCCGCCCTGGGCCCAGGCCGAGGAGCAGGCGTGGCTGAGGGTGTCGGGCGAGATCACCAGGGCCCGGCGCGGGCCGGCGGCCAGCGCCGCCGTCAGCCCGGCGAGGCCGGCGCCGACCACCAGCACCCCGTCGAAACGCAGTCGTTCGCTAGGCATGAGGCTCCGAGGGACCGAAAGCCTCGTCCTTCGACAGGCTCAGGATGAGGCTTTCTACTGACGCATCGCTCAAAGTCCGCCTCATCCTGAGCTCGTCGAAGGACGAGGCGGTCGCACTCAGGTTCAGATCAGCTCGACATCCACGTGGTGGCGCGCCTTGACCATGTCGTAGCGGGCGGGCGTTACCGGCGGCGGCAGGTCGATCATCCGCTGCACGGCGGCCCGGGCGCGGTCGGCCACGGCCGGATCGACGTTCACCTCGTAACGATCGTAGAGCAGGGCCTCGTAGATGTTCTGCAGGCTGATCCGCTTCATGTGCGGGCACAGGTTGCAGGGACGCACGAACTCGGTGTCCGGCGCGTCCACCGCCACATTGTCGGCCATGGAGCATTCGGTGATCAGCACCACCTGCTTGGGCTTCCGCTTGGCCACATAGTCGGTCATGGCGGCGGTGGAGCCGGTGAAGTGCGAGGCCTCGATCACGTCGGTCGGGCATTCCGGGTGCGCCAGGATCTCGGCGTTCGGATAGGCCTCGCGCAGGTCGAGGATGTCCTGACCGGTGAAACGCTCGTGCACCTCGCAGCGGCCCTGCCAGGCGATGATCTTGATGTCGGTCTGGCGCGCCACGTTGCGGGCCAGGAACTCGTCGGGGATGAGGATCACCCGGTCGGTCCCCCACAGGGCGGCGGCCTGTTCGACCACCTGCACCGCATTGGCCGAGGTGCAGCAGATGTCGGTCTCGGCCTTCACATCGGCCGTGGTGTTCACATAGGTGACTCTCGGCCATGAAGTGCACGCCGGCCTGGACGATGATCGCGGCGTCGCAGTTCGCGGCCTCGCGGGCCAGCCCCAGGCTGTCGCCCACATAGTCGCCCACGCCGTGGAAGATCTCCGAGGTCATGTAGTTGTGGGCCAGGATGACGGCGTTCTTCTCGCGCTTCAGCCGGTTGATCTCCGCGATCAACGGGGCTTGGACCCGCCACTCCAGCGGAGTCGTCCGCTCCTGGAGCTTGTCCCACAGGCCCTGCGTTTCGCGCTCCACCTGCGGGGTGAACAGCAGCGGCGCGGGCGTCGCAGGGGCTTCGATCAGGAAACCGTCGTGCACGGGCGTCTCCTTATGCTCATAATGAGCATTACTAGCGCCGCAAAAAACGCCGGGGAAGCGAGACCCTCGGCGGGACTTATGCTGCGGTTGAGCATAAGCGTCCTTTTCATATAGGCGTCACAGTCGGTTGCGCCAAGGCATAATGAGATGATTTCAGGCCGCCGCCTTGCCGAACGCCGGATTGCGGCGGTGCAGGCCCGCGCCGCCCCGCGCCGGCTCGAAGGCCTCAGGCAGGGCCGCAGCCTCGCCGGCGCCCAGCATCAGGCACCCGTCCGGGGCCAGGATCCCGGCCAGCCGCTTCAGCACCTGCTGGCGCGGCGCGGCGTCGAAATAGCTCAGTACATTGCGGCACAGGATGATGTCGAACCGACCCAGCTTGGCGAAGTCGTTCATCAGGTTGAGCCGGCCCCAGCGCACCGATTGGCGCAGGCGGGCTGAAGCCTGCCAGTTGTCGCCGACCTTGTCGAAGTGGCGCAGCAACAGCCGGATCGGCAGGCCGCGCTGCACCTCGAACTGGGTGTAGAGGCCGGACTGGGCCTTCTCCAGCCCGCGGGCGGACAGGTCGGTGGCCAGGATCTCGAGCTGCAGCTTGGGGAACCGGGCGGAGTACTCCTCGGCCATGATGGCCAGGGAGTAGGCCTCCTGGCCGGTGGAGCAGCCGGCGCACCACACACGCACCTTGCCCTCCGGCCGGTTGGCGGCCAGTTCGGGCAGCACATCGTCGCGCAGATGGTCAAAGGCGACCCGGTCGCGGAAGAAGCTGGTCTCGGGGGTGGCCAGGGCCTCGACGGCGCTTCTGGCCAGCGGCTCCTCCGGCGCGGCGCGCAGGCGCGCCACCAGGCCCTCGACCGTCGGCTCGCCCTCGCGGCGGGCAAGGGTGGCCAGGCGGCTCTCCACGAAGAAGGCGCGCTCCGGCCCCAGCATCAGCCCGGCCTTGGCGCGGGCGAGGGCGGCGACAAAAATCAGGTCGTCCGGCTTCACAACAGGCCGGCCTGGGCGAACTTCGCCTCGATGATGTCGCCGTCGAAGGGCTTCATGATGTACTCGTCGGCGCCGCCGTCGAGGGCCTCGGCGATGCGCTCGGGCTCGTTCTCGCTGGTGCAGAACACCACCACGGGGGCCTCTCCGCCGGGCTCGGCGCGCAGGCGGCGCACGAACTCCAGCCCATCCATCACCGGCATGGCCCAGTCGAGCAGGATGGCGTCGGGCATGGCCGCACGACAGAACACCAGCGCCTCCATGCCGTCGCCGGCCTCGGCGATCTCGAAGTCGAGCCCCTCCAGGATGCGGCGCGCGACCTTGCGCACCACCCGGCTGTCGTCGACCACGAGGCAGATTTTCACCAGCGCCTCCCTCAAGCGGCCACGCGGCTGCGGGCCGCGGGCGTGGCGAGGACGGCGGCGGGCAGCCGGATGACGAAGCGGGCGCCCTGGCCGGGGACGGAGTTCAGCGCCACCGTGCCGCCGAGGCTCTCGACCTCGCGGCGGACCAGTTCGAGGCCGAGGCCCCGGCCCGACAGGGCGGTGACCGCTTCGGCGGTGGTGACGCCGGACGCAAAGATCAGAGATTGCGCCTCGGCGTCGCTGAGGGAGGCGGCGCCCTCGCGATCCAGCCGGCCGGAGGCGACGCATCCCTCGCGGATCAGCGCCGGGTCGACGCCCCGGCCGTCGTCGGACAGTTCGATGGTCGCCCCGTCTTGCGCCTGGTGGACGGACAGTCGCAGCAGGGCGCGGGCCGGCTTGCCGGCGGCCCGGCGCTCCGACGGGGTCTCGATGCCGTGGTCGCAGGCGTTGCGGACCATGGCGATGAGGGCCGTGCGCAGGGGCGGCGTGGCGGCCTGGACGATACGCACATCGTCGCCGCCGACCATCAGTTCGATGCGCTTGCCCAGCCGGTCGCCGAGCGCCCGGGCTAGGGTGTCGAGGCCCGACCACGGCGCGCACACCCGTCGGTCCGATACGATGGCGGCGGCGCTCAGCGAAGATGGCAAGGCCGCGGGCGGGAAGGCTTCGATGGGCCGGCTGGAGCGGCCGCTCAGGCCCACTGCGGTCTCTTCGATCAGCGCGACCAGATCGCCGTCGTCGCCGGCAGGCTCTCCTTGCGCCTCGGCGGCGCGGTCGAACAAGTCGGCCATGCGCCCGACCATGGCGGCTAAAGGCGCGACAGCGGCGGCGGATACCGGAGCGGCGGCCTGCGAGATGGCGGCCAGCAGGGTCTCGCCGGCATGGGCCAGGGCCTCGGCGCGGGCGAAGCCGACGAAGCCGCACACGCCCTTCAGCCCGTGCAGCCGGCGCAGCATCTCGGCCATGGCGGCGCGATCCGAGCGGTCGACGGCCAGGCGCGCCAGCCCGGCCTGCAGCCCGCCCAGGCTGTCAGCCGCCTCGCACACGAAGTCTGAAACCAGATCGTCCATCACCCTGCCGTCGCGGGGGGGAGCCACCGGCGCAAGAACGCCTGGGCCCGGCCCCGCGAAAGCTTATGGGCGCCCCAGGTTAAGGAGCGGTGGATTGCTCTGCAGTCGCCGGCACCCGCGCGCGCAGCATCACCCGCTCTTCGGTGATCGAATGGTCGATCGATCCGCCGGCCGCCTTGACCAGGGCGTAGAGGTAATAGGCCTGGACCCAGTGCCCCCCCAGCCCTTCGGCCAGCTTCTCGCCGCGCAGCCCCGAGATGACTTCGGGACGCAGGCGCGAGCGCGGGCCCTGGGCCTCAACGCCGATCAGGATGAAGTCGCCCTGTTCGCCGGCCACGATCCTGGCGGTCCCGCCCGTAGGCAAGGCGCCGGCGGCCAGCTGGGCCAGATTGAGCAGCGCCCGGGCGGCGGGCTTGTTGAGGGTCGGGACCTCAACCGCCCAGTCGAGATCGGGACGGACATGGTCGTAGACGCCGCGGGTCAGCTTCTCCAGCTCGCGGGTGTCGAAGGTCTCGGCCGAGGCCGACGCCCCGAAGGCGACGCGGGAGAACGCCAGCAGGGCCACCAGCTTCCTGGCCGAGGCGCCGATCAGGTTCATGGCGTCGTCGCGCATGTCCTGGGCGGTGGGATCCTCCAGCAGGTCGAGGCCGGAGACAATGGCGCTGGCCGGGCTGATGAAGTCGTGGCACAGGCGGGCGGACAGCTGGGCCGCCAGCTCGGCGGCGCTGACCAGTTCGCCCGCGGACCCGCCGCCATCGGGCTCCGGCTGGACCGCCCAGGCCGAGCCAAGCGACGAGGGGGAAGGCGACTCGCTCATGGACAGGCTCGCGACACAGCTCAGGATCGGCCGGAACCCTGGCGTGATTGGCCCGCTATGGGAAGCATGATCGAAGCCTTCCTCGAACCCGGCGTGCTGGTGCGGCACCCGGGTCAGCCCGACTGGGGCCTGGGCCAGGTCCAGTCCGTGGACGGCCACCGGGTCACCGTCAATTTCGACGAAGCCGGCAAGCAGACCATCGACATCCACGAGGTCGGTCTGGAATACGCCGGCCCCGATCCCCGGGCCGATGGGCGGGATTGACCCCAAACTGATCCGTCAGGGTTCGCCCTCGCCGTCGGTTCCCTGCTCGTCGTCATAGCCGTGACGCGACGAATAGAAGGCCAGCCACATCAGCCCGCCGCCCAGGGCGGTGACGAGCACGGCGGCCAATCCCATGGCGATCCAGCCGTGGACCCCCATCGGGGTGTCGCCCCCCAGCGTCCAGGCCGCCTGGAAGCCCCAGACCGCCGCGGCCAGCAGGCCGAGCAGCACGACGATCAGCCACACCCCGCCGGCGGAAAGCTTCATCGTCCTGGCCTCAGCTTTGCAGGGACCGCCCCAAGAGCCGCGACGGATCGCCGCGAGGGTGTTCAAAAGCGGTTCTTAGCCGAGATTTAGTCCAGCCCTTACTTGCTTTTAACCAAATCAGTCGGCCATGGTCATACCTGCGCGAGCCTCTGGGGATCGCTTCTCGCGCCCCATCCATCCCGCGCGTCGGGCTTCGGACCAGAACGGTCCGTCCGGCGCGCTCAAACGTAGGGACCGATGTCGCAATTCGATCCGCGCCTGACGCCGACCCGCTATGCGCCCGCCGTCCTGGGCTGTGCAGCCGTCGCCTTCAGCGCCATTCTCGGAGCCGGCGCCGCCGCCCTCCTGCAGAACAAGGCCGTCAAGGCGCCGCCGGCGCAGACCGCCGCCGCCATCCGGGCCCTTGAGCACCAGGCTTTCGCCGAGGCCCAGGCCCGTCCAGGCCTGACCGCCGCCGAGTCGATGCCGGTCCGCATCCAGCCGGGCGAGACCTTCGAAGCCGCCGTGCGCCGCACCGGGGTCGCCCCCGAAGAAGCCCGCACTATCGTCAAGACCCTCGGCGGCGCCTTCGACACTGTAAACATCAAGGCCGGCCTGATGTTCCAGGCCGCCGTCGCCCACCCCCGCGGCCGCTCGGGCCCGGCCCAGCTGGTCGGCCTGTCCATGCAGACGGGCCCGGCTTCGGCCATCACCCTGTCGCGCACCTTCGACGGCGCCCTGCGCCTGCGCGAACTGGAAGAGAAGATCCGCGACGAGACAACGGTCGCCCAGGGGGTCATGGAAGGCTCGCTCTACGAGAGCGCCATCAAGGCCGGCGCCTCCTCG
Source organism: Caulobacterales bacterium 32-69-10 (assembly GCA_002280485.1). The sequence continues at coordinate 13,100 of NCED01000045.1, forward strand.
TCGATGGTCGCCCAGGCCGTGAAGCTGTTCGGCCACAAGCTGGACTTCAGCCGCGACATCAAGCCCGGCGACGATTTCACCATGGTGTTCGACCGCAAGGTCTCGGAATCCGGCAAGACCGTCGACACGGGCGAGCTGCTGTTCGCCGAGATCGGCGCCAAGGGCCAGACCACCCGCTTCTACCGCTTCGACCACGACGGCCGTTCGGAGTTCTTCGACGAGTTCGGCAAGAACATCCGCGGCTTCCTGCTGCGCACCCCCGTCGACGCCGCCCGTGTCTCCTCGGGCTTCGGCATGCGTCGCCATCCGATCCTCGGCTACACCCGCATCCATCCCGGCATCGACTTCGCCGCCCCCAGGGGCACGCCGGTCTATGCGGCGGGCGACGGCGTGGTGCTGTCGGCCGGCCGTGGCGGCGGCTACGGCAACCTGCTGAAGATCAAGCACCAGAGCGGCTGGCAGACCCAGTACGGGCACCTATCGGCCTTCGCCAAGGGCCTGCGGGCCGGCCAGAAGGTCCGCCAGGGCCAGGTCGTCGCCTACGTGGGCTCGACCGGCCTGTCGACCGGGCCGCATCTCCACTACGAGGTGCTCAAGGGCGGGACGAAGATCAATCCGAAGGGCGCTTCCATTCCCCAGGGCGTCATCCTGGCCGGTCGCGAGCTCACGGCGTTCAAGGCCAACAAGAACTACATCGACACCCTGATCGCCAAGGCCGAGGCGGCGGGCCCCGCACGTCAGCAGGCTTCTCAGCCCGCCAAGCCGGCGCCGGCCGGCAAGCAGCTCGCCTCCCTGACCCTGCGTCCCCGCATGGACGTCGCCAGGAACTAGGCGACGGCCGCGGCCTTACAGCATCCGCCTGCACGTTCGGTTCAGGTCCGGTTCAGGCGGTCCAGGCTTCAATTCGGAAACCCTTAACCACGGTGACGCGTTAGCGTCACATCGTTGGCGGGCGAAGCCGGAAGGAGCCGTCCCATGATCAAGACCAACAAGATTCTCGTCGCCGCGGTGGCGGCGGTCACCCTCGCTGGCGGCATCGCCGCTGCGTCCGACGCCTCGGCCCAGGGCCGCTACAGACGCGGCGGCGGCAATACCGGCGCGGCCGTCGCCGCCGGGATCGCGGGGCTCGCCGTCGGGGCGGCCCTCGCCAGCAACCGCGGTTATGGCTACGGCTATGGCCCAGGCTTTAACGGCGGCTATTACGGGCCAGGCCCGGTCTATGGCGGCTTTTACGGCCGACCCATCTATGGCCCCCCGGCCCGGTTCGTCGGCCCCGGCTACTACGGCGGCCGTGGGTACTACGGCGGCGTCTACGGTCGTGGGGTCGGCCGGGCCTGTGTTTTCTGGGACTACGACCGGTGGGGCCGGCCCTTCCAGGTCCGTGGCCGTTGCTAGCGCTTCAGAACTGATCAGGGCGGGCCTAAGGCCCGCCCTTTTCCGTTCAGCCTGACGGCCGCGCTGCCGCAGGCCTAGTGCACTTGCGCGCGGCCGATCTCGAGCTTGCCGTCGCCGGCGCGGACCTCGATCACTTGGCCGTCCTGCAGGTCGCCGGCCAGCAGCTTGCGGGCGATGGGGTCGACCAGCTCCTTCTGGATCACCCGCTTCAGGGGCCGGGCTCCATAGACCGGATCGTAGCCGCGCTCTCCCAGCCAGTGCAGGGCGTCCGGAGCCACAGACAGGGCCAGTCGGCGGTCAGCCAGCAGCTTCTCCAGCCGCTCCAGCTGGATGCGGACGATGGAGTCCATCTGTTCGCGGCCGAGGCGCTTGAACAGGATGATCTCGTCGATCCGGTTGAGGAACTCCGGCCGGAAGTGGCGGCGCACCACGTCCATCACCTGCGGCCGCACCGCCTCGACATCGTCGCCCTCCCCCTGCCCGGCCAGGAACTCCGAGCCGAGGTTGGAGGTCATGATGATCATGACGTTGCGGAAATCGACCGTGCGGCCCTGGCCGTCGGTCAGCCGCCCGTCGTCGAGCACCTGCAGCAGCACGTTGAAGACGTCCGGGTGGGCCTTCTCGACCTCGTCGAACAGCACGACCTGATAGGGCCGGCGGCGCACCGCCTCGGTCAGGGCCCCGCCCTCGTCGTAGCCGACATAGCCGGGAGGCGCGCCGATCATGCGGCTGACGCTGTGCTTCTCCATGTACTCGCTCATGTCCATGCGGGTCACGGCGGACTCGTCATCGAACATGAAGGCGGCGAGCGCCTTGGTCAGCTCGGTCTTGCCTACGCCCGTCGGGCCCAGGAACAGGAACGAACCGATCGGGCGGTTGGGGTCGGACAGGCCGGCCCGGCCGCGGCGCACCGCGTCGGCCACGGCCACCAGGGCCTCCTCCTGGCCCACCACCCGGCCGCGCAGCTTGTCCTCCATGGCCAGCAGCTTCTCGCGCTCGCCCTCGAGCATCTTCTCGACGGGAACGCCGGTCCAGCGCGAGACCACGGCGGCGATCTGCTCGGCGTCGACCACCTCGGGCGCCATCTGGTCCTGATTGGTCTGGGCGCTCTCGGCCTCGGCCAGGCGCTTTTCCATCACCGGGATCTCGCCGTAGAGGATCTCGGACGCGCGCTGCAGGTCGCCGCGCCGCTGGGCCTGGTCGAGTTCGACGCGCAGCCGGTCCAGCGCCTCGCGGGACTGAGCGGCCGAGCCCAGCTTGTCCTTCTCGGCGCGCCACCGGGCGGTCATCTCCTCCGACTGGGCTTCCAGGTCGCCGAGTTCGGCCTCCAGGGTCTCGAGCCGCGCCTTGGACGCCGCGTCGGTCTCCTTCTTCAGGGCCTCGCGCTCGATCTTCAGCTGCACCAGGCGCCGGTCGATCTCGTCCAGCTCCTCAGGCTTGCTGTCGACCGCCATGCGCACGCGGGACGAGGCCTCGTCGACGAGGTCGATCGCCTTGTCGGGCAGGAAGCGGTCGGCGATGTAGCGGTTCGACAAGGTGGCGGCGGCGACGATGGCGCTGTCCGAGATGCGCACCCCGTGGTGGACCTCGTACTTCTCCTTCAGGCCGCGCAGGATCGAGATCGTGTCCTCAACCGTCGGTTCGCTGACGAATACCGGCTGGAAGCGGCGGGCCAGGGCCGCGTCCTTCTCCACGTGCCTGCGATACTCGTCGAGGGTGGTGGCGCCGACGCAGTGCAGCTCGCCCCGGGCCAAGGCGGGCTTGAGCAGGTTCGACGCGTCCATGGCGCCTTCGGTCTTCCCGGCGCCGACCAGGGTGTGCATCTCGTCGATGAACAGGATGATCTGGCCTTCGGCCGCCGTGGTCTCGTTGAGCACGGCCTTCAGCCGCTCCTCGAACTCGCCGCGGTATTTCGCCCCGGCGATCAGCGAGCCCATGTCGAGCGACAGGAGCTTCTTCTCCTTCAGGCTCTCGGGCACGTCGCCGTTGACGATGCGCAGGGCCAGGCCCTCGACGATGGCGGTCTTGCCGACGCCGGGTTCGCCGATCAGCACCGGATTGTTCTTGGTCCGGCGCGACAGGACCTGGATGGTGCGGCGGATTTCCTCGTCGCGGCCGATGACGGGATCAAGCTTGCCGTCGCGGGCGGCCTGGGTCAGGTCGCGGGCGTAGCGCTTGAGGGCGTCATAGCCTTCCTCTGCCGAGGCTGAATCGGCGGTGCGGCCCTTGCGGACCTCGGCGGCGGCCTTGTCGAGGCTGGCGGCGGTGACGCCGGCCTTCTTCAGCGCCTCGGCGGCCGGGCCGCCCTCCTTGGCGATGGCCGACAGCAGGCGCTCGGTGGTGACGAAGGCGTCGCCCGAGCCCTTGGCCTGTTCCTCGGCGGCGGCGAACACCCGCGCGGTTTCGGGCTGCAGATAGAGCTGGCCGGAGCCGCCCTCGACCTGGGCCCGCTTGGCCAGCAGAGCGTCGGTCTCGGTCACCGCCTGGTCGATGCGGCCCCCGGCGCCCTTGATCAGGTCGCGGGTCAGGCCGTCGCGCTCGTCGAGCAGGGCCTTGAGGATGTGCTCGGGCGCGAACTGCTGATGGCGGCGCGCCAGCGCCAGCGATTGGGCGGACTGCACGGCCTGCTTGGCCCGGTCCGAATAGATGTCCAGGTTCATAGGATCCCCTTTTGGGCGGTACTGGGCCCCCTGCCTTGATCAAGCACAAGGGGCCACACCCGGGGATGTAGTGTGGCCGTTTCGCCACACAAGCCAAAGCTAGCGGATAACCGCGCAGGCCACGCGCGCGCCGGCGCCGCCGATCGGCTGGGCCATGTAGTCATCAAGGTTCTCGTGGATGACCAGCGCCGAACCGTCGGCGTCTTTCAGACCCGGCCGGCCGCCTTCGCCCGAGAACGACACCAGGGCCGAAAAGATATCGGCCTTCGCCGTGCCGTCAGAGGCGGCGTAGACGTTGGGAAGGTCGCCGAAGTCCGGGCCGGCGGCGTTCAGCAGGCCGTGCGGCTTGGGCGTGGCGTGGTTGATGTGGCCGCCGGCGGCGTTGAAGGCCGCGTCGGAACAGTCGCCCTTGGCGTGGAAGTGGATGGCGTGCCAGCCGGGCTTGAGCCCCTTCAGGTCGAGGCGCACCAGCACCCCCGTGGGGCCCTCAGAAAGACGCGCCGTCCCGACGTCGGCGCCGCCGGAGCCCTTGAACGAAGCGGCGGCGTCCGCGGCCAGCGCAGGGCTGGCGACGAGAACGGCGATCAGGGAACCGGCGAGAAGCGGAAGACGAGTCATGAAACCTCCAGGACAGACGAAGAACCAAAATCCTCGCTGAGAGAGGCCATAACCCGCCATCGGGTTCCGCAGATAATCGCCCTGCCTAGACTTCTTCGGGCGTCTCGGCCGCCGCCGCCGCACCCTCGTCGGCGCGAGGCTTGCGGGTGCGGGTGCGGGGCGCGCGGGGCTTGGGGGCGGCCTCTTCCGCCGGAGGGGCCGGAGTGGCCGCCTGCAGGAAGGCCGGAGCGTGGCTCACGCCGCCGTCCTGAGACCGCAGAACGGAACCGGGAGTGTCGACGACGGCCGGCGCCTCGATGGCCGCAGCCTCTTCGGACCGGCCTTCGGGGCGGCGCTCGCCATAGCCGGGGCGCTCTTCGCGGCGGCTTTCGGACCGGTCCCGGCGGGGTTGGTCGTCGCGGCGGGGCTCGCGGGGCTGGTCGTCGCGGCGCGGTTCACGGGGTTGGTCGTCGCGGCGGGGACGATCCTGGTAGCCGCCCTCGCGGGGACCACGGTCGCGGTTCTCGGGGCGCTGGTCGCGGTTCTCCGGGCGCTGATCGCGATCCTGGCGGCTCTCGGGGCGATAGTCCCGGTCCTGACGGGGTTCACGATACTCCTGGCGGCCCTCGCGGACCTCCTGGCGGTCGCCGCGGTCTTCACCCTGCGAGGCCTCGCCGCCTTCGGCGGCCGAGCCCTCGGATTCTTCGCCGCCGTTCTCGTTCTCGTCTTCGAAGTCGATATCGAAGCCCGAGGCCACAGCGTCGCGGCCCATGATCTCGGAAACGGCCCGGTTGGGCTGGATGGTGCGCAGGACCCGGAAATAGTGCTCCGCGTGCTGCAGGTAGTTCTCGGCCAGCACCCGGTCGCCGCCGCTGTGGGCGTCGCGGGCGAGCTGCTGGTATTTTTCGAAGACGTGCTGGGCGTGGCCGCGAATCTTGACGTTGTCGGGGCCGTTCGAGTCGAACGCCCGGTTGACGTTATGCGGCGACTTACCGCCGCCGCCACCGCCGCCGCCCTGGCCGCCTCCGCCGCCGCCACCGCCGCTGCGGTTCCGGCCACGTTGCCGTTTCATGCCCTTGAAATCTCTCATCGTGCGCTAGTTTGTCTGCGGCCCGAGGCCTTGAGCGGTGCTGTTCCGCGAGCGGCTTGGCCCTTGGGTTAGGAGCGTGGAGGCCGGTTTCCCAGCTCCGCTTCCGCCGTTGCGCCTGATGCCGCGGTATTCCGGTCTCCGCCCCGTCGCCTGCGCGCTGTTGGCGCCTTCAGGCTTCGCGCCCCTCGCGTCCGGCTGATTCACGTCTCGGCCAAAGGCCCATCCGCGCCGGTGATTTGAGTGGAGACAGTCCCTGATCTAGCGAGTCGGGGCCGGATTTCCAAGGGGTTTCTTCAAGCCTGCGATAACACGATCGCGGGTGGACAGGTCCTTGACCGTTCGCAGGGCGTCGGCGCCGGCCGCCTCGAACAGGGCCGTGACCGCCTCGGCCTGATCGTAGCCGATCTCCACCGCGAACAGGCCGCCCGGCCGCAGCACCCGCAGGATCTCCGGCGCCAGGGTGCGGTAGTGGTCGAGCCCGTCCTCGCCCCCGTCCAGGGCCAGCCGGGGGTCGTGGTCGCGCACCTCGGGGTCCAGGGTCTCGATCACCGCCTGGGCGATGTAGGGCGGATTGGACACCACCAGATCGAAGCTGTCGTCGGCCATGCCATGGGTCCAGTCCCCATGCAGGAAGGCGGCCCTGCCCTCGAGGCCCAGGCTGGCGGCATTGTCGCGGGCCACGGCTATGGCGTCCTCGGAGATGTCGGTCCCCAGACCCGTGGCGCCGGGCCGCTCGGCCAGAATGGCCAGCAGGATGGCCCCCGAGCCGACCCCAAGGTCGAGCAGCTGGAAACGGCGGTGCTCCTCGAAGGCCGGCAGCACCACGTCGAGGATGGTCTCGGTGTCCGGCCGGGGGGTCAGCACCGCTGGGCTGACGTTCAGCATGATCTTCCAGAAGCCCTTGCGCCCGAGGATGCGCGCCACCGGCTCGCGCCGTTCGCGCCGGGCGACATAGCCGTCCAGCACCGCCTGCTGCTCGCCCGTGACGACGCGGTAGGGATCGGTGGCGATTTCGAGCCGCGACGCCCCCGTGGCCGCCTCGACCAGCAGACGGGAATCGATGACCGGGCTGTCGATCCTGGCCGCTTTCAGCCGGTCGCGGGCGCCGGTCCAGGCCTGGAGCAGGGTGAGGCTCATGGCGGGTGGATAGACCGGCGGGCAGTCACCGCGCCATCCCTTTTTCCGCTCATCCCCGCGGAAGCGGGGACCCAGATCTTTGGCTGGGAGTGCGACGGTTCGAGCTGGGTCCCCGCTTCCGCGGGGATGAGCGGGTTAGATGCGGATTTCGGACTTATCTCCGATCATCGGCATCACCGGCGCCTCCACCACCGCAGCCGCGTCGCCGACAGCCACCTGGCCGCCCCAGGCGACGTTGAGGTAGAGGCCGCAGTGCCGGTGGCCATAGTTGGCGTACAGGGCCGGTACGAGGTCGATGTCGCGCTCTCCCGTGGCCGGATCGACGTGGGTGGCGGCGCAGCGGACGATCGGCTTGACCACCTGGCAGGTCGTCTCCCCCAAGGTCAGTTCCGCCCCGGCGCCGAAGCCCATCTCGGCCCAGGGCGCCCAGCCTTCGACATAGAGGTTGGCGCGGAACCGCAGGGGATCGATGGCCCGCCCCAGCCTTTCGCCCAGGTCGCGGACGCTGGCGAGGTTGATCACCGAGACGGCCCCCCGGACATCGTCCATGAAGCGGTGGGCGCCGACGGTTTCCAACACCTTGAGGGGACCGCGCCGGTCTTCTTCGTCCACGAAGCGTGACAGCCAGTCGGCGAAGCCCGTGCGCCCCGCTTCGTCGGCGAGGCGGCCCATGAAGGGCGGCTGGCCCTCGGCCTGAACCGTCAGCACCCCGGTCGCCTCGTCATAGGTGGTGCGGGCGCGCGCCAGGGCCGGGATGGTGGCCAAAACCGTGAACTTCATCTTGGAGATCGGCCTGGGCGCGGCCGGATCGAAGCCCGAAGGCCCGTTCTCCACCGCGTAGAGCCGGTCGCACGGAAAGTAAGCGCCGGCCTCGAGCAAGGCGGTGTCGAGCCGTTCCGGCGTGAACCCCTTGATGGGGTGGCGGTAGATGGCGTCGATGCGTCCCGGCATGGTGTCCCACTGGCCTGCGCCGGATCGCTGTACAAGCGCTGCAGGACCGGCTGCGGCGACAGGGCGCAGGACGCCTGGAACAGGGGCTGAGTTGAGGGGATTGTGCACTCTGATGCGCATGCACCTGCCATGGACCAAGGCCCGCCCCGAGGCGGCGAAGACCAAGCGGTTCGCGCAAGCGCGCGGCAAGGCCGGCCGCCGAGGCCCGAGCCGTCTCGAAGCCGCCGCCTGGTTCACCATCGCCGTGACCATCCTCGCCTGGCCCGGCCGAGCGCACGGGGCGGCCGCGCGGCTTTCCGCGACGTCCGAACCCCCGCCGCCCATGCCCTGGTGGCGCAGGCTGGTCTCAAGCGGCCTGGGCGTGCCCGCCCCTTCCGAGGCCGAGATCTCGGACGCGCGCGAGCCGGGCCGCGGCCGCGCCGCTGAGCACCCGGCGCACATCCCCCTGCGCGGCTGGAAGGACATCGCCTGGCGCACCTGGGCGGAATTCAACAACGACCGGGTTCCCGCGGTGGCCGGCGGAGTCGCCTTCTTCGGCCTGCTGGCCCTGTTTCCAGCCCTGGCCGCCTTCGTCTCGCTCTACGGCCTCGTCGCCGATGTAAACGCCGTACGCGAACAGCTCGATCTCCTAGCCGGCGTCTTGCCCCGCGACGCCCTGAACTTCGTCGGCGAACAGATGCTGCGCCTGGCCGAAGGGCGCAGCGACCGGCTGGGCCTGGCTTTCCTGGCAAGCCTCGCGGTCTCCCTGTGGAGCGCGAACGCCG
>NCED01000046.1:0-44073 GCA_002280485.1 Caulobacterales bacterium 32-69-10
AGAAATCAAACGTCTTCTATCAATGATCGCGCAACAGCTACAACGGGGTGACCGATAAGCCTATGCGGTGCTTTGATACCGCACCCTCATTCGGAGAAGAACCGTTGGTTCTTACGCCCCTGTGGGTACTGGACCTACCAGGTTGACCTCCTCCACGAACCACCGCTCGCTTTGCGTCCCATGCTCGCCCCCGACCCCATCACCCTCCCCATCACCCCGCCCACGCCCGCCCCAGCCGCGCCCCGCACGCTGATCGAGCGGCAGATGGCCAAGCTGGAGCGGCTGTCCGAGATTGGGATGGAGATCGCCGAGGCCGCCGGCCAGCGGGCGCGCGCCCTGGCCGAGGGCGACCCCACCGACACAACGGACGCCGCGGCGGCCGAACCGGGCCTGTCCTTCGCCCGCGCCGCCCGCGCCGTGCGCCTGACCATCGCCCTGCAGTCGCGGCTGGTCGAGGCCCTGGCCGCCCTGGATCGGGGCGAGGCCCTCGCCCGGGTCGGCGAAGCCTCCCGGCGCCGCAACCGCATCCAGCGCCTGGTCGAGGACGCCGCCGAGGCCGAGGGCTGCGACGCCGAGGAGGTCGAGCGCCTGTCGTCCGAGGTTTGGGAGCGGCTCGACGAGCAGGACGACGCCGACCTCCTGGACGCCCCCATCGAACAGGTCGTCGCCCGCATCTGCCGCGACCTCGGCCTGTCGCCCGAGCTGACCGTCTGGCCCGTCCCACACCCATCGCCCGGACCGGCCGATGTCTCCCCGCCCTCGGCGCCCGCCCCCGACGATGAGCGTCCACCACGGGCGGCCTGGGCCGACGATCCCCTCTTGCAAAGAGAACAAAGAGAGAATAGGAACGAACCCGGAACGGGCATTTCCGAGAGGGTTCGACAATGATCCGCATGGTTCGCGACAGCATGGCGCTTGCTTCGGTGGCGGGGTTCGTCTGGATGGTCTGCACCGCGGTCCAGCTGGTCGCCTGACCTGGGTAGAGCTTTTCACCGCCGCATCTTTGGGTAGAAGATGCGCAGGGGCGGGGGCTGCTGATTCATGACTTCGAGATTGCTGGTCGTTGCTTGCGCCGTGGCGGCGATGGGATCGGCTGCGACGGCCGCGCAGTCGGCCGCGGCGGGGCCATCGGACGCCGAGTTGAGCGCTGAGTTCGACGCCCGAGTGCGCGACACGCCCGGCGCCGACATCATGGTCGAGATCGCTCGGCGCTTCCCGGGGGAGTTCGACGACCTAAAACGGCGGATGATCGCCGGCCGGCGCCGGGGCGAGAGCCTCGAAGACGGTGAGCGGGTCGGCGCTGAATTCATGACCGGCTTCTTCGCCCGCCATATGCCGGCGGTCCCCAAGGCGCCAACGGCGGAGTTGATGGCCATGGTGGGAACGAGCGCAGCCCTGGCGCGGACGCTGAAATCGGAGGACGTCGAGGCGTGCGGTTCCCTGGTCTGGGACGGCGGTCTGGGCCCCGGCGGCCGAACGGACCTGTCCGACCGGGCTCTGGCCAACCTGGGCGCCTATCAACGGTCCCTCGTCGCCGCCATGGCCGCCGGCGAGAAGACCCCGACGATCCATCGTAAATTCGACGAGGCCGACACCGGCGCGCTGATCGGGGCCCTCATCGCCGCCGGCGCCGACGAGTCCGTCTTGGAGGTCATCGACAAGGGTGGGGAAGGCGCGACCCCGGAGGCGTCCTGCGAGGCCGGCGTCTTCCTGATGGACGCGCTGTCCAGCTTACCGCCGGAGAGCCAGGTCGCCTTCATGTTCGCCCAGTAGGTCGGGCGCGTCGCGTCCTTGGCCGGGGCGGCGTCGTGGCGGCTTGCGCGTCGGGCCTGGCCTGCATCAGATGATGATCGGCGCCGCCAAGCGGCGGGCGATTCGACGGCCGTGTAAGGAGTAGGTGACCGATGGGGCAGGGGATGGACGCGGCTTTTGTCCACCTCAGGGTCCGGTCGGCCTATTCCCTGCTGGAAGGCGCCATCAAGACCGGCGAGATCGGCAAGCTCGCCGCCGCCGCCGAGATGCCGGCGGTGGCCATCTGCGACCGGGCCAACCTGTTCGGGGCCCTGGAGTTCTCGCAATATCTCAAGGACGCGGGCGTCCAGCCGATCATCGGCTGCGCCCTGCCGGTCACCGGCATCGGCGAGAAGATGGCCGAGCGCTGGGCCCGCTGCCCCACCATCGTCCTCCTGGCCCAGAACGAGGCCGGCTGGCTGAACCTGATGGCCCTGTCGTCCAAGGCCTATCTGGAGAGCGAGGGGCTGGACGAGCCGTCCGTCGACTGGTCCGAGGTCGTGGCCCGCAACGAGGGCCTGATCCTGCTGTCCGGCGGCCCCGACGGCCCGGTCAATCCGCTCTACGCCGCCGGCAAGACGTCGGAGGGCGACCTGACCCTGGCCCGCATGCAGGCCACCTTCGGCGACCGGCTCTATGTCGAGCTGCAGCGCCACCACGTGGCGGCCGAAGCCGCCGCCGAGCCCGGGCTGGTCCGCTGGGCCTACGCCAACCACGTGCCGCTCGTCGCCACCAACGACGTCTATTTCGCCACCCCCGACATGGCGCCGGCCCACGACGCCCTGATGTGCATCTCCGAAGGCTCGTTCATCAGCCAGGAGGACCGCCGCCGGGTCACCGGCGAGCACTGGTTCAAGCCCGCCGCCGCCATGCGCGCCACCTTCGCCGACCTGCCCGAGGCCTGCGACTCGACCATCGACATCGCCCGCCGCTGCGCCTTCATGGTGGAGAAGCGCGACCCGATCCTGCCCAACTTCCCCACCGTCGGCGGCCGCTCGGAAGCCGACGAACTGGCCCACCAGGCCCGCGAGGGGCTCAAGGCCCGGCTCGCCACCATCGAGCTGGCCGTGCCCGAGGCCGACTACTGGGCCCGGCTGGAGCGCGAGATCTCCGTCATCAATGCGATGGGTTTCTCCGGCTACTTCCTGATCGTGTCGGACTTCATCAAGTGGTCCAAGGCCCACGCCATCCCGGTCGGGCCCGGCCGCGGCTCCGGCGCCGGCTCGGCCGTCGCCTGGGCTCTGACCATCACCGGCCTCGACCCCCTGCGCTTCGGCCTGCTGTTCGAACGGTTCCTGAATCCCGAGCGGGTCTCCATGCCCGATTTCGACATCGACTTCTGCCAGGAGCGCCGCGAAGAGGTCATCGCCTACGTCCAGGACAAGTACGGCCGCGACCGGGTGGCCCAGATCATCACCTTCGGTACGCTCCAGGCCCGGGCCGTGCTGCGCGACGTCGGCCGGGTGATGCAGCTGCCGCTCGGCATGGTCGACCGCCTGGCCAAGATGGTCCCCAACAACCCGGCCAACCCCGTCACCCTCGGCCAGGCCATCGAGATCGAGCCCCGCCTGCAGGAGGCCAAGAAGGAGGACGCGGCGGTCGCCCGCCTGCTCGAGGTCGCCCTGCGGCTGGAGGGCCTCTATCGCAACGCCTCGACCCACGCCGCCGGCGTGGTCATCGGCGACCGCGACCTGACCGAGCTGACGCCCCTCTACAAGGACCCGCGCTCGCCCCTGCCGGCGACCCAGTACAATATGAAGTGGGTCGAGAGCGCGGGCCTGGTGAAGTTCGACTTCCTCGGCCTCAAGACCCTGACCGTGCTCGACCGGGCGGTGCGCCACCTCAAGAAGCGCGGCGCCGGCGTCGACCTCGACACCCTGCCGTTCGACGACGCCCCGACCTATGAGCTCCTGGCCTCGGGCCAGGGGATCGGGGTGTTCCAGCTTGAAAGCCAGGGCATGCGCGACACCCTGCGCAAGCTGCGCTGCGGCTCGATCGAGGAGATCACCACCCTGATCTCGCTCTATCGGCCGGGCCCGAAAGGAGACCTACGGGGTCATCATCTACCAGGAACAGGTGATGCAGATCGCCCAGATCCTGTCGGGCTACAGCCTGGGCGAGGCCGACCTGCTGCGCCGGGCCATGGGCAAGAAGAAGAAGGAGGAGATGGACCAGCAGCGCGCCCGGTTCATCTCCGGCGCGCTGGAGAACGGGGTGCCGGCCGAGCAGTCCGGCGGCATCTTCGACATGGTGGCCAAGTTCGCCGGCTACGGCTTCAACAAGAGCCACGCGGCCGCCTACGCCCTCATCGCCTACCAGACGGGGTGGCTGAAGGCGAACGCCCCGGTCGAGTTCTTCGCCGCCTCGATGAGCCTCGACCTGTCCAACACCGACAAGCTGGCGGTGTTCTACCAGGACGCCCGGCGCTTCAACGTCAAGGTTCGCGCCCCCGACATCAACCGCTCCGGCTGCGACTTCGAGGTCGAGGACGGCGAGGTGCTCTATGCCCTGGGCGCCATCCGCAACGTCGGCATGGAGGCCATGCGCCATGTGGTCGAGGTGCGCGAGGAGGGCGGGCCGTTCACCTGCCTGTTCGACTTCCTGGAGCGGATCGACCCCAAGAGCGTCAACAAGCGGGCGATCGAGAACCTCGCCCGCGCCGGCGCCTTCGACCGGCTGCACCCCAACCGGGCCCAGATCGTCGCCGCCGCCGACACCCTGATCGCCTACGCCCAGGCCAAGGCCGCCGACCGGGTCTCCGACCAGATCTCCATGTTCAGCGGCGAGGTGGTGCAGCAGCGCCCGCGCCTGCCGGCCACCGAGACCTGGGTCGGCCCCACCCAGCTCGACGAGGAGCTGGCGGCGGTGGGCTTCTACCTCACCGGCCACCCGCTGGAGGACATGGTCGACCTCCTGCGCCGCAAGCACACCGTCCTCTTCGCCGAGGCGCTGCAGCAGGCGGAGGAGGGCAAGGAGGCCTTCCGCATGTGCGGCGTGGTGCGCCGCCGCCAGGAGCGCGCCTCGGCCCGCGGCGACAAGTTCGCCTTCGTCTCCCTGTCCGACCCCACCGGCGAATATGAGGTGATGTTCCCGCCCGAGGCCCTGCGCGCCTCGCGCGAGCACCTGGAGCCGGGCCGGGCGGTGACCATCAAGGTCCGCGCCAAGGCCAAGGACGGCGAGGTCCGCTTCTTCGGCGACGCCGCCGAGCCCCTCGACAAGACCATAGAGAACGTGGCCGCGAGCCTGCGCGTCCACCTGTCGCCCCAGCTCCTCGACATCGAGAGCCTGAAGAAGCGCCTCCAGCCCGCGAACGGCGGCAAGGGCGGCGAGGTGGTGCTGGTCGGCGCCATCGGCCACGGCCGCGAAGTCGAACTCAAGCTCCCCGGCCGCTTCCTCATGGACGCCGCCACCCGCGGCGCCCTGAAGACCGCCCCCGGCGTGGTCTACCTGGAAGACGCCTAACCGCTTCCTTCTCCCCTTCAAGGGGAGAAGGTGGCCCCGTCGGGGGTCGGATGAGGGGTCGTTCCGGACGTAACGTTCAGGGTCACGCTCGCACCTCATCCGGACACGCCCCCTCATCCGGCCCTCCGGGCCACCTTCTCCCCCGGAGGGGAGAAGGACAACAAACCCCCCGCCCTTGCAATCCGGCCCGTTCTCGCCTATCTCGCGCGCCATCTCACACGCAGATGTTCGGTGTTGGTCGGGGAGACATCCCGCCCTTTGCCGTTCCGGTCCCCAAGCGGGGGTTTGTCTGCGGAGGCCAACCGGAAGAAAGACGATACACTCATGGCACTGCCCGAATTCAACATGCGTCAGCTCCTGGAAGCCGGCGCGCACTTCGGCCACCAGACCCACCGCTGGAACCCGAAGATGGACAAGTACATCTTCGGTTCGCGCGCCAACATCCACATCATCGACCTGTCGCAGTCGATCCCGCTCCTCCACCAGGCCCTGCTGAAGGTGCGCGAGGTCGCGGCCAGCGGCGGCCGCGTGCTGTTCGTCGGCACCAAGCGCCAGGCGTCCGAGCCGGTGGCCTCCACCGCCAAGCGCTGCGCCCAGTACTACGTCAACCACCGCTGGCTGGGCGGCACGCTCACCAACTGGCGCACCATCTCCCAGTCGATCGCGCGCCTGCGCGAGCTGGAAGGCGTGCTGGACGGCCACGGCGAAGGCCGCACCAAGAAGGAGCTGCTGCAGCTGACCCGCGAGCGCGAGAAGCTCGAGCTCAGCCTCGGCGGCATCAAGGACATGGGCGGCATCCCCGACCTGATGTTCGTGATCGACACCAACAAGGAAGCGATCGCGATCCAGGAAGCGCGCAAGCTCAACATCCCGGTGATCGCCATCCTCGACACCAACTCGGACCCGGACGGCATCACCTATCCGATCCCCGGCAACGACGACGCCAGCCGCGCCCTGCAGCTGTACTGCGACCTGATCGCCGACGCCGTGCTGGACGGCCTGGCCGCCGGCCAGGCGGGCATGGGCGTCGACCTGGGCGCTTCGGAGGCTCCGCCGGAGCCGGTGCTGCGCACCGAAGCCGCGCTGGAAGCCGTCGAAGCCGAACCCGGCTCGGTCTGAACGAGACGCTAAGGCGGCGCGCGTTCGGGCCGAGGTTCGGGCGCGCGCTGTCGCAATTTCGAGACGCGGCCCTGCGAAAGCGGGGCCTGTGTCATATCTGATCTGACCCCCTTACGGAGGAATTCCCCATGGCCGAGATCACTGCTCAGCTGGTGAAGGAACTGCGCGAAAAGTCCGGCGTCGGCATGATGGACTGCAAGAAGGCCCTGACCGAGACCGCCGGCGACATGGAACAGGCCATCGACTGGCTGCGCGCCAAGGGCCTGTCCAAGGCCGCCAAGAAGTCGGACCGCGTCGCGGCCGAAGGCCTCGTGGCCGTCGCCCTCGACAACTCCGGCCCCGGCGGCGTCGGCGCGGCCATCGAGCTGAACAGCGAGACCGACTTCGTGGCCCGCGGCACGGTCGAGACCATCTCGGCCGCCCCGTGCGACGGTTCGACGGTGGGCGAGGTCGTCACCAACCTGATCGCCACCGTCGGCGAGAACATGATGGTGCGCCGGGCCGCCCGCTTCGCCGTCGATAACGGCGCGGTCGCGGCCTACGTCCACAATGCGGTGACGCCGGAACTCGGCCGCATCGGCGTGCTGGTGGCCCTGAGCTCGACGGCTTCGGACAAGGCGGCCCTGGTCGACCTCGGCCGCAAGATCGGCATGCACGTGGCGGCGACCTCGCCCCAGTCCCTGTCGACCGACGACCTCGACCCGGCGGCGGTGGAGCGCGAGCGCGCCATCTTCACCGAGCAGGCCGAAGCCTCGGGCAAGCCCCCGGCGGTCATCGAGAAGATGGTCGAGGGCCGGATCCGCAAGTTCTACGAGGAAGTGGTGCTGCTGAAGCAAGCCTTCGTCATGAACCCGGACCAGACCGTCGAGCAGCTGCTGGAAGAACAGGGCAAGGCCCTGGGCGCGCCGGTCACCATCGCCGGCTTCACCCGCCTGGGCCTCGGCGAAGGCGTCGTGAAGGAAACCTCGGACTTCGCCGCGGAAGTCGCGTCGATGACCGGCGGGGCGTAAGAGGCCCCCCTGGTCGGCTTCGCCGACAGGACTGACGGCCTTCAGACTCATTCGGCGGCGAGCCTCGCGCGCTCGCCGCCGTTTGCGTCTATGCTGCGCCCATCCCGAATCCCCCGCCCGGATCCCGCATGACCCCTCCCGAACCCGCGCCCCCGGTCTACCGCAAGGTGCTCCTGAAGGTGTCGGGCGAGGTGCTGATGGGCGATACGCCCTACGGCATCGACATGAAGACCGTCGAGGCGGTGGCCGAGCAGATCGCCGAAGTGGCGCGCTCGGGGGTCGAGCTGTGCCTGGTCATCGGCGGCGGCAACATCTTCCGCGGCCTGTCCAAGGCGGCCGCCGGCATGGAGCGGGCCAGCGCCGACTACATGGGCATGCTGGCCACCATCATGAACGCCATCGCCATGCAGAGCGCGCTTGAGAAGATCGGCGTCGACACCCGGGTGCAGTCGGCGATCCCGATGCAAGCGGTGTCCGAGCCCTACATCCGCCGCCGCGCCCTGCGCCACCTGGAAAAGGGGCGGGTGGTGATCTTCGCCGCCGGCACCGGCAACCCCTATTTCACCACCGACACCGCCGCGGCCCTGCGCGCCGCCGAGATGGGCTGCGACGCCCTGCTCAAGGGCACGTCCGTCGACGGCGTCTATACCGCCGACCCGAAGCGCGACCCGAACGCCGTCCGCTATGACCGGCTGAGCTATCTGGACGTGCTGTCGCAGGACCTTAAGGTGATGGACGCGTCGGCGATCAGCCTGATGCGCGAGAACAAGATCCCGATCGTGGTCTTCTCGATCCGCCAGCACGGCGCCCTGCTCGACGTGCTGTCCGGCCGTGGGACCTTCACCGTCATTTCCGAACAGCCGCCCGCCGATACGAACAAGAGCGACAAGACATCATGAGCACCGACGGCAAACCCGACCTTTCCAAGTACCGCGACCGCATGGACAAGGCCATCGTCGCCCTCAAGGAGGAGTTCGGCGGCCTGCGCACCGGCCGCGCCTCCGTGCACCTGCTCGATCCGGTCAGCGTCGAGGCCTACGGCTCCACCATGCCCCTGAACCAGGTGGCCGCGATCTCCGTGCCCGAGCCGCGGATGATCACCGTCAGCGTGTGGGACAAGGGCATGGTCGCCGCCGTCGACAAGGCCATCCGCGCCGCCGGCATCGGCCTCAACCCCGTGGTCGACGGTCAGACCCTGCGCGTGCCGGTCCCGCCCCTGACCGAGGAGCGCCGCAAGGATCTGGCCAAGCTGGCCGGCAAATATGCCGAGACCCAGAAGATCGCCGTCCGCAACGTCCGCCGCGACGGGATGGAGGACCTGAAGAAGATGGAGAAGGACGGCGCCATCTCGCAGGACGACCAGAAGAAGATGGGCGAGGAGATTCAGCGCTTCACCGACGACGCGGTGAAGCGGATTGACGAAGCCCTCAAAACCAAAGAGCAAGAGATCATGCAGGTCTAGAGCCCGGGAGGGCTCGGACAGCATCGGTGCGGAAGGAAGCGGGTCTTATGTCGCCCAAGGCGGGGACGAGCACGGGGGCGGTCGCCCCACCGCATTCCGCTCGTCCCGGGAGCGCCCAAACTAGCGCCCGGCATGTCGCCATCGTCATGGACGGCAACGGGCGCTGGGCCAAGCGCCGCGGCCTGCCGCGCACCCTGGGGCACCGGGCCGGTGTCCAGGCCCTGAAGCGCACCGTCGAGGGCGCGGCCGAACTCGGCCTGGAATGGCTGACCGTGTTCGGCTTCTCGACCGAGAACTGGCGCCGTCCGCCTTCGGAAGTCTCCGAGCTGATGACCCTGCTCAAGAGCTACGTCGAGAGCGACCTGGCCCGGCTGGAGCGCGAGGGCGTGCGGGTTCGCATCATCGGCCGCCGCGCCGGCCTGTCCCCCGACATCCTCGAGGTGATCGAGCGGGCGGAGGCGCGCACGGCCCACAACACCGCCTTCAACCTGCAGGTGGCCTTCAATTACGGCGGACGGGCCGACATCGTCGACGCCGCCCGCCGCTACGCCGCCGACGTGGCTGCGGGCAAGCTCGCCGCCGACAGCCTCGATGAGGGCGTTCGACCGTTACCTGTCCACCGCCGCCGGGCCGCCGGTGGACCTGATCGTGCGCACCTCGGGAGAGCGGCGCCTTTCCAACTTCCTCCTCTGGGAGGCCGCCTACGCCGAACTGGTGTTCCAGGATGTGCTGTAGCCGGATTATGGGCCGAACGAGCTGAAGGCGGCCCTGGACGAGTTCCTGGCCCGCGATCGGCGTTACGGCGGAGTAGACGTCGATGGCGTCCTCGCAGCCGGCTAAGGCCTTTGATTGGAAGAATCTAAGGCTTCGGGTGCTGTCGGCGGCGGTCCTGGCGCCGCTGGTCGTGCTCGTCTTCTGGCTGGGCGGGGCGGTCTTCGCCGCCGTTGTGGCCGCCGCCGTCGCCATGCTGGCGGTGGAGTGGGGTAAGATGAGTTCCCACGCCACGCCGCTGCGCACCGCGACCGCCATGGCCGTCGCGGTCATGGCGTGCGTCCTCGTCGTCTATCTCGGCCACCCGCGCATCGCCTGGATCATGCTGCCGTTCGGGGCGCTCCTGGCCGCCATCGTCGTCCGCGCCGGGGGCATGGCCGAGCGCCCCGCCGACGCGGCCCTGGGGGTGCTCTATATCGGCGGCCCCTCCATCGCCCTGATGTGGCTGCGCTCGGGCGACGTGGGCCGCGACTGGTCGCTGATGCTGCTCGCCATCACATGGTCGGCCGACATCTTCGCCTATGTCGCCGGCACCCTATTCAAAGGCCCCAAGCTGTGGCCGCGCTTCTCGCCCAACAAGACCTGGTCGGGGTTCCTCGGCGGCCTCCTGGCCTCGGCGCTCGCCGCCATGATCGTGGTGGCGGTGGCCAAGGGGGAAGGCGACCCCACCCGCGGCTGGGCGGCGATGATCGGCCTTGTCGTCGGCCTGTTCACCATGGCCGGCGACCTGTGGGAATCGATGCTGAAACGCCGGTTCGGGGTGAAGGATTCCGGCGACCTGATCCCGGGCCATGGCGGCCTGCTCGATCGGGTCGACGGGCTGATGTTCGCGATCATGGCCATGGCCGCCGCCCGCCTGATCGCCCAAGTGACGGGACACCTCTGATCATGCTGCATCGTTCGGTGGCCGTGCTGGGATCGACCGGTTCGGTGGGGGTCTCCACCCTGGACCTGCTGGCCCGCGCCAGGGCCTGCGGCACGGCCGAGGTCGAGGTGCTGGCGCTCACCGCCGGCCGCAACGTGGCGCTCCTGGCCGAACAGGCCTGGCGTTGGCGCCCGCGCCTCGCCGTCATCGCCGACGAGAGCCTTTATCCGGAGCTGAAATCGCGGCTGGCCGGCTCGAACGTCGAGGTCGCCGCCGGGGCGCAGGCCGTGGTCGCGGCCGCCGCCATCGGCGCCAACTGGGTCATGTCGGCCATCGTCGGCGCGGCGGGCCTGGCCCCGACCCTGGCCGCCGCCCGCACCGGCGCCATCATCGCCCTGGCCAACAAGGAGAGTCTGGTCTGCGCAGGCCCGGCCCTGCTGCAGATCGCCAAGGACGCCGGCGGGGTGGTGATCCCGGTCGATTCCGAGCACTCGGCGATCTTCCAAGTGTTGCAACCGGCCGCCGCGACGCGAGTGTCGCGCCTTATTCTGACCGCTTCGGGAGGGCCTTTTCGCAGCTGGACCCGCGCCGCCATGGCCGGGGCGACTCCGGCCCAGGCCGTGGCGCATCCGAATTGGAACATGGGTGCCAAGATTTCGGTCGATTCTGCGACGATGATGAATAAGGGGCTCGAGATGATCGAGGCCTCGTACCTGTTCGCAACTCCGGAAACGAAGATCGACGTGTTGGTGCATCCGCAATCAGTGGTCCACAGCCTGGTGGAGTACGAGGACGGCTCCACCCTGGCTCAGCTGGGGCCGCCGGACATGCGCGCGCCCATCGCCTGCGCGCTCGCCTGGCCCGACCGGCTGCCCTGGCCGGCGCCGAAACTCGACCTGCCGGCGGTCGGCTCCCTGACCTTCGAAGCTCCCGATCCCGTTCGTTTCCCGGCCCTTGCCCTGGCCCGCCAGGCCCTGAGGGAAGGGGAGGGCGCGCCCGCCGCCCTGAATGCGGCCAATGAGACCGCCGTGGCCGCCTTCCTTGACCGTCGGTTAGGCTTTCTGGATATAGTCGCGGTCGTGGCCGAAACCCTCGAGCGGATGTCCGCCGGGGGCGAACTGCGCGGCGCCGACGGCGATCCTGTGGAACTGGCTTTGCAGACCGACGGATCCGCCCGTCGTGTCGCGGCCGAGGTGGTCGCGCGGATGGAACCGCCCATCAGCGACCCGGAAGGTCTGCGAGCATGATGTCCGCCGTTCAATGGATGCTGATCAACATCATCCCCTTCCTGCTCGTGCTGTCGCTGGTGGTGACGGTCCATGAGCTCGGGCACTTCCTGGTGGCGCGCTGGCTTGGCGTGGCCGTTGACCGCTTCGCCATCAACTTCGGCCGGCCGATCCTGAAGTGGAACGACAAGTCGGGGGTGGAATGGCGGATCGGCTGGATCCCGCTCGGCGGCTATGTCCGCTTCACCGGCGACGCCGAGGCCTCGTCCAGCGTCCCGGACGCCGCCGCGCTCGAGACCATGCGCGCAGACATCGCCACCCGCGAGGGCCCCGGCGCCGAACAGCACTATTTCCATTTCAAGCCGGTGTGGGTGCGAGCCCTGGTCGTCGCCGCCGGTCCGGTGGCCAACTTCCTTCTCGCTATCGCGCTCTTCGCAGTCCTGCTGTCGGCCGTGGGTGAAACCGTTGTGCGCCCGAGGGTTGGTGAAGTCCTCCCCGGCACGGCGGCTGAAGCAGCGGGTTTCAAAACTGGCGACGTCGTGAAGGCCATCGACGGCCGGCGTATCAACGACTTTATGCAGTTGAAGCAGTACGTCGCCCTTCGCTCCGGCGAAGCGATTCGCTTCGAAGTGGAGCGCGGCTCGCAGACAGTCGATCTTATTGCGACGCCGGTCCGCCGCGTCGAAATCGACCGTTTCACTGGCGCTCCGACCCAGATGGGCGGTCTTGGGATCAAATCCTCCGACCGTCCGGGCGACATCTACCGCAAGCGCTACAGCCCGCCGGAGGCCCTGGTCGGGGGCGTCAGGCGCAGCTGGGATATCCTGGAGACCACCGTCTTCTATCTTGGCCGTCTGGTCAGGGGCCTCGAATCGGGCGACCAGCTCGGCGGGCCGCTGCGGATCGCCGCCACGTCGGGCGCGGCCGCCAAGGCCGGCGCCGACGGAGCGACGGACCTAGGCGGCAAGCTGCTCGGCGGGGGCGTCGCGCTCCTCAGCCTCGCGGCGGTCCTGTCCGTCGGAATCGGCTTCATGAACCTGCTGCCGGTGCCGGTCCTCGATGGGGGCCACCTGTTGTTCTACGCCTATGAGGCCACCTTCCGCCGGCCGCTCGGGGCGCGGATCCAGGCGGCGGGGTACCGCGTAGGTCTTGCTTTGCTGCTGGGATTGATGTTGTTCGCCACCTGGAACGACCTGACCCAGCTGCAGGTCTTCAAAACCATTCGCGGGCTTTTCTCCTGATCCCCGCCGCCTCCGCTCACGGTAGACGAATGTCCAAACCCCGCGCCTGCCGCTCCGCGACGCTTGTATTCGGCATGGGCCTGATGGCCACGACCGCGCTGAGCTGGCCCATGGCGGCCTATGCCCAGGGCGCCCTGGCGCCCATCCCGCTGGACACGCCGCCCCCGGCGACGGCGCCCTCGGTTACGCCGATCCAGATCGACCCCGACGCCGGGGCGCCGGCCGCGGCCCCCGCGCCGGTCCAAGCGGGTCAGTCCGGGGTGGTCCGCGATATCGTGGTGGTCGGCAACGAGCGGATCGAGCCGGCGACCGTGGCCTCCTACCTGCCCATCGCCCGCGGCGACACCATCGACGCGGCCATCGTCGACACCGCCCTGAAGTCGCTGTTCCGCACCGAGCTGTTCGCCGACGTGAACATCCACGAGAAGCTGCGCGACGAAGTGACCATCCACCCGCGCTCGATCTTCACCCGCGCCCACGTCCAGGCCGACGTGCAGCGGATCGTCGAGCTCTACCGCCGCTCGGGCCGTATCTCCGCCTCGGTCAACGCCGAAATCGTCGAACTGCCGCAAAAGCGCGTCGACCTGATCTTCCGCATCGACGAAGGCCCTAAGACCGGCATCGACCGTGTCAACTTCCTCGGCAACAAGGCGTTCTCGGATAACAACCTGCGCGATCAGGTCGTGACCACCGACACGCGCTGGCACAAGTTCTTCACCAGCAACGACAATTACGACCCCGACCGCATCGAGTACGACCGCGAACAGCTGCGCAAGTACTATACGAACCGTGGTTATTATGATTTCCGCGTGGTCTCCTCGATCGCCGAGCTGACCAACGACCAGAAGCGCTTCCTGATCACCTTCACGCTGGACGAGGGCGAGAAGTACCGCTTCGGCAAGCTCGACGTGACCACCGGCGACGTGCGCCGGCTGAACGGCGACGTGCTGCGCCAGTTGCTGCCGATCAAGGAAGGCCAGACCTACCAGGCCGACCGCATCGAGGCGGCGGTCGACGCCCTGACCTTCGCCGCCGGCTCGGCCGGCTTCGCCTTCGTGGACATCCGGCCGCGCTATACGGCCAACCGCGAGACCCATACCGTCGACGTCACCTTCGAGATCCGCGAAGGCCAGCGCGTCTACGTCGACCGCATCGACATCGTCGGCAATACCCGCACCATCGACAAGGTGGTCCGCCGGGAGCTGCGTATCGCCGAAGGCGACGCCTACAACCGCGTGCTGGTCGACCGCTCGGTCACCGAGGTCAAGCGGCTGAACTTCTTCAAGACGGTGGAGATCAGCCAGATTCCCACCGGCCAGGCGGACCGCACCGCCCTGCGGGTGCAGGTCGAGGAGCAGCCTACCGGTGAGCTGTCGTTCGGCGCCGGGTACTCGTCGGTGGACAAGCTGCTGCTCGATGTGGGCGTCAGCGAGCACAACTTCCGCGGCCGCGGCCAAGACGTGCGCCTGCGCGCCTCGGTCGGCTCCCTGCGCCAGCAGCTCGACGCCTCGTTCACCGAGCCCCGCTTCCTGGGCCGGGACCTGCGCGGCGGCATCAACGCCTATTCCTATCGGTTCAACTTCGCCAACCAGGCCGGGTTCACCACCAAGTCCGTCGGCGCCGGCCTGACGCTGGGCTTCCCGATCAGCACCTCGACCTATTTCCAGCCGCGTTATTCGATCCACGACGACAACGTCATCGTGGACGAGGCGTCGTGCGATCCCGCCCTTCAGTTGATCTCGGCCACCATCTGCGGCCAGCGCGGCCACATGCTCTACTCGACCGTCGGCTACACCCTGACCATCGACAAGCGGAACGACCCGATCCGGCCGACCGGCGGCTACTTCGCCAACTTCGGCCAGGATCTCGCCGGGGCCGGCGGCGACGTGCAGTACCTGCGCACCGACTTCACCGGCTCGTGGTACTATGCCATCACCTCGGGGATCATCTTCCAGGCGAACGGCTCGGCCGGCTATATCATGGGCTGGGGCGGCGACGACGTCCGCATCAACGACCGCTACTTCAAGGGCGGCCAGACCTTCCGCGGCTTCGAGAACGCCGGCATGGGCCCGCGCGACACCAATTTCCAGGAAGCTTTGGGCGGCAGGGCCTTCGCCATCGGCTCGTTCGAGATCAACTTCCCGAACCTGCTGCCGGCGCAGTACGGCATCAAGACCGCGCTGTTCACCGAATTCGGCACGCTGGGCCTTCTCGACAAGTCGCAGAAAGTTTCGCCTACGGTGAGAGACAACTTGGGTCTGCGGGCTTCAGCGGGCATCAGCGTGTTCTGGAACGCGCCGGTCGGCCCGATCCGCCTCGATTTCAGCAAGATCCTCCGCAAGGAAGCTTACGACCGTACCGAAGGCTTCCGCTTCTCCACCTCCACCCAATTCTAAGTCCACAGGACTCGCAGGCCTCATGAACGCCATCCGCATTCTTTCCGCCACGGCCGCTTTCGCCGTGATCGCCGCCGCCGCCAGCACCGCCGCGGCCGCCGCCGCCGCCGCCGCCGCTGCTCCGCCCACGGGCGCCGGTTCGGTCTCCGCCACCCCGCCCCCCGGCGCGCCGATCCCCGGCATGTGCGTCTTCTCGCTCGACCGCACCGTCGCCCAGTCCACCGTGGGCAAGGCCTTCGTGGCCCGGATGCAGCAGCTGCAGGCCCAGGCCGAAGCCGAGCTGACCCCTGAGCGCACCGCGCTGCAGACCGACGCCAACACCCTGCAGGGCCAGCGCGCCAGCCTCGCCCCCGAGGCGTTCCAGCAGCGCGCCGAAGCGCTCAACGCGCGCATCCAGGCCTATGGCCAGAAGGAGCAGCTGCGCTCGCAGGAGCTTGAGGCCACCCAGCAGAAGAACCTTCAGCGCATCGCCGCCGAGGTGAACCCCCTGCTGGTCGGCGTCTACAGCACCCGCCGCTGCGCGGTAGTTTTCAACGCCGAGGCCCTGATCAACGTCAATCCGGCGATGGATATCTCCGATGACGTGGTCACCGCCCTGAACGGCAAGATGACCACCATCAGCTTCGACCGCGAGCGTCTCGACCAGCAGGCCGCCGCCGCCGGCGCGCCGGCCGCCGCCGCGCCGCGCCGCTAAAACCTGAGGGGGCGGCTCGCCGCCCCTTCAGGGCTAGGTGTGGCCATGCCGGATCCGCGATTCTACGAGGCGTTGGGCCCGGCGACCCTGGCCGAGCTGGCGAGTCTGGCCGGGGCGGTCCTCGCTGACCCGGCCAACGGCGGTCGCATCGTGGACGGCGTGGCGCCGCTCGACTTTGCGCAGTCCCGTCACCTCGCCTATCTCGCCGACAAGCGCTACGCCGCGTCCCTGGAGGGCACGGGGGCGGGGGCCTGCTTCGTTCGCAAGGGGGACGCCGGCCGCGTCCCGTCGGGCTGCGCGGCCCTGATCGCGGCTGACCCGCAGGCGGCCTATGCGGCGGCGGCGGACCGCCTGTACCGTCCCCGCCGCCATCCGGCCGCCAGCCCCTCCGTCCACCCCGAGGCCGACCTCGAGGCCGGGGTGCTCGTCGGTCCAGGCGCGGTGATCGGCCCCGGCGCGCGAATCGGCGCCGATACCGTGATCGCGGCGGGAGCGGTGATCGGCCCCGGCGTGGCCATCGGCCGGCTGTGCCGCATCGGCGCAGGCGCTGTGGTCGGCTTCGCCCTGATCGGCGACCGGGTGAGCATTCTGGCGGGGGCCGTGATCGGCGAACCCGGCTTCGGGGTCGCCGGCCTCGGCGGGGACATCCGTGACGTGCCCCAGCTCGGCCGGGTGGTGCTGCAGGACAATGTCACCGTCGGCGCCTGCACCTGTATCGATCGCGGCGCGTGGGACGACACCGTGGTGGGCGAGAACACCAAGATCGACAACCTTGTGCAGATCGCCCACAACGTTCGAATCGGCCGAAATTGCGTACTGGCCGCTTACACCGGTATTTCCGGCAGCGTGACCATAGGCGACGGCGCCATGTTCGGGGGTCGAGCCGGGGTGGCCGACCATCTGCGGATCGGCGCCGGCGCCAGGATCGGCGCCGCTGCTGCGGTAATGCGGGACGTTCCCGCGGGGGAGACCTGGACCGGCGGTCCGGCCCGGCCGTTGCGCAGTTGGTTGCGCGAGACGGCGTGGCTGGCGCGCGCGGCCCAGAGAGGCGGGCTTAAGGGGACCGAAGGCGATGAGTGACGAGACCGCGGCCCCAGAGGCGGGAGTATCGGCAGGGATATCCATCGATATCGCCGAGATTCTGCGTCGGATTCCGCACCGGTATCCGTTCCTGCTGGTCGACCGCGCCGAGAGCTATGTGCCGCACAAGTCGATTGTCGGCATCAAGTGCGTGACCATGAACGAGCCATTCTTCCAGGGGCACTTCCCTGAGAACCCTGTCATGCCCGGCGTGCTGATCATCGAGGCCATCGCCCAGACCGGGGCGGTGCTGATGTCCAAGACCCTCGACGCCGACGTCGAGGGCAAGACCATCTTCTTCATGTCGATGGACGACGTGCGGTTCCGCTCGCCGGTGCGGCCGGGCGACGTGCTGCGCATGCCCGTCGAGGTTCTGCGCGCCCGCTCCGACGTCTACAAGTTCCGCGGCCAGGCCTTCGTCGGCGACAAGCTGGCCGCCCAGGTGGAGTTTGCGGCCATGGTGGTCGAGAACCGCTGATGGCGCTTGTTGACCCGACCGCCCAGGTCGCCCCCGGCGCCCTGCTGGGCGAAGGCGTGGAGATCGGCGCTTTCTGCATCGTCGGTCCCCGCGTGGTGCTCGGCGACCGGGTCCGCCTGGTCAGCCACGTGGTGGTCGAGGGCGTGACCGAGGTGGGCTCCGACACCGTCGTCCATCCCTTCGCCGTCCTCGGCGGGGCGCCCCAGCATCTGGCCCACCGGGGCGAGGCGACCTCCCTGATCATCGGCGCCCGCAACGCCATCCGCGAGCACGTCACCATGCACACCGGAACGGTGATGGGCGGCGGGGTAACCCGGGTCGGCTCGGACGGCCTGTTCATGGTCGCCAGCCACGTGGCGCACGACTGCGTCGTCGGCGACCATGTGGTCTTCGCCAACAACGCCACCCTGGGCGGCCACGTCCAGCTTGGCGACTACGTTTTCATGGGCGGGCTGTCGGCGGTGCACCAGCACAGCCGGGTCGGCCGCTACGCCTTCATCGGCGGCCTGGCGGCGGTGACCCGCGACGTGATCCCGTTCGGCTCGGTGCGCGGCAACCCGGCGGGCCTGGAGGGCCTGAACCTGGTGGGCCTCAAGCGCCGCGGCTTCTCCCGGGAGGCCATCAACGACCTGCGCTCGGCCTATCGCCTGCTGTTCGCACCGGAGGGCACCTTCCAGGAGCGGCTGGAGGACGTGGCCCGGGTGTTCGAGGCCTCTCCCGAGGTCAGCGAGATCGTCGACTTCATCCGCGCCGACGCCAGTCGGCCCCTGTGCCTGCCGACGGCCTGATGCGACAGCCCGGCCGCAAGCTGGGTCTCATCGCGGGCGGCGGGGCTCTGCCGATCACGCTCGCCCGCCGCTGCCAGGCGGCCGGACGGCCGTTCTTCGTAGTCCGGCTGCGCGGCTTCGCCGACCCGGCCCTGTCCGAGTTCGATGGCGACGAGGCGGGGGTGGTCGAACTCGGCCGGGTGTTCGACCTTCTGCGCCGGTCCAATTGCGAGGCGGTCTGCCTGGCCGGCCGGGTCGACCGCCCCGA
Source organism: Caulobacterales bacterium 32-69-10 (assembly GCA_002280485.1). The sequence goes on from NCED01000046.1 coordinate 18,631, forward strand.
CTTCTCGGCCCTGAAGCCCGACCTGCGCGGCCTCAAGGCCATGCCCGGACTGATCGCGGCCGCCCGCCACGGCGACGACGCCCTGCTGCGCTACCTTGTCGGCGAGTTCGAGAAGGAGGGCTTCTCCGTGGAGGGTGCGCACGAGGTCGACGCCGGCCTGACCCTGCCGCCAGGGGCCCTGGGCGCCCGTGCTCCGGGTCCGGAGCATCTGGCCGACGTGGCCACGGCGCTTGAGGCGGCCCGCGCCATCGGCCGCCTCGACATCGGCCAGGCGGCGGTCGTCGCGGACGGCCTGGTGCTGGCGGTGGAGGCCCAGGAGGGGACCGAGGCCATGCTGCGCCGCTGCGCCGATCTGCCCGCCGCCCTGCGCGGGACGACGGCCGCCCGCAAGGGCGTGGTCGCCAAGGCCCCAAAGCCGATCCAGGAGCGGCGGGTCGACCTGCCCGTCATTGGTCCGGACACGGTGGAGCGGGCCGCCGCCGCGGGCCTGGCCGGGGTCGCCGGAGAGGCGGGGGGCGTGCTGGTGATCGACCGCGCCGCCACCATCGCGGCGGCCGACCGGCTGGGCCTGTTCGTGGTCGGCGTGGCGCCGTGACGCTCAAGGTCATGCTGGTGGCCGCCGAGGCTTCCGGCGACAGCCTGGGCGCGGGGCTGGCCCGGGCGCTGAAGCAGCGCCTGGGGGACCAGGTCTGTTTCGTCGGGGTCGGCGGGGCGAAGATGGCCGCCGAGGGGGTGCAGAGCCCCTTCGACATCGCCGAACTGTCGATCCTGGGCCTGTTCGAAGGGCTCATGGCCTGGGGCCGCGTGCGCCGCCGGGCCCGGGAGACGGCCACCCTGGCGGCGCGCGAGCAGCCGGACGTGGCGGTTCTGATCGATTCCTGGGGCTTTACCCTGCGCGTCGCCCACCGGCTGCGCGCCCAGGACCCCGGCCTGCCGCTGGTCAAGTACGTCGGGCCCCAGGTCTGGGCCTCGCGCCCCGGGCGGGCCAGGACCCTGGCCCAGGCCGTCGACCTCCTGCTCACCCTGCACGCCTTCGACGCGCCCCTGTTCGAGGCGGCAGGGCTGAAGACCGTCTTCGTCGGCAATCCGGCGCTGAACCGCGACGTCTCCGGCGCCGACCCGGGCCGGTTTCGCGCTCACAGTGGCGTGTCGGCGGACGCGCCGATCCTGCTGCTGGCGCCGGGCAGCCGGCCGTCGGAGATCGCCCGCGTCCTGCCGCCGTTCGGCGAGGCGGCGCAGTTGCTGGCTGCCGAGCGGCCCGGCCTGACGGTGGTGATTCCGGTGGCCGGGGTGGTCGCCGGCCTGGTGAAGGACCAGGTCGCCGGCTGGCGCATTCAGCCCATCCTGGTCGAGGACGAGGGCCTGAAGCTGGACGCCATGGCCGCCGCCACCGTCGCCCTGGCCTGTTCGGGCACGGTGACGACCGAACTGGCCCTGGCCGGCTGTCCGATGGTGGTGGGCTACCGGATCGGGCCCCTGACCTATGCGATCCTGAAGCGCATCGTGCGCACGAAATGGATCACCCTCTTCAACGTCGCGGCGGGATGCGCCATCGCCCCTGAACTGATCCAGGACGCCTGCACCGGCCCGAACCTGGCCCGGGAAGCGCGGCTGCGGCTCGACGACCCTGCCTTGCGCGCATCGCAGATCGCAGCCCAGTTCGAAGCGCTCGACAAGATGGGGAGGGGAGGTGGCGATCCCGCCGCCAAGGCTGCCGAGGCTGTGCTGGGGCTGGTGGCTTAATCTGCGCTTACGCGACCGCCCGTCTTTCTCGTAGCGCCAGGAACAGCGGAAGACCGAAGGACACGCCGACGGTCAGCAGCCCGACCACGGCGACCCAACTGTGCCGCACGGGCGCGCGCCGGTTCTCCACGGCGATGAACGCCAGCACCACGACCGCCGAGACGATGACGTCCCAGCCGAAGAAGCCGCCGATGCGGGTGGAGAACAGTTCGGTGAAGAAGAGGCCGAGGTCCAGGCCGTGCTCGCGCGCCCAAGGCAGGAAGCGCGACAGGGGCAGGATGGCGCCGGGTACGCATAGGGCGGCGTAGATCCAGACGGGCCGCATCCGGGCTCCCGGTAAGAGAAGGGGCCGCGCCTTTCAGCTGCGGCCCCTGGTTTCAGTCCTAGCCGCGCTTGTCGACCGGCGCGTAATCCCGCTCCGGGGAGCCGGTGTAGATCTGCCGCGGGCGGCCAATCTTCTGCGAGGGGTCCTCGATCATTTCCTTCCACTGGGAGATCCACCCCACCGTCCGCGCCAGGGCGAACAGCACGGTGAACATCTCCGCCGGGAAGCCCATGGCCGACAGGGTGATGCCCGAATAGAAATCGACGTTCGGGTAGAGCTTGCGCTCGATGAAGAACTCGTCCGACAGGGCGATGCGCTCCAGCTCCATCGCCACCTGCAGCAGGGGCTCGTCGTCCTTGCCGACGGCCTTGAGCACTTCGTGGCAGGTCTGCTGCATCACCTTGGCGCGCGGGTCGTAGTTCTTGTAGACCCGGTGGCCGAAGCCCATCAGCCGGTACTTCCGGTCCTTCACGCCCTGGACGTACTCGGGGATGCGATCGACGGTGCCGATCTCCTTGAGCATGTTCAGCGCCTCTTCGTTGGCGCCGCCGTGAGCGGGCCCCCAGAGGCAGGCGATGCCGGCCGCGATACAGGCGAAGGGGTTGGCCCCCGACGAGCCGGCGAGGCGGACGGTGGAGGTCGAGGCGTTCTGCTCGTGGTCGGCGTGCAGGATGAAGATGCGGTCCATGGCGCGGGCCAGGACCGGATTGACCACATAGTCCTCCGCCGGAACGGCGAAGCACATGCGCAGGAAGTTCTCGGCGTAGCCGAGTTCGTTGCGCGGGTGGATGAAGGGCTGGCCCACCGAGTATTTGTAGGCCCGGGCCGCGATGGTCGGCATCTTGGCGATCAGGCGATGGGCCGAGATGGTCCGCTGAGCCGGATCATTGATGTCGGTGCTGTCGTGATAGAAGGCCGACAGGGCGCCGACGGCGCCGCACATCACCGCCATCGGGTGCGCATCGCGGCGGAAGCCGAGGAAGAAGCGGTCGAACTGATCGTGCACCATGGTGTGCAGGGTGATCGTCCGCTCGAACTTGGTGAACTCGTCGGCGCTGGGCAGCTCGCCGTTCAGGAGCAGGTAGCAGACCTCGAGAAAGCTCGACTGCTCGGCCAGCTGCGCGATCGGATAACCGCGGTGCAGCAGGACGCCCTTGTCCCCGTCGATGAAGGTGATCTGGCTCTCGCAACTCGCCGTGGAGGTGAAGCCCGGATCGTAGGTGAAGACGTCCGCTTCGCCATATAGCTTACGGATGTCCAGGACCTCCGGCCCCATGGTCCCCTTGAGCACCGGAAGGTTGACGTCCTTGCCGCCGACCTTGAGATCGGCGCTGCCAGCCGGCGCGGCCTTGTTCTCCATGCCTCACCCTTCTTGGGTTTAAGGGCCGCGGGATCAGGCCTGCGACCGAGTGTACTGGGGCGGCCCAAACCGAGGGCCATGGGCCTTATAGCGGGTTATGTGCGCTGCGAAAGAGCATCGTGAATCCGGCCTAGGCTCTCGTCCCGCCCAAGCGCCGCCAGGGTCTTGGAAAGGTCGGGAGAGGGGCGCCCGGCGGTCAGGGCCGCCCGCAAATTGGGCCCGATCTTGCCCAGGCCTACCCCTTCGGCCCCAGCGAAGGCCTTGATCAGCAGGTCCAGGTCCGGGTCGGTCCAGCTTGTGGTCGCCGCCAGGGCTTCGCTCAGTCGCTGCAGACGCGAGGCGGCCTCGTCCGTCAGGGTGGCGCGGGCCTTGTCGTCGAGATGCAGCGGGCGGCGGGCCGTGAGGAACTGGGTTTCGTCGGCGAGCTGGGGGATGGTCTTGGCCCGGGTCTTCATAAACGGCATCGCCGCCTCCAGCCGCGCCAGGTCGGCGTCGGTCAGGGCCTCGCCCCGGGCGCGGTGCGCGTCGGCGGTCAGGGCCGCCAGCCGCGCGTCGTCGGCCTCGCGGATGTAGTGGGCGTTGACCGAGGCCAGCTTGTCCCAGTCCAGCCGCGCCGGCGCCCGGCCGACGTCGCGGATGTCAAACCAGGCGGCGGCCTGTTCGTCGGAGAAGATCTCGTCATCTCCGTGACCCCAGCCCAGGCGGGTCAGGTAGTTGCGCATGGCTTCGGGCAGGTAGCCCTGCGCGGCGAAGTCGCCGACCGCCTGGGCCCCGTGCCGCTTCGACAGCTTGGCCCCGTCCGGCCCGTGGATCAGGGGGATGTGGGCGAAGGCGGGCAGGTCCCAACCCAGGGCCTGATAGATCAGGGCCTGACGTGGGGCGTTGTTCAGATGGTCGTCGCCGCGGATGACGTGGGTCACCCCCATGTCGTGGTCGTCCACCACCACGGCGAGGTTGTAGGTCGGCGCCCCGTCGCTGCGCAGCAGCACCAGGTCGTCGAGGTCCTTGTTGGCGAACCGGACCGGCCCCTGCACCAGGTCGTCGATGACCGTATCGGCCTCCTTGGGCCCCTTGAAGCGGATCACGTGGGGCAGGTTGGAGCCGGCAGGCGGGTCCTGGTCGCGCCACGGCGAGCGCACGGCGCGCCCCTCGGCCCGCGCAGCCTCGCGCTCGGCTTCCAGCTCGTCCGGGGTCATGTAGTCGCGATAGGCGTGACCGGCCGACAGCAGCTGGGCCACGGCCTCGCGGTGACGATCGGCGCGGGTGTGCTGGAACACCACTTCGCCGTCGTGCTCGACGCCGAGCCACGTCAGTCCTTCGAAGATGGCGGCCACGGCCGCCTCGGTCGAGCGGGCCCGGTCGGTGTCCTCGATGCGCAGCAGGAACTTGCCGCCGGTGTGGCGGGCGTAAAGCAGGTTGAACAGCGCCGTCCGCGCCCCTCCTATGTGCAGGAACCCGGTGGGGGAGGGGGCGAAGCGGGTGACGACGGCGGATTGGTCGGGCATAGGCGCTGAGGGTCCGGTGGGGGCGGACGCTCGTACCAGCCATTGGGCGGCCATGAAAGCCGAGGTGCTGGCCCAGGCCGAGCGCTGGACCCTGTGGACACCCGTCGCGGCGGGTCTCGGCGCGGCATGCTATTTCGCCCTGAAGACCGAGCCCGCCTCGAACCTGGTGCTGATCCTGGCCCTCGCCGCCGTGGCGGTCGCCGTCACCATCGGCTTGCGCGTCCGCAGCCGCGCCCTGGCGATCGCGTCGGCCCTGGCCTGTTTCGCCGTTCTGGGTTTCGCGGTTGCGTCCCTTCGCACCTACAGCGTCATCGCGCCGGTCGTCCCGGCCGGGCTGGGCGTGGTCACGGTGGAGGGCTTCGTGCTCGACGTGGTCTCGGCCAGCGCCGAGCGACCGCGCATGCTGGTCGCCCCCACCTATGTCCAGGGCCTGGCGCCTGAAGCCACCCCGGCGCGCGTCCGCATCACCGTCCGCGAGGGACTGGTCGGGCCGGGGCAGGCGATCCGGGTCCGCGCCCTGCTCAACCCGCCGCCGCCCCCGTCCGCTCCGGGAGCCTACGACTTCGCCAGGGACGCCTTCTTCGACAAGGTCGGCGGTTCAGGCCTGGCGCTGGGCCGGCCGCAGATCATCAGCCTGATCCCGCCGCCCCTGCGCTTTCGAATCGGCATGGCCATAGACGCCGGCCGCTGGAGCCTCGCGCGCCGGCTGGTCGACAAGATGGGGCCTCGCACCGGCGGGCTGGCCGCGGCCCTGGTCACCGGCCACCAAGCGTGGCTGGCCGAGGACGACGTCCAGGCCATGCGGGATTCGGGCCTGGCCCACATCCTCTCCATATCCGGCGTGCACATGGCCATCGTCGGCGGCTTCCTCTTCGCCGGGATCCGCCTGCTGATCGCCGCCTGGCCGTGGCTCGCCCTGCGCGTGCCGGCCAAGAAGGTGGCGGCGGCCGGGGCCCTGCTCGCCGTCATCGTCTACCTCGTCATCTCGGGTCAGCCGCCGCCGGCCCAGCGCGCCGCCATCACCGCCGGGGTGGCCTTCGCCGCCGTCCTGCTCGGCCGCCGGGCCCTGACCCTGCACAGCCTGGCCATCGCCGCCCTGGTGGTCATCGCCCTGCAGCCCGAGGCGGTGACGCAGCCGGGCTTCCAGATGTCGTTCGCCGCCACCGCCGCCCTCCTGGCCCTGGCCGAAGCCTGGCCGCGGACATCGCGGGAGATCGACGTGCCCTGGCCGATCCACTTGGCCCAGCGACTGCGGACCTGGCTGGTCGCCGCCTTCATGATCAGTTTTGTCGCCGGCATGGCCACCGGCCCCTTCGCCGTCCAGCACTTCAACCGCGTGACGTTGTGGGGGCTTCCGGCCAACCTCGCCACCGAGGCCCTGAGCTCCCTGCTGGTGCTGCCGGCCCTGGCCCTAGGGGCGGTCGGGGTGCTGTTCGGCGGCGGCGACTGGGCCCTGGCGGCGGCCGACTGGGGCCTCACCGTCACCGCCGACATCGCTCACCTGTTCGCGAACCTGCCCAAGGCGGTGGTCACCATCGCCAGCGCCCCAGCCTGGACCCTGCCGACCACCTTTCTCGGCCTGCTGTTCATCTGCCTGTGGGACGGCCGCCTGCGCTGGGTGGGCCTGATCCCCTTCGCCGCCGTCGCCCTGGCGCCAAGGCCGCCCACCCCCACGGCCTGGGTCGCCGCCGAGGGCGCCAACGCCGCCATCGTGGCGGACGGCGAGGCCGTTCCCCTGCGCACGACCCAGAAGTTCGGCTACGAGCTGTGGTCGCGTCGCCGCGGCTTCGAGCCCCTGGCCGAACCCCAGGCCCGCATCGACGCCCTGTTCGACTGCGGCCGCGACGCCTGCACCCCGCATGCGGACACGCCGGTGCGCCTGGCCGGCTGGTGGCGGCGCGTTCCGGCGCGGCCGGAGCAGGTCGCCGAGCTGTGCGCCCAGGCGGAGGTTGTGGTGCTGCGGACGGGGGAGGGGGTGTGCCCGAGCAAGCTGGTCCTCGGCCAGCGCCAACTCGCCGCCGGCGGCTCGGCCGAACTCTACCGCACCAAGGATGGCTGGCGCGTCGTCTGGGCCCAGCCCATGCGCGGCCGCCGGCCGTGGTCGGTGCAGGTGGGAGGGGCAGAGGAGTGAAAGATCCTCCCCCAGCCACAAGAGGCCGGGGGAAGATCTAGGTCAGTGGTACTTGCGGATCAGGCCGACCAGCTTGCCCTGCACCTGGACCTGGTCGGGCCCCAGGATGCGGGTCTCGTAGTTGCGGTTCGCCGGCTCCAGCGCGATCGAGGCGCCGCGGCGGCGAAGGCGCTTTAGGGTGGCTTCCTCGCCCATGACCAGGGCTACGACGATCTCGCCATTGTTGGCGTTGTCGCCCTTCTTGATGACCACGAGGTCGCCGTCGAGGATGCCGGCCTCGATCATCGAATCCCCCTGGACCTCCAGGATGAAGTGCTCGCCCTGGCCCAGCATGCTTTCGGGCACCGAGATGCGCTCGCGCTCGTGTTGGATCGCCTCGATGGGCGTACCGGCGGCGATGCGGCCCAGCATCGGAAGCTCGCGCACGTCGTTCGACGGTTCCGGCGCCGGCCGCGGCCCGCCGTTCCCGTCGATCACCTGCGGCTTGAAGGGCTGTCGGCCGCGCCCGCCGGCCGTGGCCTGCTCGGGCAGCTTGACCACTTCCAGCGCCCGGGCCCGGTGGGGCAGGCGGCGCAGGAAGCCGCGCTCCTCCAGGGCGGTGATCAGCCGGTGGATGCCGGACTTGGAGGCGAGGTCGAGAGCATCCTTCATCTCGTCGAACGAGGGGGAGACGCCGGTCTCCTTCAGCCGCTCGTGGATGAACATCAGCAGTTCGTGCTGCTTGCGCGTGAGCATGCAAAGCGCCTTTCGAATCGAAGGTCGGCGGAACAAACCGTCAACACATCCGATGTTCTGTAAGTGTTCTTACTTAATGTCAAGTAAACGCTGCTGCGCGTTCGCCGAACGCGCTCCGCCTTGAATCGCAAAGATTCTCGCAGTCGAATTGTGCGAGGGCCCAGCGCCTCAGCGCCCCGCAATCTCCTGATTGAGAATCTCTTGCCAGCGCTCAAGACCGTGCTGGATCTCCTTCCAGCTCTTTTCGCCAACCTCGGTGCGGATGAACCAGCGCGGATAGTCGACATCCCTGACCGACACCCACACGCCAATGTTCTCGACGGCGTTCGACAAGCTGGCCATGTTCATGGCTGTGGTCTGGGTTAAGGCCTGCATGTCCGCCCTGCCTATGACCGTCGTCGTGTCGTAGCCGGGGATTTCCCATCCCCACTCCCGTATCTGTTCATAGGGGTACTCGCGCTCGACCTTGCAGTGGTTCTTCGACTGTAACCAGGCGCTCATGTCGAGGCGGCCACGGCGGGTTTGGCGCTTGTAGATTCCCAGGATGCGCCAGAAGATCAGTCCCCAGAGGATCACGAGGGAGGCGATCCCGACCGAGGGACTCTTGGTGACGCCGCCCAAGACAAGGGCGGCCACGGGCGCAAGGAAAGTGGCCAGCAGATGGAGCAGCAAGCTCCAGATCAACGCCATGCTCCGGTTCTTCATCTTCGCCCCCCCAGGCGTTCAAACCGGGCCATTGTTAGGTCAACAGGGGCCCAGGACAATACGGTTGGCGCAAGACGCTGTTGTTGCCGAGGATTTACGCCAGCAGCGCCCGGGTCGCGGCGGTTACGTCGGCCTGACGCATCAGGCTTTCGCCGACCAGCATCGCCTTTGCCCCGGTCCGGCTGAGTCGCGCCACGTCGGCCGGGGTGAAGATGCCGCTCTCGGCGACCAGCACCGAATCGGCCGGAGCCATGGCCGCCAGCCGCTCGGTGACGGCGAGGTCGACGACGAAGCTCTTCAGATCGCGATTGTTGATCCCGATCAGCTTGGCGCCGAGCGTCACCGCGCGGGCCATCTCGGCTTCATCGTGCACCTCGACCAGGGCGTCCATGCCCCAGCGTGCGGCCTCGGCCATCTGGTCGGCCGCGACCGAGTCCTCGACCATGGCCATGATCACCAGGATGGCGTCGGCGCCGAGCGCGCGCGATTCGGCCACCTGCCACGGATCGACCAGGAACTCCTTGCGCAGGCAGGGCAGGCCGACGGCCGCCCGGGCGGCGACCAGATAGGCGTCGTCGCCCTGGAAACTCGGCCCATCGGTCAGCACCGACAGGCAGCTGGCGCCGCCGGCCTCATAAGCCTTGGCGAGCGCGGGCGGATCGAAGTCCTCGCGGATCAGGCCCTTGGACGGGCTGGCCTTCTTGACCTCGGCGATGAGGGCCAGCTTGCCCGGCGGCGCATGGGTCAGGGCGGCGGCGAACCCGCGCGGCGCCGAGGCGGCCTTGGCCCGGGCGTCCAGGGCGTCCGGCGTCGTGGCGGCGCGGCGCTGCGCCACCTCGGCCCGCTTGTAGTCGGCGATCCTGGCCAGGATGTCGCTCATGCGTTGCTCGCCTTCACCAGACCGTCCAGGGCGGCCTGGGCCCGGCCGTCGTCGATCACCGTCGCGCCCAGGTCGATGCCCTCGCGCAGGGTCTCGACCGTTTCGGCGACCAGGAAGGCGGCGGCGGCGTTGAGCAGCACCATGTCGCGGTAGGCGCCGGTCTGGCCGGCCAGCAGGTCGCGCAGGGCCTGGGCGTTATGGGCCGGATCGCCGCCGCGTAGATCCTCCTGCGACCGACGCTCCAGGCCCACGGCCTCGGGGGAGACGGTGAACAGGCGCACGGCGCCGTCGCGCCACTCGGCCACCTCGGTCGGGCCGGTGATGGTCATCTCATCCATGCCCTGGCCATGCACCACCCAGGCGCGCTCGGCGCCGAGCTGGCCCAGCACCCGGGCGATCGGCTCCACCCAGCGGTTGGAATAGACCCCGACCACCTGCCGCCTGGCGCCGGCGGGGTTGGTCACCGGGCCCAGCAGGTTGAAGATGGTGCGGAACCCCAGGTCGGCGCGGATGGGCGAGACGTGGCGCATGGCGCCATGGTGGGTCTGGGCGAACAGGAAGGCGATCCCGGCTTCGTCCAGGGCGCGGCGCTGCTGCTCCAGGGTGGCGTGGATATTGACGCCCAGCGAGGTCAGAACATCAGCCGCGCCCGACTTGGACGACAGGGCCCGGTTGCCGTGCTTGGCCACCTTCAGTCCGCCGCCGGCGGCCACGAAGCCGACAGCGGTCGAGATGTTGAGGGTGTGCAGTCCGTCCCCGCCGGTGCCGCAGACGTCGATGACGGGATAGGGGACCTCCAGCATCACCGCCGCCCGGCGCATGGCCCGGGCTCCGGCGACGATCTCGCCCACCGTCTCGCCGCGCAGGCGCATGGCGGTCAGGGCGGCGGCCACCTGGGCGGGGCTGGGTTCACCCCTTAGGCAGGCGGCGAAGAAGGCCTCGGCGTCGTCCTCGGTGAGGTTGGCCCCGTCGGCCAGCCGGGCCAGCAGGGGCTTGAAGGCGTCGGACATGGGCTTACGCCAGGGCGGCGCGCTGGACGCCCGCGAGGTCGAGGAAATTGGCCAGCAGCTCGCGACCGTTCTCGGTGGCGATCGATTCGGGGTGGAACTGGACCCCGTGGATCGGCCGCTGCTTGTGGCGCAGGCCCATGATCTCGCCGTCCTCGGTCCAGGCCACGACCTCCAGCACGTCGGGCAAGGGATCGGCCAGGACCGCCAGGGAGTGGTAGCGGGTGGCGATGAAGCCGTCGCGGATGCCGGCGAACAGGCCCTCGCCCTTGTGATGGATCGGGCTGGTCTTGCCGTGCATCAGGGCCTTGGCGCGGATCACCTGGCCGCCGAACGCCTGTCCGATCGCCTGGTGGCCGAGGCACACGCCCAGGATCGGCAGATCGGCGGGGGCGCTGGTCAGCAGCTCCAGGCACATGCCCGCCTCGTTGGGGGTGCAGGGGCCCGGCGACAGCAGCACCGCCTCGGGCCGGGTCGCCAGGGCCTCGGCCGCGCTCATGGCGTCGTTGCGGATGACGCGCGTGGCGGCGCCCAACTCGGCCAGGTAGTGGACGAGGTTGTAGGTGAAGCTGTCGTAGTTATCGACGACCAGGATCATGGGGCGGTGTCATAAGCGGTGCGGGCCTCAGAGCCAAGGGCGGTGCAGCCGCCTGCGCTGGCGGGGCGCCTGAGAATCTGCGCAGCTTCACCGGATGGTCGATGTGTTGGGTCCCCTATTTGACGAAGAGCCGCAACCGGCGGTCGCTCGCGCCGCGGTCCTGACGCCGCCGGCGATCAAGGCCGCCCGCGCCCAGCTCAATCCTGTGCGCGCGCCGCAATCGGTCTGGCCCCTGATCGGCGCCGCGGTTCTCTGCGCCGGATCGGCCGCGGCCCTGGTCCTGGCGGTGATCCTCGGCCCGCCGAACTTCGGCCCCGACATCACCATCTCCAAGCCGATCCCCGAACTGCGGGCGCCGGTGCGGTAAGCCGAATCCTGTCCCTCACCTTCATGGGGAGGGACAAGGGATCACCCCCCGAAACGCCAGGCCTCTTCGGCCGCACGCCTCAGGGCGCGGGTCTTGTGGCGGGTTTCTTCGTATTCGGCGTCCGGATCGCTGTCGGCGACCACGCCGCCGCCGCCCTGGACGTACATCATGCCGTCCTTGAACAGGGCCGTACGCAGGATGATGCAGGTGTCGACCGAGCCGTTGGCCGAGATGTATCCGGCGGCCCCGGCGTAGGCCATGCCGCGCTTTTCGGTCTCGAGCTCGTCGATGATCTGCATCGCCCGGACCTTGGGCGCGCCGGACAGCGTGCCGGCGGGAAGGGCGGTCAGGATCACGTCGACGGGGTCCAGCCCCTCCGGCGCCTCGCCCTCCACGTTGGAGACGATGTGCATGACGGTGGAGTAGCGCTCGATCTTGAAGCTCTCGGTCACCTTGACCCGCGGGCCGGTCACCGGGGCGTTGCGGCCGTCGTCGTTCAGCATCACCGCCCGGCCGACATCATTGCGCCCCAGGTCGAGCAGCATCAGGTGCTCGGCCCGCTCCTTGGGGTCGGCCAGGAGTTCGCGCTCGTATTCGGCGTCCTGCTCGGGCGTCGCGCCGCGCGGGCGGGTGCCGGCGATGGGGCGGATGGTGACCTTGCCGTCGCGCAGGCGGACCAGGATTTCCGGGCTGGAGCCGGCCAGCTGGAAGTTTCCGAAGTTCAGGTAGAACAGGAAGGGCGCCGGGTTCAGCCGCCGCAGCGAGCGGTAGAAGGCGAACGGGTCGAGCGGGAAGGGCGCGCGAAAGCGGTGGCTCGGCACCACCTGGAAGATGTCGCCGGCGGCGATGTAGCCCTTCGCGATGTCGACGATGCGGTGATAGTCCGCCCGCGTCACCGGGCTCTCGGGCGGTTGCTGGGCGTGGGGCTGGGTGGCCTTGCGCGGGGGCAGGGCGGCGCGCAGGTCGGTCTCGATCTCCGCCAGCCGCGCTACGGCGGCGTCATAGGCCTGGCGGGCGTCCACGCCCGATGCAGGCCGCACCGTGGTCGACAGGATGATCTCCTGGCCGATGGCGTCGAACACCGCCACCACCGACGGGCGGATCATCACGGCGTCGGGGAGCCCCAGCGTATCCGGCTTGGCCGGCCCCACCGGCTCGAACAGCCGGATCATGTCGTATCCCAGCACCCCGAACAGGCCCGAGACCATCGGCGGCAGCTCCGGCGGCAGCGGCATCTGCACCGCCGCGACCAGGGCCCGCAGGGAGGCCAGGGCGGGCAGGGGTTCGGGGGTGAAGGCGCCGGCGGCGATGGCCGGCCCTTGCGCGACCTCGGCCTTGTCGCCGAAGCAGCGCCAGACCAGGTCGGGGTTCATGGCCACGATCGAATAGCGCCCGCGCCAGGCCCCGCCCTCCACCGATTCGTAGAGGAAGGCGTAGGGTCGGCCCTGGGCCAGCTTCAGATAGGCCGAGACCGGCGTCTCCAGGTCGTCGATCAGGCGGGTCCACACCACCTGGCCTTCGCCGCGGCCATAGGCCTCAGCGAAGCCGTCGAAGTCGGGCTGGCAGATCACTTCGTTTTCGCCGGCGGTGCGGGCGCGGCGCCAGCCCCGGCCTTGCCCGGCTCAGGCAGGGCTTCGAGGCCGATGGCGGTGCGCGCCTTGTTGTAGTCGACCTTGGGCTTGATCAGATCGCGGGCGGCGTTGCGGGTGGCGAAGCCGATGTCGTCGAACAGCTGACCGCGGAAGTTGTCGCGCTGGGCCTCGATCATGGGGGCGACGGTGGCGGGCGCGACCGGCTGAATGCGATCGAGCTTGGCGACGATGTAGCCCAGCTGCGAGCCTTCGCCGATCATCACCTGGCCGGGCTTGGCGGTGAACACCTTGGTCATCAGGTCGTTGCTGTACTCGCCCTTGCCGGCGTCTTCGCGGGTGACGCCCTTGGCCGTCTCCAGCTTGGCGCCGACCGCGGCGGCGGCCTGGGCCATGGTCTGGCCCTTCTTGACCTGGGCCTCGATGGCGTCGGCCCGGGCCTTCAGCTTCTTGCCCATCTCGGCCATGACGTAGCGCTGGGTCGCGGCGGTGCGCACCTCGTCGAGAGCGGCCAGGCCGCCGGGGAGGATCTTGTCGACGCGGACGGCGACATATTCGCCCTGGCCGAGGTCCAGCACATCGCTCTCGCCCCCCGCGGGCAGGGAGAACACCGATTCCAGCATCTTGGGCGGCAGGTTCAGCGACCGGCCGAGCAGGTCGGAGCCCTGGGCGGTGATCGGCGCCGGCGCGGCCATGGTCTCGAGATTGAGGGTCTTGGCGGCCTCGGCCATGGTGGCGCCGCCGGTGCGGGCGTCCTCGTACTTCTGGACGTCGGCGTAGACCTTCTCGGTGGCGGCGTCCTTCTTGACCTCGGCCTCGATCTTGGCGCGGACCTCATCCAGGGTCGCCTGGTGGCCCGGGTTGACCTTGGTGATCTTCAGAACCTGCAGGCCGACCGAGCCTTGCACCGGCCCAGAGACCTCACCTGCCTTCACGGCGAAGGCGGCGTCGGCGGAGCGTTTTTCGATGGCGTCTTTGAGGAGGGTGTTGACGGCCTCGATCTGGCGGCGGGTCTGCTCGGCGGAGGCTTGGAGCTCGGCGGCGTGTTGCTCGCGAAGCTCGGCGAGCTCGGTCTGTTGGGCGGCCTGCACGAAGCTGCGGGTCTCTGGGACCGACAGGGTGTCCCTTTCAAACTCGAAGCGCTTCTGAACCGCGGCCTCATCGACCTTCAGGTTCTGGGCCACCAGGGTCGGACTGAAGCGGACCATGGTGAAGTTGCGCAGTTCGGGCTTGGTGAAGGTCGCGGCGTTTTCCTTCACATAGGCCAGAAGCTGGGCGTCCGTCGGCTGGACCGGCGGCCCGGCCAGGGCCGGGGTGAGGGTGAACCAGCTGAAGTCGCGGCCCTCGCGGGCGTAGGCGGCGAGGCTGGCCAGATAGGTGCGCGGCACGACGAGGCCGGCGGCGATGCCCGAGATGTAGTGGGTCTGGGCGGTCTCGTCGCGCAGGACCCCCTCGAACTGCTGCTCGGTCATGCCGGCCTGGGCCAGGCGGGACTGATAGGTCGGGCGGTCGAACTTGCCGGTGACCGGGTCGAAGAAGGCCTGGTTCTTGCGAAGCTCGCTGACCACCAGGGTGTCGGAGGGGATGATCCCGGCCTTACGGAACATCTCGGCGAAGGATTCCGAATAGGCCAGCTGGTCGACGAGGCTCTTGTCGAGCCCGGCCTGGGCCGCCTGCTCGGCAGTGATCGGCTGGCCGTTGTTCTGCTGCTGCTCGACCTGCTTCTTGAAGGCGTCGAAGCGCTGTTTGAACGTCAGCGAGGAGATGCTGCGCGAGCCGGCCTGGACGACCGAATCCTTGATCGCGCCCGCCCCGAGCACGTCCCCGATGCCGAACACCAGGAAGCTGAGGATCAGGAGAGCGAAAATCCCCACGGCGACGGGGGATTTGGCGAAGGCGCGGATCTGGGCAAGCATCGCGGCGCGGAGTCCTTGTTTCTTGGCGGACCGGCGCGCGGTTCCGCAGCCGTCGGTATAGTGGAGCGTTCGCGGCATGAGCAAGGCGGCAGGCGTGACAGATGCGCCGGGGCGCCCTAGCCATGGGTCCCCTTCACACACGGAACCCCGCTTCTCATGTCCTCGGTCCACCGCAAGTTCGTCGTCGGCAACTGGAAGATGAACGGCCTGGAGGGCGGGCTACAGGAGGCCCGGGCCCTGGCCGAGGCCCTGGCCGCCCAACCGGCGGCGGCCCGCACGGGCCTTTGCCCGCCGGCCACCCTGATCGCGCCCCTGGCCCAGGCCCTGGCCGGAACGGCGGTCGAGGTCGGGGGGCAGGACTGCCACGCCAAGGCGAGCGGCGCCTTCACCGGCGACGTCAGCGCCCCGATGCTGGCGGCGGCGGGGGCGACCCTGGTCATCCTCGGCCATTCCGAGCGCCGCGCCGGCCATGGCGAGACCGACGCCGACGTGGCCGCCAAGGTCGAGGCGGCGCTTGCCGCCGGGCTGGAGCCCATCATCTGCGTCGGCGAGAGCCTGGAGGAGCGCAAGGCCGGCCAGGCCTTGGCCCGCGTCCGCGAGCAGTTGACCGGTTCGCTGTCCGCCGCCCTCAAGGGCCGCGCCTTCTCGGTCGCCTACGAGCCGATTTGGGCCATCGGCACCGGCCTGACCCCGACCTTGGCGGAGATCGAAGAGGTCCATGCCGAGGCCCGCCGCACCCTGCGCGACCTGCTGGGCGAGGACGGCGGGGCGAACATCCTCTATGGCGGCTCGGTCAA
This sequence comes from Caulobacterales bacterium 32-69-10, assembly GCA_002280485.1. The sequence goes on from NCED01000046.1 coordinate 34,289, forward strand.
GCCGGACAACGCCCAGGCCATACTGAACGCGGCCGAGGTCGGCGGCGCCCTGGTCGGCGGCGCGTCCCTGAAGTGCGCCGACTTCCTGCCGATCGTGCGGGCGGCGGGGTAGGGGCCGCGGTCGGCGTCCTCGACTTCCCCCACCGCATGATGCTACAGCGCGCGCTTGCCTGGGGTCCGTTTAGGTCCCACATCCCGCTCAGTTCGAAACGAAGTCGCACACCGCCATGCTGCTCGGCCTCCTGCTGGTCATCCAGATCATCGTCTGCATCGCCCTCGTGGGCGTGATCCTGCTTCAACGCTCCGAAGGGGGAGCGTTAGGCATGGGCGGCGGCGGGGGCGGCTTCATGACCGCCCGCGGCGCCGGCGACCTACTCACCCGCACCACCGCCATCCTGGCGACCCTCTTCTTCGTGCTGTCGATCGTGCTTACCATCGTCGCCGGCCGCGCCAGCGGCGGCGCTTCGGTCGTGGACCGGCTGAAGGTCGACGCCCTGAACCCCGACGCTCTGCGCCCGACCCAGCCGGCGACCCCGATCCCGACCGCCCCGGCGCCGACCCTGCCGGGCGCTCCGGCGGGCCCGGCCGGGCCCAGCGTGTTCGAGGCGCCCGCGCCCCAGGTCAATACCTCACCCTCGGTCCCGGCCGCTCCGCAGCCTGCGACGAAACAGTGATTCTTTTCGGCGGCTCTGGCCGCGCGAATCGGGGGTAAACTGGCCCCCCATGGCCCGGTACATTTTCATCACCGGCGGCGTGGTCTCCTCACTTGGTAAGGGCCTTGCCTCCGCAGCGCTTGGCGCTTTGTTGCAGGCGCGCGGCTATCGCGTGCGCCTGCGCAAGCTCGATCCCTATCTGAACGTCGACCCCGGTACGATGAGTCCGTATCAGCACGGGGAGGTGTTCGTGACCGATGACGGGGCCGAGACCGACCTCGACCTCGGCCACTACGAGCGCTTCACCGGCGTGTCGGCTCACCAGGGCGACAACATCACCACCGGGCGCATCTATCAGACCATCCTGGAGAAGGAGCGGCGCGGGGACTACCTCGGCGCCACCGTCCAGGTCATCCCGCACGTCACCGACGAGATCAAGAAGTTCGTCCTGTCCGAGGCCAAGGGCGAGGACGGCCACGACGCCGACTTCGTGCTGGTGGAGATCGGGGGCACGGTGGGCGACATCGAGGGCCTGCCGTTCTTTGAGGCCATCCGCCAACTCGGCCAGGAGTTGCCCCGCGGCCACTGCGTTTTCATGCACCTGACCCTCCTGCCGTTCATCAAGACGGCTGGGGAGATGAAGACCAAGCCGACGCAGCACTCGGTCAAGGAGCTGCGCTCCATCGGCATCCAGCCGGACATATTGCTGTGCCGCTGCGAGTTCCCGATCCCGCCGGACGAGAAGCGCAAGATCGCCCTGTTCTGCAACGTGCGGCCGTCCAGCGTCATCCAGGCGATGGATTCCAACTCCATCTACGCCGTGCCGCTCGACTATCATCGCGAAGGCCTCGACGCCGAGGTGCTGTCCTGTTTCGGCATCGCTGACGCCCCCGAGCCGAACCTGACCCGCTGGGAAGACATCGCCGATCGCCAGGCCCGCCCTGACGGCGACGTCTGCATCGCCGTGGTCGGCAAGTACACGGTGCTCAAGGACGCCTACAAATCCCTCATCGAGGCCCTGATCCACGGGGGGCTCGCCAATAATGTCCGGGTCTCCATCGACTGGGTGGAATCGGAGCTGTTCGAGGGCGAGGCGGGCGCGGCCTCGGCCCGGCTGGAGGGGGTGCACGGCATCCTGGTCCCCGGCGGGTTCGGCGAGCGGGGCGCGGAAGGCAAGATCCGCGCGGTCCAGTTCGCCCGCGAGCGCAACGTGCCCTATTTCGGTATCTGCTTCGGCATGCAGATGGCGGTGATCGAGGCGGCGCGGAACGTCGCCGGCATCAAGGGCGCCTCGTCCACCGAGTTCGGCCCGGCCCTGGAGCCGGTGGTCGGGCTGATGACCGAGTGGGTGCGCGGCAACCGGTTGGAGACCCGCGGCGCCAATGACGACCTCGGCGGCTCCATGCGCCTGGGCGCCTATGAGGCTCGCCTTGTACCCGGCTCCAAGGTCGCCGAAATCTATGGTTCCGAGCAGATCTCCGAGCGCCACCGCCACCGCTACGAGGTCAATATCGGCTACCGCGAGAAGATCGAGGGCGCCGGGCTGAAGTTCTCCGGCCTGTCCCCCGACGGGGTCCTGCCCGAGATCGTCGAGCGCGAGGACCACCCGTGGTTCGTCGGCGTCCAGTTCCACCCCGAACTGAAGAGCCGCCCCTTCGCCCCGCACCCCCTGTTCGCGAGCTTCGTCGCCGCGGCGATGGTGCAGAGCCGGCTGGTCTAACCTCCGGCCGCAAGCACCGCCGCCAGCCCCTCGCGGTAGGACGGATAGGCCGGGCGCCAGCCCAGCTCCGCCTTGGCGCGGGCGTTGGAGACGCGCTTGGATTCCGCCCAGAACCGCCGCGCCATCGGCGACAGGGTGGTCTCGTCGAAGGCCGTCTCCGGCGGCGGCTCAATGCCCAGCAGCCGCGCCGCATAGGTGGTGACCGCGTGGGCCGGGGCCGGCTCGTCGTCGGTCAGGTTGTAGAGACCGCCGGCCCGCGGCCGGGCGATCGACGCCTCCAGCCCCGCGGCGAGGTCGTCCACGTGGATGCGCGAGAACACGTGCCCGGGCTTGACCAACCGCTTGGCCGTTCCGTCCCGCAGCCGGTCGAAGGCGGAGCGGCCGGGGCCGTAAATGCCGGGGAGCCGGAACACCGCCGCCCCATGGCCCAGCCAGCCCCGTTCGGCCGCCGCCCGCCGTGCGCCCTCGACCGAATGGGCCAAGAGGTCGCTGGTCTCGAACACCCAGCCGCCGCCCCGGTCGCCATAGACCCCGGTCGTGGAGAGGTAGCCGAGCCACGCCGGAGGATTGGCCGCGAGGGCAGGGGCCAGGGCCGCGAGGCCCGGGCAGCCTTCCGCCGTCGGCGGCGCGGCGATCAGCACCGCGTCCGCGCCGTCGTAGTCCCGCGGCGCCGACCGCGTCGTCCCGACCACGTCCCAACCCTTGGGCGCCAGACGGCGTTCGAGCGCGTGGCCGGTGAAGCCGTAACCGAAGATGAAGAGCCGCATCCCACAACTTAGCGCGGAGTGGGCTGAGGATTTAACCCCGTTCCTCGCCTGTCAGCCGAACCGTTTGGACCCGGACGCCGCGGGCCTCCAAACCTGTTCTCATGAGCGACTCACCCGCCCCCGCCGCCGTCTACATCGCCACCAGCGGCCGAGGAGGCCTGCTCTATGTCGGGGTGGCGAGGCGGCTGGGGCGCAGGATGGCCGACCATCGGGACGGGGCCTTCCCGGGCTTTCCCAAGGTGTTCGGCTGCACGCGCCTGGTGTGGTTCGAGCAGCACCCGAGCCTCGACGCCGCCATCGAGCGCGAACGCGCCCTGAGGGCCTGGAAGAAGACCTGGAAACTGCGGATGATCGAGGCCGCCAACCCGGAGTGGCGCGACCTCGCTGAAGGGTGGCCCTGCGAGGCGGACGCCCCTAGCGCAGCAGCGGCTCCAGCGCCGCCCGCGCGGCGTCCTTCAGATCGGGCCGCTTCAGCGCCAGAGCCACGTTCGCCCGAAGCCAGCCGATCTTATCGCCGCAATCATACGTGGTCCCCTCGTACTCAAGGGCGTGGAAGGCTTGTGTCTTCATCAGGCGGGCCATGGCGTCAGTGAGCTGAATCTCGCCGCCGGCGCCGCGCTCCCTGGCCGCCAGGGCCTCGAAGATCTCGGGGTTGAGGACGTAGCGGCCCGAGATGAACAGGTTCGACGGCTCGGTTCCCGCGGCCGGCTTCTCGACCATGCCGGTCATCCGGCGCAGGCGCCCCTCGGGACCCTCCATGGCCACGATGCCGTACTGGTGCGCCATGCCGGGCGGGCAGGGCTCGACCACAACGATGTTGTCGCCCCCGGTCTGTTCATAGGCCGCCAGCGCCTGGGCCGTGGCGCCGGGCTCGGCGTCCATGATCATGTCGGGCAGCAGCACCGCGAAGGGCTCGTCGCCGATGATATCCCGGGCGCACCATACCGCATGGCCTAGGCCCAGCGGGTTCATCTGGCGCACGTAGGAGATCTCGCCCTCCTTGGGCAGGTCGGCGACGATCTGGTCCAAAAGGGCGGTCTTGCCCTTGGCGCGCAGGGTCTCCTCCAACTCGACGTGGTGGTCGAAGTAGTCCTCCATCGCCGACTTGCCGCGCCCGGTGACCAGGACGAAGTGCTCGATCCCGGCGGCCCTGGCTTCGGCCAGCACCCAGTGGATCAGCGGCCGGTCGACCACCGTCAGCATCTCCTTGGCCACGGTCTTGGCGGCCGGAAGCATGCGGGTGCCGAGGCCGGCGACGGGAAGAACCGCCTTGCGAACGCGCTTCATGGGACTCCTTGGGATCAGCAACTCGCCTTCGTCTCTACGACGGAAGTCTCACTCAACGGTGACGGATTTGGCGAGGTTGCGCGGCTGGTCCACGTCCGTGCCTTTTTGCACGGCGGTATGGTAGGCGAGCAGCTGGATCGGGACCGCATAGACCATCGGCGCGATGATCGGATCGCACGGCGGGACCAGCACCACCTTGTTGGCCGCGTGCGCACTGGCCCCGCCGCCTTCGTCGGTGATCAGGATGATCGGCGAGCCGCCCCGGGCCGCCACCTCCTGCAGGTTGGAGAGGGTCTTCTCCAGGAGCTCGCCGGACGGGGCGATCACCACCACCGGCATGTGTTCGTCGACGAGGGCCAAGGGGCCGTGCTTGAGCTCTCCGGCCGCATAACCTTCTGCGTGTATATAGCTGAGTTCCTTCAGCTTCAGCGCCCCTTCCAGGGCGATGGGATAGAAGGGGCCGCGTCCCAGGTAGAGCACGTCGCGGGCGCGGCTGAGGTCGCCGCTCAGCGCCCGGATCGCATCCTCGCGCTGCAGGGTCTCGGCGATCAGGCGCGGGGCCTCCATCAGCACCTGCACCAGGCGGGCGGTTGCGGCGTCGTCGATCCGGCCGCGGGCGTGCCCGATCTCCGGCCCGGCGTGGGTCGGCCACATCCGGTCGGCTTCCCGGGCCATGGACGACTGGTGGGAATTGACCACCGCGGCGGTGGGCAGCCCTTGCGCCTTGCACCAGCGCAGCGCCGCCAGGGTGTCGGCGGTCTCGCCCGATTGGGATATGGCCAGGGCGAGCGTCCCAGGGACCACCGCCGGCTCGCGGTAGCGGAACTCTGAGGCGATCTCGACGTCGACCGGCAGGCCGGCCAGGCGCTCGAACAGGTACTTGGCGGTCAAGCCGGCGAAATAGGCGGTGCCGCAGGCCACGATCTGGATGCGCGGGATGGCGGCGAAGTCGAAGCCGTCGGGGGCGCTGGCCCGGCCCGTCACCGGATCGAGATAGGCCGAGAGCGTGTGCTGGATCGCGTCCGGCTGCTCATGGATCTCCTTTTCCATGAAGTGGCGGTAGTTGCCCTTCTCGACCAGGGCGGCGGAGGCGGCGACCTGGTGCCGTGCGCGCCGCACCGCCGCGCCGGTCGCGTCGAACACCTGGGCTCCGGCGTGGTCGATGGCCACGTAGTCGCCTTCGTCGAGGTAGGCGACGGACTGGGTGAACGGGCCGACCGCGAGCGCATCCGAGCCGATGAACATCTCGCCTTCGCCGTAGCCGACCACCAGCGGGCTGCCCCGGCGGGCGCCCATCACCAGGGCGTCCCGCCCCTCGACGAGGACCGCCAGGGCGTAAGCGCCCTCAAGCTTGTCCAGCGTGGCCTTGAAGGCCGCCAGGGGCTCAGCGCCGCTTTCGAGCGCCTCGTCGAGCAGGTGGGCGATCACTTCGGTGTCGGTCTCGCTTTCAAAGCTATGGCCGGCGGCGACGAGGCCAGCCTTCAGCGCGGCGAAGTTCTCGATGATGCCGTTGTGGACCACAGCCACCCGGCCGGCCCGGTGCGGGTGAGCGTTACGTTCGGCGGGCACGCCATGGGTGGCCCAGCGGGTATGGCCGATGCCAACCGAGCCGCCGATGGGCTCCTGCGCCAGCCGCTCCTCGAGGGCGCGGATCTTGCCCTTGGCCCGGCGGCGGTCCAGGCGGCCGGCGTCCAGGGTGGCGATACCGGCAGAGTCATAGCCGCGGTACTCCAGCCGCTTGAGGCTCTCGAGCAGCCTGTCCGCCACGGGCCTGATCCCGACGATGCCGATGATGCCGCACATGATTCGGTCCGTAGCCCCCGTGTCCGGCCGCGCTTTAGCACTCTCGAAGGGCGCGGAGGGTAAACTCCGATTTCGATTCGTTTCCCATGTCAGCCATCCACGGAGTAATCATGGCGCGAGACGGCGGCGAGAGACCGATGGGCAAGCCTGAACCTGTGAAGCGCGGCTATTTCGGAACCGACGGGATCAGGGGACGGGCCAACACCCATCCGATGACCGCCGAGGTCGCCCTGCGCGTGGGCCTGGCCGCGGGCAAGCTGTTCCGCCGCGACCCGGACCGCCGCCACCTCGTGGTCATCGGCAAGGACACCCGCCTGTCTGGCTATATGATCGAGCCGGCCCTGGTGGCGGGTTTCGCGTCCGTCGGCATGGATGTGCGCCTGTTCGGGCCGCTGCCGACCCCGGCGGTGGCGATGATGACCCGCTCCATGCGCGCCGACCTCGGCGTCATGGTCTCGGCCTCGCACAACGACTTCGCCGACAACGGCATCAAGCTGTTCGGCCCCGATGGCTACAAGCTCTCCGACAGCCGGGAAGCCCAGATCGAGGCCCTGATGGACGAGGGCCTGCAGGAGGGGCTCGCCGAGCCCCGGGCCCTGGGCCGCGTGCAGCGGATCGACGACGCCCAGGCCCGCTATGTCGAGATCGCCAAGGCGACCTATCCGCGCCACCTGACCCTCGCCGGCCTGCGCATCGTCATCGATTGCGCCAACGGCGCCGCCTACAAGGTCGCGCCCACCGCCCTCTACGAGCTGGGCGCCGAGGTCATCCCTGTCGGCGTCTCGCCCAACGGGACCAACATCAACGAGGAATGCGGCTCCACCCATCCCCAGGCCATGGCCCGGGCGGTGAAGGAATACCGCGCCGACATCGGCATCGCCCTAGACGGCGACGCCGACCGGCTGGTGATCTGCGACGAGCGCGGGACCGTCGTCGACGGCGACCAGATCATGGCCATCATCGCCAGCAACTGGGCCGCCGAAGGCCGGCTCAAGGGCGGCGGCGTCGTGGCCACAGTCATGTCCAATCTGGGGCTGGAGCGGTTCCTGACCGAGAAGGGGCTTAAGCTGGAGCGCACGGCCGTCGGCGACCGCTACGTCATGGAGCGCATGCGCTCGGGCGGCTTCAACCTCGGCGGCGAGGCCTCTGGCCACATCATCCTGTCGGACGTCTCCACCACGGGCGACGGCCTAATCGCCGCCCTGCAGGTGCTGGCGGTGATGGTCCAGTCGGGCAAGCCGATGAGTTCGCTGGCCCGCCAATATGAGCCCGCGCCGCAGAAGATGGAGAACGTGCGCTTCAAGGGCGGCGAGCCGCTCAAGAACGCCGGCGTCTGCGCCGCCATCGCCGACGCCGAGGCGCGCCTCAACGGTTCCGGCCGTGTCCTGGTCCGCGCCTCGGGCACCGAGCCCCTGATTCGCATCATGGCCGAGGGCGACGACGAGGGCCTGATCGATCAGGTCATCAAGGATATCGCCGGCAAGGTCCGCGAGGCGGCCGCCTGAACCGTCCAGCCGCTCGACGCCGGCGCGGGAACCAGCGGTCCCGTTAACGGTTGTCCCACTGCGACGGCGAGCGGATGGGCGGGATGAGACGGAATTACCCTCGGACCCAGCCTTTGTTGGTGCGCAGTCCTGACCCCCTGCCGCGCTGGGTGCGCCTCGCCGCCGTGTGGTCGGCGGTGGCCGTCGCCCTGGTTCTGCTGTCCCGGGCCATGACGGTCGCCGGCATCGACGACCCGGGTCCGCCGCCCATGGTCGTCGCCCAAGTCGCGCCCTAGCCCGCGCCCTAGATTTCCTGATTGTAGGCGCCGACCTCGGGCCGCTTGCCCAGGCGCGGCTTCACTTCCTTATGGAACAGGGCCCGCATGTCGTCGGCCGACTGCATGCTCTCGACCACGACGACCAGCTCCGGCTTGTTGGACGAGGCGCGCACGAGCACCCACGAGCCGTCCTCCAGAGTGACGCGTACGCCGTTGACGGTGACCAGGTCGCGGATTCTGCGTCCCAGGATCGAGCCGCCGGAAGCGGCCAGGGCTTCGTAGTCGGCGACGATGTCGTCCACCACGCCGTACTTGGTCTCGTCGGCGCAGTGGGGGCTCATGGTCAGGGAGGTGAAGGCGACGGGCAGGGCCTTCTTGAGTTCGGAAAGCCTCTTGCCCGGATTGCGGTCGAGCATGCCGAGCACCGCCGCGGCCGCCACCAGCCCGTCATCGTAGCCGCGGCCGTAGGGGGCGTTGAAGAAGAAATGGCCGGACTTCTCGAAGCCGGCCAGGGCGCCGAGTTCGGCGGTCTTGCGCTTGATGTAGCTGTGGCCGGTCTTCCAGTAGACCGTCTTGGCTCCATTGGCCTTGAGGATTGAATCGGTTGCGTAAAGTCCGGTCGACTTCACGTCGACGATGAAGGTCGAGCCCGGGTGCAGGGCCGACAGGTCGCGGGCCAGCATCAGCCCGATCTTGTCGGCGAAGATCTCCTCGCCCTCGTCGTCCACCACCCCGCAGCGGTCGCCGTCGCCGTCGAAGCCGAGGGCCAGATCGGCGCCCTCGCGGATGACGGTCTCAGCCATCGCGTGCAGCATCTCGTGGTCTTCGGGGTTCGGGTTGTACTTGGGGAAGGTGTAGTCGAGGTCCACGTCCATCGGGATCACCTCGGCCCCCATCCGCCGCAGGGCCTCGGGGGCGAAGGCGCCCGCCGTGCCGTTGCCGCAGGCGCAGACCACGCGCAGCCTGCGGTTCAGGGTCAGCCCGGCCGAGACGTCGGCGATATAGCGTTCCATCACCCCCTCGACCCGGGTGAGCTTTCCGCCGGAACGTTCGACGCCGGCTCCGGAAAGCACGATTTCCTTCAGCCGGCCCATCTCGTCGGGACCGAAGGTGAGGGGCTTTTGCGCGCCCATCTTCACCCCGGTCCAGCCGTTCTCGTTGTGGCTGGCGGTGACCATGGCGACGCAGGGCGCGTCGAGATCGAACTGGGCGAAATAGGCCATCGGCGACAGCGCGAGGCCGATATCCAGCACCTCGCAGCCGGCGCTCATCAGGCCCAGGGTCAGGGCCTGCTTCACGGCCAGCGAATAGGCGCGGAAGTCGTGGCCCACGGCGATGCGCGGCCGAACCCCGATCTCGTGGATATAGGTCCCGAGGCCGAGGCCGAGCGCCTGGACGCCAAGGAGGTTGATCTCCTTGTCCAGGATCCAGCGCGCGTCGTACTCCCGAAACCCCGTCGGCTTGACGAGCGCGGTGGTCTCGAAGGCCAGGGTGTTGGGGACGATATCGACGCGGGGGGGCAGGGGCATGGAAGGCTCCGTGAGGTCCGGCCTGCTTCTTAGACCGTCACACGTTGCAAAATCTCAAAGGGCGCCCTTGAGGTCGACCTGCCGCTGCTGCGCCGCCCTCAGCTCGGCGGCGGTGGTGTGGCCGAACGGGTCAGGCGAACGGGCGCCCAGCCCCTGGGGCCAGACCAGGGCGAGGGCGATCATGCCTGCGGCCAGGATTCCCATGACCGTGAAGAAGAACGCGTCGGACATAGGGGAATCATAGCAGGGCTGCGAGGGCTGCGT